>JAQUKG010000008.1 GCA_028719245.1 Candidatus Altimarinota bacterium | reverse complement strand
ATTTAATGATTGATATATAATATTTCAAGAAGCTGTTAAGCTTCCACTACTTAATAATAATTTATAAACAGTTCAACTATTTGTTGTAAGTAAATCTATTCAAGTTGATGTTATACTTTGAATTGGATTATTGTTTGTATCAACAATTGTTCACATTAAATTACTTCAATATATCTTTGGTATTCTATCTGTATAATCTATTGCATATGTTTTATCTATTATTGGATTATATGCTGTTTGACTATCTCATTCCATAAATGCAAGTAATTGATATTTCTTATATTTTACATCTGTTGAATATGTATATCTAATATTATCTAATGGATCTAGAGGTATAGTATTCATATTTATTGTTTTTGAGCTATTATCTCAAAAATATCATTGATATATCATAGTTGTTCAACTAGCATTTATACTTATATTATCTTCTGGTGTTGGATATTTTCTTGTTTTTCAATATATTAATTGTAATCATGTTTCTACATTTCACATTGTTTGAAGTCTATTACTATCTCTTGAATTTCAAAAATATTGTTGGTATCATACGAATGCTATTGTAGATAATATTGCTATTATTGTTATTACTACTACTAATTCTACTAAAGTAAATGCTTTTTGGGGTTTTAGGGATTTGAGGAATATTTTTATGATATTTTTATTTGAGAGTTGCATATTTTAGAAAAATTAAAAATTACCAATCTATTTTTTGATCTAATTCTTCTAAATCATCATCATTATTAAGTTCTCATTTTAATTTAGCTTTTTCTAATTCAGCCTGAGCTTTTAATCTTTTTTCTTCCATTTCTTTGATATATCTCCTAACTTGTCATCTAGTCATTTTTACAGTTCATCCTGCTGGAGCAAATTCTCACATAAAATATTAGTTAATTAAAATGTAAAAAATAAGTTTGAAAAAATCATTTTCAATAATAAACTTATACTTTTCTATTTTGGCTTTTTCTTTTTAATAGCAAACTTTATTTGCTATATTTCCTTTCTTTCTTTTATAGAATTAATAAGTGTTATATTATCGGCATATTCTATATAACCTGATGATAATCATCTAGATAATCTTGTCAATTTAATAAATTTTTTTAATCATCTTTTTTCTATTTCTCATATAATATATGCAACTGTTGCTTCTCATTCAATATTTGGATTTGTAGCCATTATTAGTTCTATATTTTCTTGAGAATTTGAAACTTTTTTAAATAAACTTTCAAAATTTAGATCTCAAATAAAGATTCAATTCATAGGAGAAATAGCTCAACCTAATATATGATAAACTCAGTCAAAAACTTTAGAATTTTCAATTGAAATCATATCTAAATATTCTTCAACTACACAAATAATATTTTTATTTCTATTACTTGAAGAACAAATTTCACAAATATTTTTATTTTTATCAATTAAGCAATTACAGATTTCACATTTTGAAATACTTTCTTTTAAATTTAATAAGGAATTTGATAGATTTTCAAGATAATTTTTGTTTGAATTTAATAAGAAAAAAGCAAGTTTAGTTGCTGATTTTTCTCAAATTCAAGGTAAAAAACTTATTAAGTTAATTAATTTTTTTAAACTTTCTGGCATAAAATTTATTATTTTAAATACCATAAATTTATATAAATTAAAAAAAATAAGTCAATTTTTATTTTGACTTATTTTTAATTTTTAAATGCATAATCTTTCATATCTTTTACCACAAGAAATTCAGCATTTGACACATTCTCCATATTATTAATTCAATCCCATTTTAATATATTTGATAAACTCTCAAGTTCAGCTATTTTTACTTCAAGTAATCATTTTTCAATTGCTAAATTATTTTTTTGTATTTCTAAATTTCTTATATTATATCATTTTGTAGCATTTATATTCAAAGTCCAAACATAATAAATTCACAAAATTCATATAAAAAGTAAAGTCAATATATATGTAGTATTAACTCATAATTTAAAGTTTTCTCTTGTTGTTTTTCTTTGAGAGAAAAATTTAAAATGTCATGTTTTTATTACAAGTAAGTTTGGATTCATTTTCTATAGTTATAAATTTTATATTTTTAAAGCCAATCTAGCTTTTGCACTTCTTGATCTAGGATTTATTTTTATTTCATCACTAGTTGGAAGTATTGGTTTTTTTGTTAAAATTTGTAAGCATTTTTTATGTTTGCAATTACAAATTAAATCTCTACATATACAATCTTTACTTTCATTTTTAAAAATATTTTTTACAATTCTATCTTCAAGCGAGTGAAAACTAATTATAAAAATATTTCATCATTTCTTTAATAAACTTATAGCATCTAAAACAGATTTTTCTATAACTCATAATTCATCATTTACCTCTATTCTAAGTGCTTGGAAAATTCTGTTTTTAGATTTTGGAAATTTTGAGATTTTTCAAATTAAATCTGCTAAATCTTTTGTAGTCTTAAATCTAAAACCTTTTTTTCTTTGAGTTATAATTTCTCAAGCTATTTTTTTAGAACTTTGTTCTTCTCCATATTCTCTAAAAATTCTTATTAATTCATCTTCTTTATAAGAATTTACTATTTGACTAGCTGTTATTCATTTAGAATTATCAAACCTCATATCCAAAGGTCAGTCCAATTTAAAACTAAATCATCTATCTGCTTCATCAATATGTAAAGATGATATTCCTAAATCATAATAAATTCAAGTAATTTCATCAATTCATAAATCCGTTAATCTTTCTCTTAAATTATAAAAATTATCATTTACAAATAATAATTTTATTCAACTTTCTCTAAAATCTTGTTCTAAATATGGTTTTGCAATATCTAAATTTCTTTTATCAGCATCAAATCAAACAAATATATCTCACGAATTCAACTTTTTTATAACTTCTCTTGCATGTCAAGCCATTCATAAAGTGCAATCAACTATTATATTTTGTTTATCTTTAAATATTTTTATTCAATTCACCAACTCAAATAATAATACTGATTTATGCAAATCTTTTAAATTTTTCTCTTCTTTTAGAGTCATTTTTGTTAAAAAAATGTTAATAAGTGATTTTTATGTTTTTGTTTTTGCTATTTTTGATAAACATTATTTACTCTTTTTTATTATAAAGTCAATATTAAATTGTAAAAACAAATAAAAAAATACTAGACAATTTAATTATTTATTTTAAGAGAACAAAAATGAGTTTTTAACAAACTGTTAACAATTTAGATTTTTTATGATTTTTAAAGGAATTTAATAAAAAATAATTGTTGTTCAAAAATATGAAACAAAAATATAATAATAATAAAATTTCTTTATAAATTTTATTATTATTTACAAAAAATAAGTTTTTGACTTTATTATTTTTGAAATATAATAATTTTACTTTAAATATCTTAATAAAATTAATATGATATATTTTTGAATTGTAATTTCTATAATACTAATTTTAATAATTTCATATTTTTGATTTTTCATTTCTTTAAAAAAGCAAAAAAAACTTTCAAAGTCACAAGTTATAGAATTTCAAAAAATATTAAAAAAAATCTCAACAAATATTTCAAGTAAAGAAAAGATTATTGATGCCGATAAACTTTTTCATAAAATACTGTTATCCTATTGATATATTTGAACTTTTTGAGAAATATTAAAACAAGAACCAAAAATAATAAGTGATATTGATAAAGTTTGGGAATTACATAAGTTAAGAAATAAACTTGCTCATGATTTTGATTTACTTGAAGAAAGGGCTTTAATAAAGAAATCAAAAGAATATATTCTTGAAATAAACAATCTTTTTAAAAAAATCTCATAAAAATTAATAAAAAATTAATATATGGTAAATATAATGTAAAAGTTAATTATTTTTAATTTTAATATTATGTTTAAAAAGACTTTTTTATTAATTTTTTTTGTTTTTGTAATATCACATTTTTTATTTGTTTTATCTGATATTAGCTTATCTGAAAATAATTTATATTATTCAGATTTAAATAATAATTGAAAAATAGATAATTTAGAAATAGAATTTAACAAAACTTTGAGTTGAAATATAAATTTTTCTAAATTGTTTTTATATTCAAATACTTGATGATTATCAAGTTCTAAACTTGATTGAGTTTCTTGAAATAATATATTTTCTTGATTTTATTTATCTGGAAATATTTTGTGAATAAATTTAGTTGAACAAGATAATTCTTCAACTTGATTAATAATTAACAACTTAACTTCAAGTCATTTAAGATTGAAAACAAATGCATGAGTTTGAATTTATGATGATTTATGAAATGAGATTAAATTATTATATACAACTAGTTTTAATAATTATAAGAATGTTTATTTTAAAGAAAATATTATAAATACTTGAAATGAAGAAAATACAAATACTTGAAGTATAGAAACTTGAACTGGAAATTTAGAAAATACTCAGACCTGAAGTATAGAAACTTGAACTTGAGAATTATCAAATTCTTGAACTTTAAGTGAAAGTTGAAGTTTAGAAAATTCTTGAACTTTAATAAATACTTGAGTTATTTTACCAAATTTTACGATAAAATTACTTTTTCAAAATCCAACTTATTTATCTGAAAAAAATCAAGAAATTAGTGAATATAATTGTTTAACTTCCGAAACTGATTGTAAAGTAAATTTTAATTTAAATTGAGATTTTTGAAGTTGATTAATAACAATCCCAAATACAAAATATAATTGTGAATGGAATTTTTGATTTGCAGAATTTATAGAGGAAAAATATAAATGTAATCCAAATACTATTACTTTTCCTGAATGAACTTATGAGATAAATTATAAAATTAGTGAAATAGCAAATCCAAATAATTTTGTGCTAAAAAACTTGAAAATAATTAATTCTTGATATAAAGAACCTGAAAACATAAAAACTGTTTATATTTGATGATGAGGAGGTTGAATAACTATAGTGAATTACATGTATATTGATACTCCAAAAATTATTATTCAAAGCTGACTTGATGAAAATAATAATTGTAAAAAAGATGATTGTAATTTAAATTTATCATACGAACCAAAAAATTCAAAAGAAGCTTGTTTATGGTTTTTTCCAGGATGAAGTTTTGATATTTGAACCGACAAAAAATGTAATCCTTGATATATAAAATATCCACTCTGAAACTTTAAAGCAACTTTAAGAGTTTATGAAGCTGGAAATGAATGAAATTATAAAGAGAATTTTATAGAATTTAAAAACCTAAAAAAAGATTTTGAAAATATAAATATTGAAGAAAATACAAAAGAAATTTGAAATAAACCAGTCTCAAAAATAATTTTGGAATGAACTGTTTGAAAAAATAAAAGTTTATCAAATAATTATTTAACTTGTTATTGAAGCGAATGTAGTGTGAATTTTAATTGAGAAAAAAGTTATAGTTTAGACTGACTTGATTTAGATTATTTATGGGATTTCTGAAATTGAACTTCTTGAACTTGAGTAAATCCAAAATCAATTATTTATAAAATTTGAGAATATAAAATAATTTTAAAAGTAATTGACGAAAATTGACTTTTTTGAGAAGATGATTTTTTTGTAAAGGTTATAGAAAATGAAGATTTAAAAGAAAATAATGAAAAAAAAGATTTTATAAATTTACAAAATTACACTCTAAAAATTTCAAAAGTTATACCAAATCCTACTTGAGTTGATTATGCAGAATATATTGAAATAACAAATACTTGAAGTTGAGAAATAAATTTAAATAATTGTGAGTTAGATGACAAAATTAATTGATGATCAAAACCTTTTAAAATACAAAAAGATATAATTTTAAACTCTTGAAAATCAATTAAATTTTTTAAATTAGATACTAATATTAATTTAAATAATACTTCTCCAGATGAAGTAAATTTGGTTTGTAATTGAGATTTAATTGATAATTTAAAATGGGATTTTAATATTCCAGAATGATTTAGTGTTTATAGAAATAATAATAAAATTGAAATAATAGAAGAAAATCCAATAAAAGTAAAAGATTTAATAACTCAAAATTTAGAGAATATGAAAACTTGAACTGGATTAAATACAACAAAAATAAAAGAAATAATAAATAAAACATTCACTCAGAAAATCAAAAAACAAAAATCTTGAATAAAGATTTATTGAAAGACTTTTCCAAATACAATAATAATAATTGAGTTAAATAAAAAAATTCAAGAAACTTCATTTTTATTTTTAAAAACTTTTGCTTCAGAAAACAATTATTTTGAAACAATTTCTGATGAAAAATGAAATTATGAAATAAATTTAGATAAAGTTGATTTATGAGAATTTGAAGTTAAAAGTTATCTAAAAGTTGATGAAAATCATTCTGTAAAACTTGATAATATTTCTAATTTTGATATAGATAATGATTATTTAGAATATATAAATTTTTCTAAAGAAGTTAAAATTTCAAAGAAATCAAAACCTTTAGAAAAACTAAAATCAAATATCACATTACAGAAATTAGCAAAAAGTATTTGAGTATCTGGAAATAAAATTATTTGTAAAAATGCTGAAGAATGTAATATAAATTTTGATTGAAGAAATTCAACTTGAGATATAAAAAGATATTTTTGGGATTTTTGAAATTGAATTTCTTCTATTAAATCAAATCCAGCTTCCATAAAATTTAAAACTTGAAAATATATAGTTTCTTTAAAAATTAGTGATTTACAAGATGAAGATATATCTTACTTTTTAGTTGAAATTGAATGAAAAATCAAAAAAGAAAATATTTCTCAAAATAATTTAAATAAAAAAGAACTTTTAAAAATAGAAAAAATAAATATATTACCAGTAACTTATGCAGATAATTGAGAACAAAACAAGGATTTAACTAAAAATATTCTACTTAGTTTTTTTACTTTTAGTTTGTTCTTAATTTTAAGTTTTATAATTTTAAAAAAAGAAAAAATAATTTAATCTTAGATGTGCCAAAATTTAATGATTTTGATTTAAAACCAGCTTATAAGAATATAAATATCTTTTTATTTCATTTTTTATTCAAAAAAAAGAAACAACTTGCATTGTTCCTATTTATGAACTTTTTTTATTATTTTACTGAAACATAAATATCTCTATAAATTCTTCCATCAAATTTTACTTTTCTTTTTTCACTAAAGGAAACCACTCAATCTCTATTAGCAAATAAAGTAAAATCTTTACCTTGTGAAACTCATTCACTTGGCCAAAATTTATTTCATTTTTGTCTTATAATTATATTTCCAGTTCTAGCTTCAAGACCACCATAAATTTTTACTCATAGTCTTTTAGCATTAGAATCACGACCATTGGAAGTCGCTCATTGAGCTTTCTTGTGAGCCATATTTTTTAGAATTAAGAATTAAATTTAAAGTTATTATCTATTAGCAAATCTAGCAAATGCTTTATTAGCTTCAGCCATTTTATAAACTTCTAATTTCTTTTTAACAGCATTACCTGTTTCATTAGCTGCATCTATTAGTTCAACAGATAAAGCTTTTGAGAAATTAATTCATTTTTTGCTTCTTGCTGAATCTAAAACCCATCTAGCAGCTAAAAATAATTGTCTTTTTGGTTTTACTTCTTGTGGAACTTGATATATAGAACCTCAAACTCTTTTGGGTCTAACTTCAATTTTTGGCATTACATTTTCTAATGCTTTTAAAAAAACTTCTTCTGGTTTCTTTTGTCATTTAGCCTTAATTTCTTCAAATGTATCATTCATAAGTTTAATAGCTAAACTTTTTTTTCATTCTTTCATTACATAATTGATAAATTTATCAACTAATGGATCTTTTCAAAGTATAATACTCATAATTTTATAATAATAAAGTAAAATTTTCACCTACAAAAAGTAGATTACTCTTTATGTAATTAGGTTAAATATCAATTAAAGACTATTTTTTAGGCCTTTTAGCTCAATATTGACTTCTTGCTTGTTTTCTGTTTTTAACTCATTCAGTATCAAGTAATCATCTAACAATATGATATCTTACTCAAGGTAAATCTTTAACTCTTCAACCTCTAATAGCAACTACAGAGTGTTCTTGAAGATTATGTCATTCTCAACCAATATAAGCATTAACCTCATATCAATTAGTTAATCTAACTTTTGCTACTTTTCTTAAAGCTGAATTTGGTTTTTTAGGAGTCATTGTAGTAACTTTAGTACAAACTCACCTTTTTTGTGGACATCATTTTGGTAATGTTATTTGTTTATTACCCTTGATGGAATTTTTAGTAACTTGTAAAGCAGGAGATTTACTCTTCTTTACTTTATCAGTTCTATTTTTCTTTACTAATTGGTTTATAGTAGTCATTTTTAATAATTTAAAAATTTAAAACGACAAAAGTTTATTAAAAAATAAATATTTGTCAAATAATATATAAAAGCTAAAACTTTCAAAAAAACTATCTTTTTGACCAAGATGCAGATTTTCTTGCTTTCTTTTTACCTGGTTTCTTTCTTTCAACTTTTCTAGCATCACGAGTTAAAAATCAAGCTTGTTTTAAAATCTTTTTGTAAGTTTCATCTTTAGAAGATAAAGCTCTAGCAAGAGAATGTCTAATAGCTTGAACTTGTGATGAAATTCATCATCAACTAATTTTTACTTCAAAAAAAACTTTATCCTTTAAAGAACATAATTTTATAGGTAAAAAAGCAATATCAAATAAATCTTGTCTAGTTACATAAACTGAAATTTCTTTTCAATTTATAGTATTATTTCAAGCTCATTCAAATAGTCTTACTTGTGCAGAAGCTGTTTTTCTTCTTCAAATTGCATGAATATATTTATTAGCCATAGTTTAATAATAATTATAAAGTTATTTTTTCAGGTTGTTGAGCCTGATAAGTATGTTCTTGTCAAACAACAAGTTTTAATCTTTCAAGCATTCCACTTCTTAATTTATTCTTTGGTAACATTCCAGAAACTGCTTTTTTTAAAGCTTCACTTGGTTTTTTTTCAAGAAGTTTTCAAAGAGTAATTTCTTTTAAACCTCATAAAAATCCAGTATGTCTATAATAAATTTTACCTTCTAATTTATTTCAAGTAACTGAAATCTTTTCAGAATTGATTACTACAATGTAATCTCAATTATCTAAATGTGGAGAAAAAGATGGTTTATTTTTTCCTTTAAGAATAACAGCTAATTGAGTTGCAAGTCTTCATAATGTTTGACCTTCAGCATCAACTATATACCATTTTCTTTCCTCATTTTTTAATTGTGTTGGCATTAATGTTTTCATAATATGCTTTTTATAAATAATAACTAAAGTAATTCAAGTAATACTAATTTAGCATTATCTCAATCCCTATATTTTATAGGAGTAACTCTTGTAAATCAAGAAGTTCTTGTTCATTTAAATTTTGGGGCTATATTTTTAAATATTTCTAAAGAAGATTCTTTAGTATATATATATTGCATTACATATCTAATAGCATTCATTTCATCTTTTGTATTAACTACATTTATTATTTTATCAACAAATGGAACTATAGCCGAAGCTTTTTTCGGAGTAGTTTTTATAGATTTATGTAAAAATAGATTAGTTAAAAGATTTCTTTCCATAGCTTTCCTATGTTGGAATGTTTTTCAGTTAAACTTTAAGTTTTTCCTTACTCTATGTCTCATAATAATTAAAATTAATAATTAATAATTAATTCTGGATAATCCAAAATATTTTTAATCGTCTCAAAGAAGTTTTAAACCTCTTTCTCAAAGTGCTTCTCTTATTTCTGTCATAGCTTTTTTTCAAAATCATTTTATTGATGAAAGTTTAGTTTCTGTACATTTTACAAGTTGTTCAATTGAAAGTATATTTCCATTGATTAAAGCATTTAAAGTTCTTGGAGATAATCACATTATCTCTATTGGAGTATATGTTTCTTTTTCAAGTTCTTCTTTAATTTCTTCTTTTTCTTTTAAAAGTAAATCTTTTACATTAGAAATAAAACTTCATTCTATTTGTAAAGATTCTTCATTAAATATTGAATAATAAGAAGATAACATATTTGAAGAAAATTTCAAAGCATCAACCGGAGTTATCACACCATTTGTAGAAATTGTCATTTCTAAAGAATCTAAATTTGTTATATCTCAAAATCTTGTATCTTTGATTTCGTATTTAACATTTATTACTGGAGAAAAATTTGCATCTAATAATAAAACATTAACATCATCTTCTCTTTTTTTAAGTTCTTCAATACTTAAATATCAAACTGATTTTTCTATTCTTATTTCTATATCTAAAGCCATTCAATTTTTATCAATTTCAGTTATATATAGATCCTTATTTAAAATTTCAACTCATAGTGGAGCTTTAATATCTCCAGCAGTTACAACTCAAGCCTTTGATTTTGATAATTTCATCCACTCAATTTCAGTAGTTTTTTTATCAATTATCAAAGATTTTAGATTTAACATAATATCTAAGATATTATCTTTAATTCAAGGCAAATTTGAATATTCATGATTTACTCAAGAAATCTTTATTCAAGTAACTCTAGTACCAGGAATAGAAGAAAGTAATACTCTTCTAAGAGAGTTTCATAAAGTTACTCAATATCATTTTGGTAAAGGTTCTAATACAAAACTAGAAACATTATTATCAAAATCTTGTTGAGAAATTTTAGGAACTCAAATTATATTGTGTATAATATGCATTTTAGTAAAATTATGAAATAACAAATATAAATTTAATTACTATTTTGAGTAAAATTCTATAATTTTTTGAATATCAACTATTTGGTCAAAATCTTCACTCTCAGGTATTGCTTTTATTGTTATTTTTATATTTTTTGAATCAACTTCAATCCATTTTGTTTTACTAACAGTTCATTTATTTTGTTTTGAAAATTCTTCTAGTTCTTCTATCAAAGATTTATATAAAGGACTTTCTTTTAATTTATCTCTTAATTCAATTACATCTCAAACTTTTAAAGCTATTGATGGAATATCAACATTAACTCAATTTAATTTAAAATGAGCATGTCAAACAAATTGTCTTGATTGCATTCTAGTTCTAGCAAAATTTGCCCTATAAACTACATTATCAAGTCTTAATTCTAACATTCTAAGCATTTTATCTCAAGTAGTTCAAGATGCTTTAGATTTAACAGCTTTAGAATAATAAGAAGCAAATTGTTTTTCTGATAATCAAAACATTCTTTTTGCCATTTGTTTTTTTCTCAACTGCCCTCAGAATTCTGAAGTTTTTTTACTTTTTAGAAGAGATCTTTTTGATTGACTTAAATCATATTTTTCTGTACCAAAAAGATTTACTCATTCTCTTCTACACAATTTTTTCTTTGGTCAAGTATATCTCATAAACGAAATTATAAATTATAAAAATTTTAAATTAGAATCCACTAAAGACTTCTAGTTTTTTTCTTTCTACATCAATTATGAGGAACTGGAGTTATATCAAATATACCTCTTAATTCTAATCATCCTGATATAAGTCATCTAATAGCCTGTTCTCTACCAACTCAAATTCATTTAACATAAACATCAACTGTTTCTAAATTATGCAGAGTTTTTGCTTTAGAAGAAGCTTGTTCAACAGCCATTTGAGCTGCATACGGAGTAGCCTCCCTAGCTCATTTAAATCAAGCAGTTCATCAACTAGCCCAAGTTAATACATTTCATTTATCATCAGTAATAGAAACTATTGTATTATTAAATGAAGCCATTATATGTGCTTGTCAAACTTGTACTATTCTTTTAGTCTTTTTAGACTTTTTTACAGTCGTTTTAACCATAAACTATTTTATATTAAAATATTAAAATATTATTTTTTCTTGTTAGCAATAGCAACAGATTTACCCTTTCTAGTTCTAGAATTTGTTTTTGTATTTTGTCATCTAACTGGTAATCTTTTTCTATGTCTTTGACCTCTATAACAATTAATTTCTTGTAATCTTTTTATATTAGAAGATACAAGTCTTCTTAAGTCTCATTCTACTAGAATATTTTTAATTTCTTCTCTTATTTTATCTAATTCATCTTCATTAAGAGTTTCAATTTTTCTAGTCTTTTCAATTCAAACTTTCTCTAAAATAACATTAGACACTGGTCTTCAAATACCATATATATATGTCAAAGCTATTTCTACATGTTTACCATTTGGTAAATTTACTCAAGCGATTCTTGCCATAAAATAACTAAAATTATAAAATTAAATTAACCTTGTTTTTGTTTATGTTTTGGGTTTTCACATATCACCCTAACAATTCATTTTCTTTTTATTACTTTACACTTATCGCAAATTTTCTTAACAGAAGCTGATACTTTCATAATAAAATATATAAAATAAATAATAAATTATTTTTTTCTAAAGATTATTCTTCATTTACTAAGATCATAAGGGCTAAGTTCAAGAGTTACTTTATCTCACTCAATAAGCTTAATAAAATTAATTCTCATTTTTCAACTTAGATATCATTTGATAATTTCTCATCAAAACTCCTCTGGTAATTGAACATCAAATACCAGATTAGGTAGAGCCTTTACAATAGTTCATTCTACCTCTATTTTTTCTTCCTTATTGGACATAATAAATTTCAGGCTTTAAAAATAATAACGGGCTAATTATATTAAAAAAAAATAAAATGCAAAAGATTTTATTTTTTTTGATTCATTTTATTTATTTTCTGTTTTATTTAAGATTTTTAATTCATTAATATTTTCTAAACTATTCATAATTTGAAAGTTAAACCCAAAACAATTTATTAAATTTCAAGAATTATAAGAATCAAATAATAATTTTTCTGAAAAATCTCAATATGTAAAGATTAAGTTATAATATGGTCTATTTCCTGGAATATTATCTTTTGGAAAATCAATTGATTCTAATGATATTTTTATTATTTTACCATTTTTATCAGAAAAAGTTGTACTATCACCAATATTTAAAATAACTAACTTATTTTTTATTTGATTCATAACATTTCAATTATTTAGCAAATGAAATTATTTTACTTTCAGTTTCTCATCTTTTTCTTATTTCATATCATCAAAGTTCTAAAGTATTATCCGAAATTACAATTCTATTTTGTATTCAAAATAAATCACTATCACTTGCTTTTTGTCAAAATCCAATTTTTTCTCTATCATCAATTATAACTTCTCATCATGTTTCTTCAATTTCTTGAGCTAATAAAATTGCTTTGTAAAGGTTATCTCACATAACTATTATATAATGTGTTGCTGGAGCAATGTTTTTTGGCCAAGCAATTCAAACCTCATCTAAAAAATATTCAGCAACAACTCACATAACTCTTGAAACTCATATTCCATAACATCACATTAAAGGAATTTTTAAAGTATTATTTTCATCTAAAAAGTTTAATCAAAAAGCAGATGAAAATTTTGTTTCCAAAGGAAATATATTTCAAACTTCACTAGCTTTAAATACTTCAAAAATATTTCAAGTTGTAGGATTTTTATCTCACAGTTTTGCTTCTTTGAAATCATAAAATCTCTCTGGAATTTCTAAATCTCTTCCAAAATTTACATTTATAGAATGATATCAAGTCTTATTTGTTCCAGTTTCAAAATTAGTTAATCAATCAATTGAATCATCTAAATAAAGTTCTGTATTTTTTGGTAAATTAATTATTCAAGCATAACCAATTTCAGCTCAGGTTTTTTCTTTTACCAATTCTTGACTAGCTAATCTTATAGACTTTGCTCAAAGTATTTTTTGTAATTTTAAAGTATTTATTTCATAATCTCATCTAACAGATGCAACTATAAATCTACCGTCAACTTCAAACATCATAGTTTTTGTAGATTTTTCTGCTGGAACTCACAAAGCTTTTGACAAAGCTTCAACTCATATAATTCAAATTGCTTCTATATCTTGTTTTTGTTTTAATTCTTTATCAGCAATATTTGGGGTTCAAACAAAACTTGGAGCAACTTCTTTATTAAAACAATCTCAAGTTTCAGGATCTAAAAATATTATATCTTCTCAAATAGGAAGTTTAACTTGAAATTCATGAGAATATTTATCAGTAAAAGTTCATCAATCAGCTTTTGCTATAAAAGTATCTTTAGCAAGTCAGAGTCTAGCAAAAACATTTAAATAAACTTGTTTCATTCATTCATAATATCTTTCAAATTCTTCATTATCAGCATGAAAACTATAGGCATCTTTCATAAGAAATTCTCTTCATCTTAAAAGTCAAGATTTTGCTCTTTTTTCATTTCTAAATTTGTTTTGAATTTGATAAACACAAGCAGGCAAATCTTTGTAAGATTTAATAAATTCTCACATTAAAGGTGTAACAATTTCTTCATGAGTTGAATTTAATCAATATTCTTTATCATTTGCTGCTGGAACATGAAACATAACATCAATTCCACCCCATCTACCAGTTTTATCCCAAAGTTCACGAGGAGAAAGTGAAGGCATAAGAGTTTCAAAAGCTCAATAATTATTCATTTCTTCTCTAACAATATTTTTGATTTTTTCTAAAACTCTCAGTCAAAGAGTCGTATAAGTATAAACTCAAGCCATAGTCTGTCTAATAAATCAAGCTTGAAGCAAAATACTTGTTGATTTATTATCAGAAACTTTTGGTGCGAATTTTTGAGTTTTAAAAGGAAATTTTGATAATTTTAACATATCTTTATAGTTAAGTAGTAATTAATATATTTAAATTAATTCAGTAAAAGATACCCCAAAGGGGAATAAATTTGAATAAAAAATATTATTAATTTTTATTTTCATAAAGTATTTTTAGTATTAATAAAGGGATTATATGAATAACCCCTTTATTTTCAAATTATTTTCTATTTATTTATTTCAAAAACTTCCATATTTTCACCACATATCTGCCATAAGTTTAACAGATTCAAACGGATAGTCTCAAGTTGCTGATTCAGCTGAAAGCATTGTATAATCAGCTCATAAATCAATAGCTGAATAAAGATCTGTCATTTCAGCTCTAGTTGGACGAGGAACTGACATCATTGATTCTAAAACTTGAGTTGCCCAAATACATTCTTTTCCATATTTTTTTGAAACATCTATAATTAATTTTTGTAATCTTGGTAATTCAAGTATATCAACTTCAACTCATAAATCTCATCTAGCAATCATTGCAACATCAGCTAATTTAATTATTTCATCCAAATTTTGTATAGCCTCGTGTCTTTCTATCTTTACAATTATTTTAGCTGGACAATTATAATTATCTAAAAGATCTCTTAATTTTTTTACATCTTCTCAACTACGAACAAAAGAAAGTGCTACATAATCTGGATTTTGATTTACTCAAAATTCTAAATCTGCTAAATCTTTCTCAGTTAATGGATCAATAGATAATGAAGCAGTTGAAGTATTTATTCATTTATTTGAAGATAAAATTCAATTATTTAACATTTCAATATATAAACGATTTCATTCTCTTTTTTCTAAAACTTTTGCTGAAATGTATCCATCATTAAAAAGTAAAATATCTCAAATATTTATTTCAGTTATTAAATGAGGAATAGAAACATATAAATGTTCTTTATCACAATTATTTATATTTCCTAAATCATAAATTAAATGTGTACATTCTCATTTTCTATAATTAACTGGTCATTGAGGAAATTTTCCAAGTCTAATTTTTGGTCATTGAAGATCTATTAAAATTTTTGTATCTGGTGATATCTCACGAACTTTTTTTATTTTAGATTCATGTTCTACATATGTTCCATGAGACATATTCATACGAGCTATAGCCACATATGGTAAAATTTGCTTTAATACCTCTTCTCATTCAGAAGCAGGTCAAATAGTAGCAACTACTCTTTTTTTACTCATAAAAAATTAAATTAAAAAATAAAATTAATATCTTGGTTTTTTATATCATCCTCAACTTGAACTTCATCATCTATAACCTCAAGAATTTCATCTTCTATCATCATTCCTTCATCAAGTTTTATATCATCCTCAACCTGAAGTTCATCATCTATAACCTCAATAACTTCATCATCTATAATTTGAAGAACCTCAAGAATAACTTCTTCTTTCTCAACCTCATCATAAAGTTTTTTCTTTTGCTCTTACTACTAAAGGTTTTACTGGATTTCTTTCTTTAAATTGGTTTAAAACTATTTGTGCAACATTTTCAGGTAGATCAACATAAGAGAAGTTTGTTAAAATATCAACTTTTCCAGCTCAAAGATCTCAAAGTCAAGTTTCTTTTGCAATAAAAGATAATAAGTTTCCTGGATTATCAAATCAATCCATTTTTCATTTCGCAACAAATAATCTCATCATTCAATCATCTCTAGAGACATAAGCTCTTTCTGGTCTTTCTTCTCTATCAAAACTTCTTTCTCTTACAGAAAAATCTTTATAACTTTCAGCTTTAAATTCATCTTTATAAAACTTTTTAAGTAATGCTGAAATTAAAACTTTTGGATCTTTCTCTCAAAGTATTTCTCAAGCTAGTTCTAAATAATCATTTTCTTCTAAATTCATAATTGTTTTAATATCTTGAATTAATCAAGCTTTTTTATGATTTATAACTTCGCTTCAGTTTGGTAAATTTTCTTTTTTAATTTTGATTTTATTAGTTCTTTCTATGAAAAATATTTTTCTAGAATCAGAACTTGAAACTAAACTTATAGCAACTCAAGATTTTCAAGCCCTTCCTGTTCTTCATATTCTATGAGTATAACTTTCTGGATTATCAGGTAATTCAAAATTAACAACATGAGTTAAATCGTTTACATCAATTCACCTAGCAGCAACATCAGTTGCAACAAGAATTGAAACAGATCTTTTTTTAAATCTATTTAGAACTTTTTCTCTCATTGCTTGTTCAATATCTCAATGAATTGCTTCAGCTAAATATCATTTTTGAGAAAGTTTTGAAGCGACTTCATCAGTTTCAGCTTTTGTTCTACAAAATATTATTCCATAAAAATCAGGAGTAATATCAAGTATTCTACATAAAACATCAAATTTATGTCATCTTGGAGCCTCATAATAAACTTGCTGAATTTTTTCGTTTGTTAAATCTTCTTTTCTAATAGCAATAGTTTCATAGTCTTTCATATAGTTTTTTACTATACTTAAAATAAATGGAGGCATTGTTGCTGAAAATAAAAACACCTTTTTTTCTTTAGGAGAAAACTTTAAAATTACTTCAATTTCTTCTCTAAATCAAACATTTAACATTTCATCAGCTTCATCTAAAACGAAGTATTTTATATCATCTAAAATAAGTCTTTCTTTTTGTAAGTGGTCAGTTACTCTACCAGGAGTTCAAACAACTATTTGTGGTCAAGTTCTTAAAGCTGACATTTCAGATCTAATAGGTTGTCATCCATAAAGTAAAACTATATTTACATTTGTATTTGTAGAAAAAGATTTTAATTCTTCAGCTATTTGAATAGCTAATTCTCTGGTTGGAGTTAAAATTATTGCTTGTAATTTAGAAGATTTTTTGTCAATTCTATCTAAAATAGGTAAACCAAAAGCAGCAGTTTTTCAACTACCAGTTTGGGCTTGTCCAATAATATCTTTATCAGTATTTAAAGCTAAAGGTATAACTCCAGCTTGAATTGGAGATGGAGTTATATATCATTTTGCTGAAATAGATTTAAGTATTTCAGTTGATAATCATAAAGATTCAAAAGTTAATTCAGTCATTATAAAAAATTATAAAATAAAAATTAAAGTGTAAATAAAATAAAAAGCATTAAGTAAAGCATTTACTAATCAATTATTTACCAGTTAATATTTTAGGTAAGTTATTGAGTTTTTAAGCTATATTTAATACTTTTTGTAAAGTATGATTTTCGGAAAAACTATTCTAAAATTATTAACAAGCAGATTATATAAATAAATTTACAAAAAGCTAATTTAAATTTACAAAAAAAAAAAAATTATAAATTAAAACCTATAATTATTTTTTTCAAAAAATGAAATTTTTTATATATCAAATAAATATTTCTGGTAAATGTGA
Source organism: Candidatus Altimarinota bacterium (assembly GCA_028719245.1). Lineage (GTDB taxonomy): Bacteria > Patescibacteriota > Gracilibacteria > BD1-5 > UBA6164 > UBA7396. The sequence continues at coordinate 14,705 of JAQUKG010000008.1, read as the reverse complement.
ATATAATAAGAATATTCTTTTTATATTATTATATATTTCAATTATTTCTGTTAATGCATTTAAAATTCATAATAATTTATATAAAACTACGGATAATAATGATCAAATAACAGTAGTAAATAAAATCAAAACTAAATATAAAACATCTAAAATTGATAAATCCATAAATAAATATTAAAAAATAAATTTACATTTTTAAAGCTCATCTACAGTTTTATTTATATCTAAAGTTAAACTTTTTACAACTTTTTTTAAATTTTCTTCTCAATATATAATTTTATAAATTTCTTTATTTTCAAAAATTATCATTGCTGGAAACTCTTTTAAATTAAATTTTGAGTAATCTATTTGAATATTAGAAATATCAACTACTTTAAATGATACATTTTGAGAAAATACTTTTGCTAAAAGTATTGGAAAAGATACTAAAAATTCTTTAAAAAAGTTTTGTTTAGAATCCCCAAATATTACAAAAACTCTCTTTATAAAAGTTTTTTCTTCTCATTCTTGATTTTTATTGATTTTATTTTCAGATTTCAAAATTAAATCATCTAATTCAGTTTGATTTTTAATAACCAAGCTTGATTTACTTACTTTTTCTACAGATAGATCTATAGCTTTATTTTTAAAATCTATAGCTTTATTTTTAAATTTTATAGCATTTTTTACAGCATTCTCTTTTATACTTTTAAAATCCATATATTTTTATTAAATTATAAATTCTTCTTCATCTTAACATATTTTTAAAAAAAAAGAAATTTTTTTGTATTAAAAATAAAATAATTATACTAAATAATATTATTTATAAGAATTTTAAATGAAACTAAATGAATTTTACTACGATTTACCACAAAATTTAATTGCTCAGGCTCCTATTGAACCTAGAGATAATTCAAAATTATTAATTTTAGAAAAGAAAAATTGAAATATTTCTCAAACTATTTTTTCTAAAATAGAAAATTATTTATGAAAAAATGATATTTTAATTATTAACAAAACAAAAACTATAAATGCTAGACTTTTTTGAGAATTAGATATTTTTCCAAAATGAAAAAAACAAATAAAGAATGTTGAAATATTTTTACATTCTCAAATATCTTGTGATACTTGGGAATGTTTGGGTTATCCTTGAAAGAACCTAAAAATCTGAAGAAATATTAGATTTTTTGATGAAAATAAAAATTTAATATTAAATTGATTTATTGAAAAAATCTGAGAAATGTGAAGATACATAAAATTTGATAAATCTTGAATTGAGTTTTTTGAAATTATTGAAAAGATCTGAGAATTACCACTTCCTCCTTATATAAAATGAAAACTAGAAAATAAACAAAGATACCAAACAATTTTTGCAAAAGAAAATTGAAGTGTAGCTTCTCCAACAGCTTGACTTCATTTTACAAAAGAATTAATTGAAAGATTAAAAAGTTCCGGAGTAATTATTGAAGAAGTTTTGCTTCATATTTGAGTTTGAACTTTTAAACCAGTAGAAAGTGAAGATATAACAAATCATCAAATGCACTCAGAATTTATTGAATTAAAAAAAGAAGTTGCTGAAAGGCTTAATAATTATAAGAAATCTTGAAAAAATATTATTGCTGTTTGAACAACATCTATTAGAGTTTTAGAAAGTTTTTGTAATGAAAATTGAATATTAAGTTATTGAAGCAAAAAAACTTCAATATTTATTTATCCTTGATATAAATGGAAATTTATTAATAGTTTAATTACAAATTTTCATCTTCCTTACTCTACACTTTTGATGCTAGTATCAGCTTTAGCTTGAATAGAAAATATAAAAAATGCTTATGAATATGCTATAAAAAATGAATTTAGTTTTTTTTCATTTTGAGATGCAATGTGGATAAAATAATAATAACAAATTAAAATAAATTTTAACTCTTAACTGGGAAAAATCTATAATAAAGTTGTTATTGATTAAGATATTTTTCTAAATTATTTATTAAATTATTTTTTAAGAAAATATCTTTTTTGATTATTTCAAAATCATTTTCATAATTCAAAAAATCTATAAATCATTTTTTAGTATTTCAAATATTAAATTCTTTAAAAATATTCAGGTAATCTAAAAAATTATCTCAAAAATTAGATAAAATATATTTTGAAAAATCTTCAATCTTTTCTTTGTGAGCTGAGTTATTTTCTTTGTAAATATCCCATAAAAATGGTTTTCAAGATAAAATACTATTAATTAAACTGTTTTCTCATCTGACAATATTTTTATCACATAAATTTTGAAATTTATAATAATCTAAAATATTTAAAAATCACATATTGATAATATTTTCTCAAGATAAATTATTATCAAAAACAAAATAAAGATTATCTTTATCATTTAAAATAATATCTTTTATATTTTCAAAAGTTTCTTTATAACAAAAAATTGAAATCCATTTTTTGTCGTATAAATTTTTATCTAAATTTGGCAATAACTCTTGTTTTAATTTTATTGTATTTTTAATATTTATTTTATTTTTAAAATCTTCTAAATAAGGATTTATTATTATTCATCATCATTTTTGAAGTAATGAAGGAATGTAGTGAATCACTTCAATATCTTTTGAATTATATTTTGTATTATGAAGATTTCCAACTCAAGAGTGAAGTAAAAAATATGAGAAATTTATAAGTTTTATATCATAATTAAATTTATGTAAAAACTCAAAATCAATTTTTTTATCAAAAAAATTGAAAATCAATTTTGAAGATTTATATTTAGAAACATCTTTTAAATCAAAATATTTAACATTTTGAAATACTTTATTTCATTTTAAACTCAAAAAGATCTTTTCATTATCACAAAAAAATCTAATTTTTAATTTTGGATAATAATAAGATAGCGAAATAGCAAGGTTAAAAGAAAAACCAGCATCTCAGTAATTATCAATAATAGTTGTATAAAAATCTATTTGCATATTTATTAAAGGAAATTAATCTAAAAATTAGAGATATAATTCAAAATTATATCTCTAATTAAAAAATTCAAAAATGAAAATTATTTAGCACAACGAAATCCAGTTGTATTCGCACTAGTAGTAGAGTTTCAAATTAAGTCAATTGTATAAATTCAAGCATTAGTAGTAGAAAGAGCATTACCTCAACGAATAAATATATTAGAAGCAACTCAGTTTGCATAATTTACATTTCACATACCATTTGCAATTCATAATGAAGATATAGAACCATATTTTAGCATATCTGATGTAGTATATATTCAATCCCCATCCCAAGCTGTTCAAGCACTACTTCAAGCTATAACTGTTTGTCATGAATTATAATTAGTTCAATCTATAACATTAAATTTATTTACATGTTCTTGAACATTTCCAGATAAATCCCATATTACTTCTCAATTTGATAATTTTAATTGCCTTTTGCTATCACAATCACTTCACTTACTTGCTCACCACAATGTAGTATCCATTGATGAAGTTCAAGCTGCATATTTGGTACTAACCTTAAAAGTACTAGATGATGTAGGACATCAAAGACTAGTTGCAGAAGTAGTTTCATTTGTTATTCATCTATAAACTCATCAGCTTCATACAGCTCAACCACTCCAATTATCTTTTTGTGATTCTATATTTCTTGCTATTGTCATCCATTCATTATTTGTTATCAAATGGTATCAAACTCATATGCTTTGACATGCAGTTATTGCTTGTGCTTGTGTTAAAGTAATAATAGGATAATTTCATCATATTGATTGTGGTAGAGAAGTTAAAGATGCATATGGTAATCATGCCCAAGTTGCATCAGATTGTGTTGGAGATCAGGCTTCATATTTCATTACACAAAATCCAGGTTGCATAAATGTTTCATTTCATGGAACTGGTATAAATCAAGTTGGACAAGTAATTGGTGCTGCAAAACTTGAACTTTGTGATAATGTCAAAATAGCTCATCACAAATTTACTCAACTTCATGTTATTGTTGTTGAATTTGATATAACTGCTTTGTATTGAGTTCCAGCTTGTCATAAAAGTAAATCTATACTTGAACCTAAGCTTTGAACTGGATTATTATTTGTATCCAATAATATTCATAAAGAACTTCAATATTCTTGTGGTATTCTATCTGTATAATCTAGAGCATATGTTTGGTTTATTATTGGATTATATGCTGTTTGACTATCTCATTCAAGAAATGTTAATAATTGGTATTTTTTATATTTTGCATTTGTTGAATATGTATACCTAACATTATCTAATGGATCTAGTGGTGTTGTATTCATTAAAATTGTTTTTGAACCATTATCTCAAAAATATCATTGATATCATGTTATTGTTCCACTTACACTTATACTTATATTCTCTTCTGGTATTGGATATTTTCTTGTCTTTGAATATGCTAATTGTAATCATGTTTCTATATTTTGCATAGTTTGAACTCTATTTGAGTCTCTTGAATTTCAGAAATATTGTTGATATCATACAAATGCTATTGTTGATAATATTGCTATTATAGTTATAACGACTACTAATTCAACAAGTGTAAAACCTTTTTTATTTAATGTTTTCATTTATAAAAAATTAAAAAATAAAAATGAAAGTATCAATATTTTATATAAAAAATGTTAAAAATCAAATTCAAAAAATGTATACATTAATTTAACAAAAAAATCTTAAATTTATTATTCAAGATTTAATATTTTATACACTTAGATTAATTCAACACTTCCACCAGATGCAATAATTTTATCTTGAGCTGAAGGTGTAATTTTATTAACTTTTAAAGATATTTTAGAAGTAATTTCTCAATCTCCTAAGACTTTTACTTTAAAATTTTTATTTCTTACAAGTAAATTTTCAAGCAAAACTTCTTTTGTTATTTCAGTTATACCTTTTTGAGCTAACATTTCTAAATCAGAAACATTAACAACAGAATATTTAATTGTGAAATTTACATTTGAAAATCATTTTAATTTTGGCATTCTTCTAAAAAGTGGAGTTTGTCCTCATTCAAACCAAGGTCACATTCCTCAACCAGCTCTACAATTTTGTCAGTTTAATCATCTACCACAATGTGATCATTTTCATGAACCAACTCATCTTCAAAGTCTTTTAGATTTAAGTCTAGATCAACTAGATGATTTTAAATTATTTAAAGATAACATAATTATTAAAATTAAAGTTATAAACAGTTATAAGTTAAAAACAAATAACATTTTGAATTAATTTTTAAAAGAAGTTAAAGCTTTAATAGTAGCTCTAGCATTATTTATTAAATTTGTAGAACCATATCTTTTACCTAAAACATCTTTATATCAAGCAACAGATAAAACTTTTCTCATAGCTCAACCAACAATAAGTCAAGTTCAATCAGAAGCTGGATGAACCATAATCTTAGCAGATTTATATTTTACTTCAACATCATATGGAACAGAACCATTTTCAATTTTTACTTTAACCATATTCTTTTTTGCATCAGCAACTGCTTTAGCAATAGCATCAACAACTTCCCAAGATTTTCAAGTTCATAAACCAACTTTTCATTTTCAATCACCTAAAACCATTACAGCTCTAAATCTAAGTTGTCTACCTCAAGAAGTAACTCTAGTTACTCTATCAATAGCAAGTAATTCCTCTTTAAATTCTTTTTCTTGTTTGAAGGTATTTCATCATTTTTTGAAATTCTTTTCAGATTTTTCCTTACTCATAAATAAAAATTTAAATATTAAAATTTAAGTCAAATTGATCTAGCTGCATCAGCTAAAGCTTTCACTCTACCATGATAAGCAAATCAACCTCTATCAAATACTATCTCAGTAATATTTAAAGATTTAGCTTTTGTAGCTAATTCTTCACCAACTTTTGTAGCTTTATCTGTTTTATTTCAATTTTCAATTTTTAAATCAGAAGAAGAACATAAAGTTTTTCAAGAAATATCATCTATTAATTGTGCATAGATATTAGAATTACTTCTATATACACTTAAACGAGGTTTAGAACTAGTTCAAGATATCTTTGCTCTAATTCTTTGTTTTCTTTGTAATCTTTTTGCAAATTTTGCTAACATAACACAAATAATTAACAATTATAATTTAAAGTAAAAATATTTACCTTTTTTTACTATTTACCTGATTTACCAGCTTTTCTTCTTATATTTTCTCATACATACTTAATTCATTTTCACTTATAAGGTTCAGGTTTTTTTAAGCTTCTTATTTTAGCAACAAACTCTCATAATAATTGTTTATTAATTGATGAGAAATGTATAGTATTTTTTAATTTTTCATCAGCTTTCATGGTTACATCACTAGGAAGTAAAACATCAACTTTATGAGAAAATCAAATACTTAAAACTAATTTATTTCAAGCAATTTCCATTTTATATCAAACTCAACTTATTTCTAATGATTTAGTGTATCATTTAGAAACTCACTGCACCATATTATTTATATTTGCTCTAGTAGTTCACCATAAAGCTTTTGATAATGGATTTTCTAAATCTTTTGGAATAACAATAACATTATTATTTTCAATAGAAACAGAAACTAATTCATGAATCTCAGTTCTTAAAGTTCATAAACTTCATTTAACTTCAATTACATTATCAAGAATTTTAGCTTCAACTTTATCTGCTAATACTACTGGCATTTTACCAATTCTAGACATAATTTATTTATTAGTATATAAAATCAATTTATTAAAATATTTCACAAATAAGTTCCCCACCTACATTAAGAGTCCTTGCTTCGTATCAAGTAATTACTCATTTTGGAGTAGAAAGGATATATATTCATTTTCAATTTCTTGATTTTTTTATATCTTTAGTTCAGACATATATTCTTTGACCAGGTTTAGAAATTCTTTTAAATGTAGGAACATATAATGTTTCTCTAACATTATTTAACTTTATAAGCAAAGATTTTTTATTATTATCATCTTCAACTATTTCAAAATCAACAATATATTTATTCTTTTTAAGAATTTTTAATAAATCTGATTTTAATTTAGAATAAGGTGATTTGACTTCTAAAATTCTAGCTAGATAAGCATTTCTTAGTCTTGTCAATAAATCTCCGATTGGATCTATTATCATAATTATAAAACTTAATAAACTAAATTTAAATTTTTACTACCAACTTGATTTTCTCATCCCAGGTAATTCTCAAGCATTAGCTTTTTCTCTTATACAAATTCTGCAAATATCAAATTTACCAATATATCATCTTGTTCTACCACAAACACTACAAATATTAAAAACTTTCGTAGCAAATTTTGGTTTTCTTCAATCTGCTAAGCTTCTTAAAAACTTAGTTTTTAATTTCATAGCTTTAGCAACTTTTGACTTTCTTACCATTATACTCCAATTAAAAAATTAAAAATTATTTAGAAAAAGGAAATCCCATTTCTTCTAAAAGTAATTTAGACGATTCTTTATTCCCTGAATTAACTTTTATAGTTATCTGTATTCAATGTGGTTTTACTACATCTAATTGAGGAACCTCAGGAAATATAGTATGTTCTTTTATTCAGAAATTATAATTTCATTCAGAATCAAAACTTTTTTTACTAATTCATCTAAAGTCTTTAACTCTAGGTAAAACTATACTTACAAGTTTTTCTAAAAATGCATACATACTATCTCCTCTAAGAGTAACAGATAGTCATACAGGCATTCAAGCTCTTAGTTTAAAATTAGAAACTGCTTTTTTAGCTAATCTAACAACTGGTTGTTGACCAGATATTAAAGCTAAGTCTTGTTTTAATGAACTATAATCTTTACCTCAAGTTCTGATATAAGTTCATATTCACATATTTAAAACAACCTTTTCAACTTTTGGTGTTTGCATTACATTTGAAAGTCCTAGTTTAGCTTTTAAATTCGGAGCAATCTCATTAATATATTTCTCTTTAATATACATTTTAATATATTTTATAAAATATTATTTTATTATATAATCTTTAGCTTCTCATCATTTAGCTTTTAATCAAGCTTTTGAAAATCTAAATTTTTTACTTCATGATTTATCTTCTATAAAAACAAATCATACTCTAGTTGGTTTAGAAGTAAATGGACATACAAGCATTACATTTGAAACATCTAGTGGATTTTCTTTTTTAACAGATTGACCAGGAGTTGTTCAATTTTTTTTATAATTTCTTGTAACTACATTTATTCCTTCTATAAGAACTTTATTTGTTCTAGCTAAAACCTTTAAAACTTTTCAAGTTTTACCTTTATCTTTTCCAGATATAACTAAAACATTATCATCTTTTCTAATTTTCATAAAAATTAATTATTACGATTATAAAACTTCAGGAGCTAAACTAACAATTTTTTGAAATCACTTTAGTTTTAATTCTCTTGCAACTGGACCAAATATACGAGTTGCCTTAGGTTCTCATTTATCATCTATTATTACACAAGCATTATCATCAAATCTTATAAAGCTTCCGTCTGGTCTAGATATTTCTTTAGCAGTTCTTACAATAATTGCTTTAACTACTTTTTTCTTTTTTACTCAACCATTAGGATCAGCCTTTTTAACTGCAACTACTATTGTATCTCAAACTGTAGCATATCTTCTATGAGATCATCCTAAAACTTTAATACATAAAACTTCTTTAGCTCAAGAATTATCAGCAACAACCAATCTTGATTCAGTTTGTATCATATTTTATTTTTTTAAATACTAAATTATTATACAACTACTTCCCATCTTTTTAATTTAGATAGAGGTCTAGTTTCTTTAATAGTAACTACATCTCACTCATTAAATTTATTTTCTTCATCATGAGCATAGAATTTCTTAGTTACTTTAAATCTTTTTTTATATTTAGAGTGACTTTTGTAAACATCTGTGGAAACAACTATTGTTTTATCCATTTTACTACTTGACACTACACCTTTTTTTAATCTCATATTTTAAATTTTAAAGAGTATTAAATTGCCTTTTGCATAACTATAGTATTTATAGCTGCTATATATCTTCTCAAAGGTTTAACTAAATGAGTTTGCTTTAATTCATTTAATTCAAGTTTCATAGTTAATTCAAATAACTTTTTTTTAGATCAAACTAATTCTTTTCTTAAGCTATTTAAATCTAATTTTTGTAAATCCTTAAGAGATTTTAATCATAAATCTTTTATTTCTTTCATTTTAATTTATTAATCAACTAATATTTTAGTTCTAACAGGTAATTTATATGAAGCAAGTCTAAAAGCTTCCCTTGCATCTTCTGGACTAACTCATGTTACTTCAAATAACACTCTTCCAGGTTTTACAGGAGCTCTAAACATTTCCAAAGATCATTTACCTCAACCCATTGGAACTTCCAAAGGTTTAGTTGTAAAAGGTTTATCTGGAAAAATTCTAATCCAAATTTTACCTCATCTTTTTACTTGACGAACCATAGCTCTTCTTGCAGCTTCAATCTGCCTAGAAGTAATAAATCATCTTGTAACAGCTTTTAAACCGTAATCTCAAAAACTGATAGTTGATCATCTGACAGCAAGTCATTTTAATCTTCATCTATGAGTTTTTCTATATCTAGCTTTCTTAGGTTGTAACATAAAAACTTTGATTAAGTATATAAAAATTTTTTAAAAGTCAAATTTATTATTTTCTTTTAAATATATCTCATTTATATATCCAAACTTTAATTCAGATTGTTCCATAAACTGTTTCTGCTCTTGCAGTAGTATAATCAATGTCTGCTCTAACAGTTTGAGTTGGAATATTTCATTCTTTAAATGTTTCTTTTCTAGCAATTTCAGCTCAATTAAGTCTTCATCAAACTTTAACTTTTATTCATTTAGCTCATTTTTCAATAGCTTTTGAAATTGCTTGTTTAATTGCTCTTTTATAAGGCATTCTTTTCTCAATTTGATTTGTAATCATAAATCAAACAATTTTAGCATTCAAATCAGGATTTTTTACTTCTTTAACTGATAATTTAACTTTTGCACTAGTCTGTTTAGATAGATTTACTTCTAAAGAAGTAACATTCTCTCAATCTTTTCCTAGAATTAATGCTGATTTAGCAGTATAAACAGTAACTAAAACTTCTTTATCGTTTCTTGAAATAATAATATCTCAAGTAGGAATATCCTTAAAATTTGTTTTTAAAGTTGCTCTAATTTTATTATCAACTAATAATTGTGTTGCATACTCTTTTTTATCAGCAAACCAAGTTGCTGACCAATTTTTAATATAAGGAATTCTAAATGCTTGTGGACTAACTTTATGTCACATAGACTAAAAAAATTAAAATTTAAATTATTTTACTTGTAACTCTAATCTTATATTAGATGTTCTTTTAAGAATTGGATGCATTCTTCATCTTGATATAGGTTGTCATCTTTTATATACTAATCATTTAGTTACAACTAATTGGTCAATATATAAATCATTTGCATTTTGAGAGTTATTATTTACTGCATTACTAACCGCAGAATGTAATACTTTATAAAGAATATCTGCTCATTTTTTAGGAGCGAACTTTAAAAAATTTAAAGCCCAAGTAGCATTTCTATCTTTAACAACTTCTGCTACAACTCTTAGTTTTTTAGGAGAAATTCTTATATTTTTTCAATAAGCTTTCATAAAATATTATTAAGTAATAAGTATTTTAGAAAATAGTTTTAAACTAAATTCTAATTATTATTTATTTCAAGAATGACCTCTAAATGTTCTAGTAAAAGAGAATTCTCATAATTTGTGTCATACCATATCTTCTGTAACGAAAACTGGAGTATGAGCTTTTCAATTATGAACTCAAAAAGTATGTCAAACAAATTCTGGAATAACTGTACAAGCTCTAGACCAAGTCTTAATAACTGTTTTTTTACCATCAGAATTTAATTTTTCAACCTTTTTTAGTAATCTTTCATCTATATAAGGTCATTTTTTTAAACTTCTTGCCATAGTAGTTTTTATTTAAAGATTTAAATTATAAATTAATTAAACCATTAATTTACCTTTTTTTGTTCTTAAAATCCACCTATTAGTAAATTTTTTCTTGCTTCTAGTTTTATAACCAAGAGCAACTTTTCACCATGGAGTTTTAGGAGCTTTCATACCAATTGGAGCATGTCATTCTCAACCTCAGTGTGGATGATCAACAGGATTCATAGATTTACCTAATACTGTTGGTCTTACTCACATATGTCTTGTTCTTCATGCCTTACCAATAACAATTTGATTATTATCTGGATTTGAAACTTGACCTAATGTTGCATAACACTTTCTATTAACTAATCTTATTTCTCATGAAGGCATTTTAACTTGTGTATATTCTCATTCCTGAGAAACTATAACAGCCTTACTTCAAGCAGCTCTAACTGATGAAGCTCATTGACCAACTATTAATTCAACATTATATATTGAAAGTCAAACTGGAATATTTCAAACTTGTAATCTATTACCAGATTGAAGTTGAGTTTTCTCATCAGTAATTATTTTATCTCAAACTTTCATATCCTTATGAGCCAAAATATATCTTCTTTCTCAATCTTTATAACAAACTAGAGAAATCCAAGCTGTTCTATATGGATCATATTCAATTGTTTCAACTTTTGCTGGAATAGATTTTTTATCGTGGAAATAAAAATCCACTAATCTATACCTTTTTGCATTACCTCAACCTTGATGTCTTATAGTAATTGTTCAAGTATTATTTCTACCAGCATGTCTTTTTAATGACACAGTAAGAGCTTTATATGGAGTAGTAGTAGTAATCTCTTCAAAAGTATTACCAGTCATAGCTCTTCTTCAAGGTGTTGTTGGTTTAAATTTCTTAATTCCCATTTTAAAAAAATTAATGTTAATATATCCTTATGGACAAAAATTAAAATTTAATAATAGAAAAATCTATTTTAGTTTTTGTATCTTTTAGAGTAACATAAGCTTTTCTAGAAGATCTTTTTCTCATTACAATTCCTTTTTTACCTTGCTTAAATTTTTCTCTTGTATTTATAACCCTAACAGAAGAAACTAAAGTTCAGTATATATCCAAAATAGCTTTTTTAATATCTATTTTAGTTGCATCGGCATAAACCTCTAAAACATAAGTTCAATTTTTCAATTCTTGAGCTGAAGTTTTTTCAGTAACGATTGGTTTTTTAATTATATCAAATAATCTCATAGTATAATAATTAATTTTATTATTTAGATAAATTTTATCTTATAGTGTTTAATTTTTCTACTCAATCTTTTAATAATACTAATGTAGTATATTTTAATAAATCGTGTATATTTAAATAGTCAGTTGTTAAAGTTTTAATCTTTGGTAAATTTCTTGCTGACTTTTCAATAACTTCATTTCTTGAAGCTAAAGCAAGTAATACATTTTTTGTGTATGGAATTGCATTTAAAACATTAACCATATTTTTAGTTTTAATCTCCGAAAAACTTAAAGTATCTAAAACTAATACATTATTAGATTTAACTTTAGAAGATAATATTGAACATAAAGCTAATCTTCTCTCTTTTTTATTCATAGCTTTAACAAAATTAACAGTGTTTCTTGGTCAGAAAGCAACTCAACCTCAGATTCTTATAGGAGATCTATTTCCTCAAGCTCTCGCTTGTCATGTTCATTTTTGTTTAAATATTTTTCTTGTAGATCATCTAACTTCTGCTCTAGTTTTTGTATGTGCTACAACTTGTCTAGCATTAGATTGTTGATAAACCAAAGCTCTATGTATTAAACCTTCGTTTACATCAATACCAAATACTCAGTCATTTAATTCAATAGTTCAAATTTCTTTTCACTCTTGATTTAATAATTTTGTTTCCATTTAATAATAAATTAAAGTTTAAAATTTTATAGAGATTAAAGAATTTCTTGCTCCTGGAACTGGCCCTTTTAATCAAAGAACAGATAAATCTTTATTTAAGATTTCAACAGGAATCTTCTTTAAAGTAATTTTTATATCTCACATATGTCAGTGCATTTTTTTACCTTTGTGTGTTCTTCTTGGTTTTCTATTACCTATAGATCATAATGCTCTATGGAATTTTGAACCATGAGTTGCCATTCAACCATGAAAATTATGTCTTTTCATTGCTCATGCAAATCATTTTCATTTTGAGTATCAAGTGATTTCTACTTTCTCAACTCAATCTAGTATATCTAATGTTATAATATCTCAAACATTAAATTTTGAAACTTCATTATCATTTAATGAAAATTCTTTTATTTTAGAAAAATCAGAAAAATTTAATGATTTTTTTCCTTCTAATAAAATACCTTCTTTCCCATCTTTTAAAACTCAAACAACCATTGCATTATATCAATTAGCCTCCATAGTTTTAATGGCAACTACTTTTAAAGTAGATATTTTAAGTAAAGTAATAGGTACAAAATCATTTCATTTAACTATTCTTGTCATTTCAAGCTTTGTAGCCAATAATCAAGCCATGTTAAAATAAATTAATAATATAAAAGTTAGAGGTTAAACTAGTATTCGACAAATACCGTTTAACTTAACCTCTTCAAAAACTTATCATTTAGTCTTAAATATAAGACAAATAAATAGCCCGAGTATTTTATAAAAAAAGAATTATTTGTCAAAAAAAAATAACTTTTTTGATTTATTGGCTTTAAATAGATAATTATTAAATTTAATTTATTTATTGTTTACATTTTTTATTTGGTAATAATCAATCTTTATTTATACTTAATTCATAATTTCTTTGGATAAAATTATTTTTGTAATTTAAAATTATGCTAAAAAAACTTTTAAAGGATATCTTTAATCAAAAGTGAATTTATTTACTTTTGATTATTTGAATTTTACAACAAATTATGATGTTATATATTCCTTATTTATGTAAAATATATGTAGATTTTATACAAAAATGAGATTTATGAAAAGATTTTTATTTTTATATATATTTATGAATTATCGTATGAACATTTTGAATATTATTGTGATTTTATAGCGATTACTCTAGAAAATGAATAATTGCAAATTTTGAAATAAAAAAAGCGATTTATTATTATAAGAAATTTTTTAGTCTTGATTTTGAATTTAGAAATAATGAATGAACTTGAAAAACTATTACAAAAATAAGTAGATGAATTGAAGCACAAACTACACTTTTTAATTCTTTTTCTAATTTAATTATTATATTTTTTGTAAGAGCTATTTTAATAGGCTTAGTAATGTTTAGTATGTATAAACCTTTATTTTGATTTTTTGTATTTTTATCATTAATAATAACTTTTATAAACAAAAAATTATCAGCAAATATAAAAATTTTAACAGATGAAGAACAAAAATTATCAGAGAATATTTCAAGACAAACAAACAAAATGATTATGGAATCTAATCTAATAAATATATCAAATAAACAAGATCAAGAAATAAATATTTTATCAAAATTATACAGTAAATTACCAAATATAAGGCAAACTATATATGCAAAAAATGATATGTTATATAGATTTTTACATATAGTATATCAAATTACCGAAATATTATGTTATTGAATTTTTTGAATATTTGTTGTAAAATCACAAATGACTATGTGAGATTTGATACTTATTACAACTTATGTTTGGTGGATGCGGTGGCCGATTGAAATATTTATGAATAATATAAGTGAATATAGAAACCAAATTTCAAAATACGAAGCATTAGAAAATTTCATAAATACTTCAAATAAAATAATAGATTGAGAAAAAGAGTTTAAAATAAAGTCTGGAGAAATAGTCTTTGAAAATATTA
>JAQUKG010000007.1 GCA_028719245.1 Candidatus Altimarinota bacterium | reverse complement strand
GAAGAAATAACTATTGAAACTCCACCAAAAAAAGAGCTTTGAGATTTTTGTTTTTGACCTTTTTTATTATCAAAAAATTTATGAAAAAATCCTGCTTTGATAGTAAATGAACTAAAAAATAAATTACAAATTAATTCTAATTTTTTAGAAATAACTACTGCTTGACCATATTTAAATTTAAAACTAAGTTATAATTTTTATACAGATATTTTTTTAAATGAAAATATAAAAATACCAAATATTTGAAATTGAAGAACTGTAATTGTAGATTATATAGGTACAAATATCTGAAAAGCTATGCATATTTGACATATGTGTCCATCAAATCAATGACAAGTTACTTGTAATTTATACAGACTTTTATGATACAATGTTATTTGAGATAGCCACTTATGAGATTGGGGAATAATTTTTGGTAAACTAATTTTAGCTTATAAATTATGGTGAGATGAAGAAAAATTAAAACAAAATGCAGTAGATTATCTACAATCACTTTATATAAAAATAACTCAAGAAACTGAAAAAAATACTGATTTAGAAGAAAAAATAAGACAAGAATTTAAAAAACTTTCACTTTGAGATAAGCAATCAATCAAACTTTGGGAATTATTTACAAAGTATTCGCTAGAAAATGTTCAAATTCAAAATGATAGACTTTGAGTAAAATCAACTTATGATATTTGAGAAAGTTTTTATGAATGAATTTGATTACCAAAACTTTGAGATTATCCAGATCTAGAATACAAAATGTCAGATATTATTAAAGAATTAATTCAAAAATGAATTGCAACTCAAAACGATGATGGTTCAGTTTGAGTAATTTTTGATGAAAAAACAAAACTTCCAAGTGTAATGGTTGCTAAAAGAGATGGAACTCATGGATATTTTGCTTCAGATTTAACAGCTATAAAATATAGAATGTTAAATTGGAATCCAGAGAAAATTATTTATCATACAGATATTAGACAAGAACTTCATTTTTGCCAAGCTTTTGAAGTTGCAAAAACGGCTAATTGGTTATGAGAAACTAAATTAGTTCATGCTCCAAATTGATTTATAAGTTTAAAAGACTGAGCTATGAGTTCAAGAAAATGAAATATTATAAAACTTTCAGATCTACTTGATGAAGCTAAATCTAGAGCTAAAAAAATTATTTTAGAAAAAAGAGATGATTTAAGTGAAAATGAAATTGATGAAATATCAGAAATTATTTGAATTTGATCTATAAAATATGGTTATCTATCAAAATCAAGAAATATAGATATGGTTTTTGATTGGGATGAGTTTATGAGTTTTGAATGAAATAGTTTTCCTTATGTAGCTTATACTTATGTAAGATGACTTAGAATTTTGGAAAAATCAAATATTTCTTTAAATGAAATACAAAATTATAAAAATACTCAAAATTTCTCTAGCTTTGATGAAATAGATTTATTCAAAGAAATTTCAGCTTTAAACGAGATTTTGCTTTTAGTTTACGAAAATATTATGGCTCATAATTTAGTAAATTATGCTTATACTTTAGCTAAAAAGTTTTCAGCTTTTTACAATAATGAAAGTATATTAAATGAAGAAAATTTTGATAAAAAAATATTAAAACTAAAACTTATAAATAAATATATAGAAATTCAAAAAATAATTTTTCAAATTTTAGCTATAAAATTACCAAATAAAATGTAATATGCAAAAAGTAAACTATGATAATTTTAGTAAAACTTTTTCTACTTCAAGAAATTGAATGAAATGGGAAGAAATAGATTATTTTTTAGAAAAATATTCTGATTTTATTGACTGAAAAAAAATACTTGATATTTGATGTGGAAACTGAAGATTGCTTGATCATTTCATAAAAAGCCAATATATAACTGATATTGATTATTTTGGAATTGATGCTTCTATTTGAATGATAAATGAAGCAAAATCTAAGTTTTGAAGTGAAGATTTTTTAGTTTGAGATATGTTAGACTTAGATAAATTAAAGTTTAAAGATTTTAAAACTATTTTTTTTATAGCATCTTTTCATCATTTATTAAATATAACTCAAAGATTAGAAGTTTTAGAAAAATTAAAAAATATAACTCAAAGATGAAGTTATATTTTCATGACTAACTGGGCTTTAGATAGCGAATTAAATAAACAAAAGTACGAAAAATCAATTATAAAAGATTCTAAAAATGAATTTAACTCAAAAGATTATAATATAAAAATTTGAGAATTTGAAAGATTTTATCATAATTTTTCTTTATCTGAACTTGAATATGTATTTAAAGAAACTTGATATGAAATTATTGAGAATAGACTTTTTGATAATGATAGAAATTTTGTGAGTGTAATTAAAAGATCTTAATAATTTTTTATTATTTACACTTAAATGTTTTTAAAATTTCTTCATATTTTGAAGTATCTTTTATATCTGTAGATAAAGCAATTGTTAACAAATATGCTTTTGTAATACCACAGACTTTTCATACTTGTAAAAATTTTAATTTTGGAGTTGTAATATTATATTTTGCTTCAAAAATATATAAATTAGATTTATCTCAATCTGAAAAATCAAAACTTTTTGATTCTAATTTTAAATATTCTAAATATTCTTTTGTAGATCAAACATTATTTAATATTGAAAAATCAAGTGATGAAACTTGTTTATTTAATTTTTGAGATAATACTAAAATATTACTTGAAAATCAATATTTCAATTCACTAGAAGAAGATGCTAAAGATATTTCTCAATTTTTAGGTTTTGGTAATACATTTCAAGTATTTGTTAGAATATCCCAATTTGATGGTAAACTCATAGTAAATTCAGTATTTTCATATGGATTTAATCAAGTTGCAGTTGATACATCTTGAGTTGTTGTTGAAAAAAAACAAGAAGTTAAAGAAACTAAAATAAAAAGTAAACATATAAAATTTTTCATATTTTTAGTATTATAAAATAATTCCAGAAAAAGGATACAAAAGTATTGTAAATACAGCTAAAAGAAGAATGGCAATAATTGTTCAAATAATATTATTTAAATTAAAAGTATATTTTAAATAATAAAAAACAATAAAACAAAATGTTAATAAAAAACAAATATATAAAAATGGTAAAGTTATTAAAAATATATAATCATAAAATTTAGCTCAAACAAAAAGGTAATTTAAAAAAAATAATAAACTAAAGAATATAAATACATTTTTAGAAATATTATATCTAATTTCCATAAGTGTTTTTGAATCTCAAAAATGTTTTTTTAACTCTTTTTTAAAATCCATACTTGATTTTTTATCATTTAATAATATATTGTTTCATATATTTATATCATAATATAATAAAAAATGACTATAACACAAGAGCAAATAAAAAAAATATCAACAAATTTAGCTAAATTATCACCTAAAAATGAAGAGAAATTAGCTCAAAATATGGCTTCTATATTAGAATATATTGATTTATTAAATGAGGTTGATACTACTTGAGTGATTCCAACAATTTCTGTAATTTCTAAAAAGGAAAATGATTTTAAAGATGATGAAACAGAAAGAGAAATTGAACCCATAGAACTTTTAAAATGTTCTAAACAAAAAATTATAGCTAATCAAATAGCAGTTAGTGATATAATGAAATAAAGATGTTAACAAAAGTTAAAATAATTAATTTTAAATCCATACAAAATATGGATTTATATTTTGATAAAATTAATGATATAATTTGAAAAAATTGAGTTTGAAAAACAAATATATTGCAAGCCATTTGTTATTTATTTTTAAATAATATAAATAACTCAAAGATAGAAGATTTAATTAAATCGTGAGAAGAAAATATTTACATAGAATGAATTTATCTTAATAATGATTGACTTGAAAATAAACTAATATTTTCATACGACTTAAAGCAAAATAAAAAACAAATTATTTTAAACTGAAAAAAAACAACAAAAAAATTTTTAACTGAAAATATTTTAAAAACATCTTATTTTTCTCCAATTTCAATGAATTTATTTTATCTATGACCAAAATATAGAAGAGATTTTTTAGATGATATTTTGAAAAATACTTTTAATGAATATGAAAAATTATTAAAAAATTATGAAAATATTTTAAAAAATAGAAATAAAGTATTAAAAAATATTTTTGAAGAAAAAAGCCAAAAAGAAGAAATAGTATTCTGGGATGAAGAATTTATAAAATATTGTATTTTGATATATAGTTATAGAACTAAATTAAATGAGTTTATAAAAGAAAATATTAAAAATAATTGTGAAATATTTTGAAATAAAATAAAAGATATTTCTTATAAATATACAACAAAAGTTGATTTAGAAAATATAGAAAAATCTATAAAAGAATATTTAGAAAAAAATTTTGATAGAGATATAATACTTTGAAAAACTCATATTTGACCTCATATTGATGATTTTGATATAGTAATTGATTGAAAGAATTTAGTAGATTTTGCATCAAGATGAGAGATAAAAAGTTTAATTATAAATTTGAAGTTAATTGAAATTTATTTTATCCAAAAAATTACAAATCAACTTCCGATTGTTTTAATTGATGATTTAGCAAGTGAACTTGATGAAGAACATTCAAACTTTTTGCTTGAAAGATTATCATATCTACAAGTAATTTTTACATCAATATTGGCTATAAATAAAGATTATATAAAAGTTATTTATATTTAAACAATAAGTTTGTTTTTTGTAAAGTATTATTAGCTTGTAAATATTAGTTTTTTGTAGTAAAATGATGCTGTTATTTCAAATTATTTTAGATTATTAAAAATGTGTTTTATGAAAAATTTATTAAGAATATGTTCCTCAATATTAGCTTTATGAATTTATACAATAACTTTTTGAGCTTGAACAGTTGAAAAATTTGATATTCAAGCTACTCCGACAAAAGTTAAAGTTTGAGAGTCTGTTGATATAGTTATAAAAGCTTTAGATAAAGATTGAAATATAGTAAAAGATTATGCTTGAGAGATTTTAGTTTTTTCTCAAAGTGATCCGAAAGCTGAATTTCCTTGAATTTTAACGGAAAATACTTATAAATTTAAAGCTAGTGATTCTGGACAAGTTAAATTTGAAAATGCTATTAAATTTACAAAAGCCGGAACTCAAGATATAAATGTTTATGATACTGCTAAAGAAGATGTTTTTGGGTTAGTAGAAGTTGAGGTTTCAACTTGAAGTGTTTCTACTTCTACAGCTGAAATAAAAATTAATTCACCAGAAGATTGAATAACTGTTTGAAGTGATAAAGTAAAGGTTAGTTGAACTACTTTAAAAAATCATAAAGTAAAAATTATACTAAATGCTGGTACATGAACTGAAGTTACAAGTAACTCTGATTGAATTTTTGAAATGCAATTAAGTTGATTACCTAGTTGAGAAAATTCAATTCTTGCAAATGTTTTAGATTCTGATTGAAAAGTGATTTGAGAATCACAAAAAGTTTTATTTAAAATAGATTCAAGTTTACCAAAATTTAATGGGATAAAAGTAAATCCTGAATGAGAAGTTGCTTGAGAAACTGTTTTAAATATTGAAGTTGATGCAACAAGTTGATTAACGGATGTTTCAATAACTTTAAATGATTTAATTCAACAATTACAAGAAAAATCACCTTGAATTTATACTTGAACAATAACAGCACCAAAAGATAATTGAGATTATAAAATTAATTTATCACTAAGAAGTGAATTATGAGTTGAATCTAAAGAAAATTGAGTTGCAAGTATTACTGTAAAAAATGTTGAATTAACTTCTGCACCAGAAGTATTGACTTGAGTAAATTGTGATGATTTGAAAAAAGAATTAATTGTAAAAAATATTAAATTAGTAAAAATGAAAACTAAATCAAGTTTGTCTTGGGATATAGTTCCAAAAGCAACGAGTTACAATCTTTACAAAAAAGATAAAACTTGAAGTTGAATGGTTTTAATTCAAAATACTACAGATACACAAGTTGAAATAAATATTGTATGAAATGCTTTATCTTATGATGATTTCTCTGTAAAGGCAGTATTAAAAAATGAAAGTTGTGAAATTGAAAGTAAAGATTTTCCTTCAATGACAAAGGTTCAAACTTGACCAAAAGAATTAATTTTAATTATTTTAAGCTTAATGTTGGTTTGAGGATTGTTTTTTATGAGAAGAAAGAATGCATAATTAAAAATATTTAGTAAAAAAGTTATTTCATTTGAAATAACTTTTTTTGTATTTAAAAGTTATTTCATTATTTGTCAAACAGATTTAAAAGATAAATTCAAAAAATATTTGGAATATAAAAAATATTGTGATAAAATACTCTTGCAAAAATAAAAATAAATAATAAAAATAATTATGGAAAACAAAAATACAAATATAGATGTTCTTAGTTTGCTAAATTTAGAAGATGAATTTACAAATTTAAAAAGTGATGAAATTCAAGAAACAAATGGAAATAATATTATTTTTAGTAATAAAGTAAATCAAGAAAGTGATATTGATATTTTAAGTGAATTTCAGGAGTTAGAAAATCAAGAAATAAAAGAGGATATAAAAAAAGAAAGTATTTGAAAAATTATAATTAATAATATTACATTTTTTATAAAATATCTGTCTACATCTAGTTTGATATTTATATTTTTATTATGAATATCAAACTATAATGCATATACTGAAATTGCTAGAAGTTATTTTAATCCAGAAGTATTAGAACAAAGCAAAGTTTCACTATTATCTTCTGTTAATTCAACGAATATTATTCAAGAAGATATTCCTAAAGTTGAATTGAAAAAAGAAAATATTTGAAAGGATATAGGTATGGTAAAAAATAAAACTTACCATTCTATGGATAAATTAATAAATTCAGATTATAAAGAAGATTTAAATCTAAATATTGATATAGTTCCATTTGAGAATAGAGTAATAATTCCAAAAATTTGAAAAAATATTCCTTTAATTGATGTTAAAAATAAAACAGTTCAAAATGTAAAAGAGTTAGAAACTGTGTTTATGAATGAACTTTCTAATTGAATTATAAGATATCCTTGAAGTGCTATACCTTGAGAAATATGAAATAGTTTTATTTTTTGACATTCATCAAATTTTCCTTGGATAAAATGAGATTATAACGATGTTTTTGCTTTACTTGATAATGTAGAGTTTTGAGATGAAATTATAGTTTATTATAACCAAAAGAAATATATTTTTAAAATAAAAGAAAAAAAGATTATTAAACCATGAGATGTATCTGTTTTAAAAAAAGAAACTGAAAAACCAGAAATTAGTTTGATGACTTGTTGGCCTGTATGAACTACATTAAATAGAATGATAGTTATATGAGAATTAATTGAGTAATATAAATTTATGTTAAGTATAGAATATAAATATAGAACATTACATGAAATATTAAAATTAATAGAAAAGTATAATAATTTTTCAAATATTGAATTATGAATCTTATTTTTCATTATTGTCTTTTTGTATATTTGAATATTATATATTTTTCCAATAATAAATGTTTATATTATTGCCTTATGAATTGAAAAGAAAAATCAAAGTAAAAAGTTAGCATTAAAACAAATATTAATTCAAAGGGAAATAGAAGAAGAATTACAAAAAGAAATAGAAATTGAAAATAAGAAAATTGTATAATTTTTTATAACTAACTTGAAAAAAAAACTTTTTGATTATACTAAAATCATATATAAGATAATTTAAAAGTTTAAAATGAAGATAGGAATTGATATTAGAAATTTTTCAAATTTACAAGAAAATTTCTTGCACAATTTTTTAATATATTTAGGTTCTAAAGATTTTACTTTAAATATATATTCAAATAATGAAATTGAATGAATAAAAATTATTAAATCTAAAAATTTTAATAGTTTTTTTTGAGAACAAATTTTATTTTTAAGTAAATTAATTCAAGATAAAAATGATATTGTTATAACTTTTAATGATACTTTTCCTATATTTTATAATAAAAAATTCATACAGATAATAACTTCTTTAGAAAAATTACTTTATCCAAATATTAATAATTCTAAATCATTTAGAAAACATTCTTACCAAAATATATTAAAATCAAATTTAAAACAAGCTCAAAAGATTATTTGTTTTGATGAAAAGACTAAAAAAGATATAAACGAAAAATTAAATATTGATGAAGTAAAAATTGAGATTATTTCACCTTTTTTTTACGAAATTAAAAAACCAACTTCTATAATTGATATAAAATCAAAACATTCTCTAAATTGAGAATATTTGCTTTATAATAGTTGAGTTTGAATAAATAAAAATTTAAAGAGATTGTTTGAAAGTATTTCTAAAACAAATATTAATATGATTTTTTTAGGAAATAATATTTCAAATGACTTAGAAACAAGGGAAATGATTATACAATATTGATTAAAAGATAAAATAATTTTTGCTTGAGAACCTGATGAAAAAGAAATTTGATTATATTATAAACAATCTTTAGGAATAATATTTCCTTTGCTTTATTCAAGTTTTCCATTTTCTTTAAATGATGCTGTAAATTTTAATGCACAAATAATTGCTAGCGATATAGATGAAATAAGAAATATTTTTTGAAATAAAATAAATTATTTTTCTCCAATTTCTACAATTGAAATTATAAAAAGTATAGAAAATCTAATAAAATCTTGAAAGAAAGAAATAAATTATAATAATATTATACAAAAATATACTATAGAAAATTTTACTAATAATTTTATAAATTTATGTCAAATTTAACTACAAGAAATATTGAAATATTAAAAATTATAGTAGAAGAATTTATTCAAACTTGAGATGTTTTATGAAGTAAAGCATTATTAAAGAAATATGATTTGTGAGTTAGTTCAGCAACAGTTAGAAATGATATGGCAATTTTAGAAGCTTTAGAATTAATTTATCAACCATACAATTCTGCTTGAAGATTACCAACAGCAAAATGATTAAGAGCTTTTATAAATTATCTTATGAAAGAAATGCCAAATCATTTTTTGGATCAAAAAGATTTAAAAGTTAAATGAAGTGACATAAAGACTTTTGAAGAATTTATTTATAATATTACAAATGAGTTATCAAAAAAAACTAAGGAAATAGCATTTTTCATATCTTCATGAAGTTCAATTTTGGAATATTTATGAATATGAAGTTTTTTAGAAAATAATTATAAAATGCTTTGAAATAGTATTTTTAGCATAATAAAAATGTTAGAAGATAAAAAAAGTTTTATAGAATTTATTTCATCTTTACCTTTAAATCAATGAGTAAATATATTTTTATGAGAGGAAAATGTTATTAGCTTTTTGAAAGATTATACAATAATTATAAGACCAATATCTATTAACTGAGAAATTTGATATATTTGAATTATAGGCTCACTAAAAATGAATTATAGTTTTAATATAAGTGCTATTAGGTGAATAATATAAAAAATACTTTCAAATTTGAAAGTATTTTTTATATTATAAATATTTTTGCACAATAGTTTTTAGTTCTTCTTTTTGTTTTACTCAAACCATTTGTTCAACAGGTTTTCCATCTTTAAAAACTATTAATGTTGGAATACTCATAATTCTAAATTGTTGAGCTATTGAAGGAACTTCATCAACATTAACTTTTCATACTTTTAATTTATCTCACATTTCAGTTTCAAAATCAGCCAAAATTGGTAACATCATTTGACAAGGCCCACACCATTCAGCCCAGAAATCAACTAAAACAACTCAAGAACTAATTTCATTTTGAAAATTACCATCATTTAATATAATTGTAGACATAAAAATTAAATTAATATGTAAAATATAGTAGTTTGGATTATATTTATTTTGAAAAGAAAGTAAAATCAAATTTGACTTTTTTATTATCACCTATATAATCTAAGTGCTAATTTATATAGCAATTTTATTTTTTAACTTTTACTTGCTATGAATATAAAACCTCTTGCTGATAGAGTTCTACTTAAAGCAGTAGAAAAAGAAAATATTACAACTTCTGGAATTTATATACCAGAATGAAACAATAAAGAAAGGCCTTACATCTACGAAGTAGTAGCTGTATGACCAGGAAAAGATTGAAAAACTATGTCAGTAAAAATTTGAGATAAAGTTCTAAGCTGACAATATTCTTGAGATGATGTGAAAGTTGATGGAAAAGAATTTAAGATTGTTGGAATTGAGTATGTGTTAGCTATTGTTGAATAATTTATTTTCTAACTTTAAACCTTATGTCTAAACAAATTAAATATTGAGATGAACTAAGAGCAAAAATGTTTGCTTGAATTGAAACAGTTGCAAAAACTGTAGTTTTAACTATGTGACCAAAATGAAGAAATGTAGTTTTGGATAAATGATATGGAGCTCCTCAAGTAACAAATGACTGAGTTACTATTGCTCGTGAAATAGAATTGGAAGACAAATTTGAGAATATGTGAGCTGAACTTGTAAAAGAAGCTGCAAGTAAAACTAATGATATTGCTTGAGATGGAACTACAACTGCAACACTTTTAACTTACTGATTAGCTAAAGAATGACTTAGAGAAATAAGAACTTGAATAAATGCCATTGAATTAAAAAACGGTATGAAAAAAGCTTGAAATGAAGTAATAAAAGAATTATCAAAAAATTCTAAAGAAATTACTACAACTCAAGAAATAGCACAAGTTGCATCTTTATCTGCCCAAGATAGTGAAGTTTGAGAAATAATTGCCAAAGCTATGGAAAAAGTTTGAAATGATTGAGTAATTACAGTTGAAGACTGACAAACTTTTGGGTTAGAACTTGAAGTAACTGAATGAATGGAATTTGATCAAGGATATATTAGTCCATATATGATTACTTCGTGAGAAAAAATGTTAGCTGAATTTAGAGATGCTCAAATACTTATAACTGATATAAAAATTTCTTCTATGAAAGATTTGCTTCCACTTTTGGAACAATCTCTTGGAGAATGAAGAAAAGATTTAGTAATTATTGCTGAAGATATTGACTGAGAAGCTTTAACTACAATTATACTTAATAAACTAAAATGAGTTTTAAATATTTTAGGTATTAAAGCTCCATGATTTGGTGACAAGAAAAAAGAAATGCTTAAAGATATAGCAATTTTGACGGGAGCAAATGTTATCACAAGCGAGCTAGGAATGAAGCTAGAAAATGCTACTTTAGATGATTTATGACATGCAAAAAATGTAATTAGCGAAAAATGAAAAACAACTATTATCGGTTGAGCCGGAGATAAATCTGAAATAAATACAAGAGTTTGAGAATTGAAATCAGCTATTGAAAATACTGATAGCAAATATGATAAAGAAAAATTAGCTGAAAGATTAGCAAAACTTGCTGGTTGAGTTGCTGTTATAAAAGTATGAGCCGCAAGCGAAGTAGAAATGAAAGAGAAAAAGTTAAGAATAGAAGATGCTCTTAATGCTACCCGTGCAGCAGTAGAAGAATGAGTTGTTGCTTGAGGTTGAGTTGCTTTACTTAAAGCTTCTAAAGTTTTAGAAAATATTGATTTTTGAAATACTGATCAAAATATTTGAGCTAGAATTGTAAAAAATTCTTTAAGTTATCCAGTAAAACAAATAGTTGAAAATGCATGAAAAGAATCTTCAGTTATTACAAATGAAATATTAAAAAATACAGATATAAATTATTGATATGATGCTTCAAATGATACTTATGTTGATATGATCTCAGCTTGAATAATTGACCCAAAGAAAGTTGAAAGAGTAGCTTTAGAAGAAGCCATTTCTCTAGCTTGAATGTTTTTAACTACAGAAAGTTGAGTTGTTGAAATACCAAAAAAAGAAAGCAGTTGTAGTTGAGCTTGTCAATCTTGAGGTTGAATGTGATGAATGTGAATGCCTTGAATGTATTAAAATAGATTTTTCACATAAATTTGATTTATTAAAAATTTTTATATAATTACGAAGTCCAAAAGACAACATATCAAGAGAAACACTAAAAGAGAATAGGCTCGTATAAAAGTGTTCAGCAACCTTATTTTGAAAGTAAAATTCTAAAAATAAAAGGTGCTAATTCCTACCCAGATTTGGGAAAGATATTTTATAAATTATAAATGATTTTAAAATTACTTTCCTTTTTTAAAAGGAAAGTTTTTATTTTTTAAGAAAATAATATGTTTCAATATATAACGAGTGAATCCGTTACTTCTGGACATCCAGATAAAATTTGTGATCAAATAAGTGATGCTATTTTAGATGAATGTTTAAAACAAGATCCTTATTCTAGAGTAGGTTGTGAGTGTTTAGCTGCAAACCAAAATTTAGTAATTGCTTGAGAAATAACTACAAAAGCAAAAGTTGATTATATGCAAATTGCAAAACAAACTGTAAAAGATATTTGATATGATAGTGATGAAAAATATTACAATTATCAGAATGTAAATATTTTAAATTTTATACATATTCAATCAAGAGATATAGCACAATGAGTTGATATGGGGTGAGCTTGAGATCAATGAATAATGTATGGTTATGCTACAAATGAAACAAAAGAATTTATGCCATTACCAATAGATATGGCTCATAATTTATGAAGAAAACTTGAAGAGGTTAGAAGATCTTGAGAAATTGATTATATTTATCCAGATTGAAAAACTCAAGTTACTATTATTTATGATGAAAACTTTAAAGCTGTTTGAGTTGATACTATATTAATTTCAACTCAACATGCACTTTGAGTTGATCAAAATATTTTAAAACAAGATTTAATTAAAAAAGTTATTTCTCCAGTTTTAGTTTATTTTTGATATGATGTAAAAGATGTAAAAAATATTTATACAAATCCGACGGGAGTTTTTAATATTGGTGGTCCAACTTGAGATGCTTGACTTACTTGAAGAAAAATAATTGTAGATACTTACGGATGAGTTTGAAGACATTGAGGTTGAGCTTTTTCTTGAAAAGATCCAACAAAAGTTGATAGATCTTGAGCTTATATAGCTAGGTATTTAGCAAAAAATATTGTAGCTTCTTGAATTTGTGATAGGTGCGAAATACAACTTTCTTATGCTATTTGAATAGCAAATCCTATAAGCATTTATGTTGAATGTTTTGGAACAAATAAACTCCCAGTTGAAAATATTATAAATGCGGTTAGAGAAAACTTTGATTTATCACCAAATGGAATTATTACAAAACTTGATTTAAGAAAACCGATTTATAAAAAAACAGCTACTTACTGACATTTTTGAAAAAAATGATTTACTTGGGAAAATCTTGATAGTGTAGAAGTGTTTAGAAAGTTATTATAAAGTAAAGTGCTGATAATAAGTAAGTTTTAAAAATATTTGCATTTTTAATAAAAGAATGTAATCTATTGACGACATTTAGTAATAAGGAAATAAATAATGGAATTTAATAAAATATATAATATTGATTGTATTAAATGAATGGAAAAATTACCAGATAATTTATTTGATATAATAATAGCAGATCCTCCATATAACATTTGAAAAGATTTTTGAAACAAATCTGATAAACAAAATATGGAAGAATATGTTAAATGGAGTAAAAAATGGATAAAAGAGGCTTTTAGAGTTTTATCAGAAAATTGAACCATATATATTTATTGATTTAGTGAAATTCTTGCCCATATATCTGTAAATATTAAATATGATAAAAGATGGTTAATATGGCACTATACAAATAAAAACATTCCAAGTTTAAATTTTTGGCAAAGAAGTCATGAATCAATAATATGTTCTTGGAAAAATACACCAATTTTTAATAAAGATTTAGTTAGAGAACCATATACTGAATTATTCTTAAATAATGCTGCTTGAAAAGTAAGAAGAGCTACTTGATGAAGATTTAGTAAATGAGATAAGGAAACTATTTATAATGCACATGATTGTTGAGCATTACCAAGAGATGTTATAAAAATCTGAACTTTAGCTTGATGAAAATGATCAACAGAAAGATTTTTTTATTGTAAGTGGTGTAATAACATATTTCCTTCAAAAGATAAACCACTTCATAAGGAACATGAAATAATTATACATCCAACTCAAAAGCCAAATGAATTAACAAGAAAACTTATATTATGAGCATATGATATAAACAAAAAATCTAAAATTTTAATTCCTTTTGCATGAAGTTGAAGTGAATGTTTTGTTGCAAAACAATTATGATTAGACTTTTTAGGATTTGAGATAAATAAAGATTATGTAAAATTATGAAATAGTCTTACAGATAGGATTAATAATTTTTTATAAATTTTTTCTAATTATTATCCTTAAATAGTAATTGTGAAAATGTATCAAATCATTTATCAACTAAAACCGAATAATTATCTTTCATTTCTTTGAATATTCACTCAGAAAAAACAACAAATCAATTATCTAACAATTTTAAATAGTCTTTTTTTATATATGTATTATTGAAATCATTATAAGTCTTTTTAAAAGTTATTCCATCTTTTAGAAATTTATTATCAATATCTTTTTTATTTGGAACAAAGTAATATATATTAAGAATATCAACCTTTTTCCTAGATTTTTTATCTACTCTAACTTCTCTACTTTTAGAGATTTTTTTTACTTGTATATTTAATTCTTTATTTTTATATTTTATTTTAAAATCTATTCAACTACGATCCAATTTCTCTGACATTGAAATTGTTCAGTTTCAGAAAATCTGTTCCGCAACATATCATCAGTGTATTTGTGTTACAATACTTGCCCAAGTTCTATATATTCTCGCCGGTAATCACTTATAAAAACAAGTTTTACACATATCTATTTTCTTTCTAAAATTTTCTAATTCATTAGTTTTATCATTTAAATATTCTTTATAAAATTCATCAAAAGAAATAAATTTTTTCTCATTCCAGTATATTTTATATAAATGATATAATGCTTGAATATCTTTATCCAAATCCATTTCTACAAGTTTAATTTTTTGGTATGAATTTCTATATTTAGATAAATTTACACTTTCTAAAAAAATATTAAATGATTTTAAATTAGTCATATTGTTTATAAATTATTAAATAAATCACTTAAATTAATTTCAAGTGCCAATGCTATCTTTTCAATATTTTCCAGAGATATATTTTTAATTCATCTCTCAATATCAGAAATATAAGTTCTGTGTAATTTAGATTTAAAAGCAAATTGTTCTTGAGAAATTTTTTTTATTTTTCTTAATTCTTTAATTTTAAGTCAGAATTTAATTTTTATATCCATTCATATTTATATAAGAAAATATTTTTTTAATTATATTCAATGTAGTCAATAAATCTACATACGATAAATGACATATTAATTAATATTTAGTACAAATCATTATATAACATTCTTCTATAATTTTACAAATAATTAAAACTTCCTTTTGCCAAAATATTTTTTTTCATATAATACACTTGTTTTTAAATTTTAACTATAAAAAAATGGCAAATGAAACAGTAATTAGTTTTAAATGAGTTGAATTTTTCTATGATTTTAGAAAACCTATTTTAGAAGATGCAACTTTCAATGTTAGAGCTTGAGCAAAATTAACTATTATGGGGCAAAATTGAGCTTGAAAATCAACTATTTTTAAATTAATTAATTGAAGTTTAGAAAAAAAATCTTGAATTATAAATATAGATAAAAATGCAACAATTGCTACTTGATATCAAGTAGTTTTAGCAGAAGATAAAGAACTAAGTGTTCAAGCCTTTTTTAGAAAATATTTTCCAGATAAAACAGTTTTTAATATTGATAAACAGATTAATGAAATACTTGATGTAGTTAATTTAAAAGCTCCTTTAGATAGACTTATAAAATCTTTTTCTGGATGACAACAAGCAAGACTTTTGCTTGCTGCGGCTTTAATTCAAAATCCTGATATACTTCTTTTAGATGAACCAACAAATAATCTTGATAAAGAATGAATTTGGCATTTAACTACATTTTTACAAAATTATAAAAAAACAGTTCTTGTAATTAGTCATGATGCTGAATTTTTAAATAGTTTTACAGATTGAGTAATATATCTTGATGTTCATACAAAAATAACAGAACAATTTATTTGAGATTACAATGATGTAGTTGAGCAAATTAAAAGAAAAATAGAAAAAGATAATATGGCAAATGCTCGTTTAGCAAAAGAAGCACAAGCAAAAAAAGAGCAAGCAGAAAAATTTGCTCATAAATGATGAAAACTTAGATTAGTAGCTAAAAAAATGAGAGAAGCAGCCGATGAAATGGAAGATGATATAGTTGATACAAGAAAAGAAGACAAAACCATTAGAGAATTCCAAATTCCTCTTCAAGAAGATATTGGTTGAGTTTTGCTTAAGATTCACTCTGTTCATATAATTAAACATGATGAAGTTGTTGTAAAAGATATTGAAGTTGATTTAAGAAAAGATGATCATTTACTTTTAAGTTGACCAAATGGTATTGGTAAATCAACTTTACTTGAAAAAATAGTTTCTTGAGATGAGAGTTGATGTGTTTTAACTCCATGAGTAAAAATTGGTTATTATAGACAAGATTTTTCAAACTTAGATTTTAATCAAACAGTTTATGATTGTTTGAAAGAAGCTGCAACCGAAGATATGACAGAGCAAGAGCTTAGATCAACAGCTGCTTGATTTTTAATTAATTGAGAAATAATGAAAACTCGTATTTGAGATTTATCAGAATGACAAAAATGACTTGTTGCATTTTGTCGTTTAGTTTTCTTAAAACCTTGAATATTAATACTTGATGAACCTACAAATCATATAAATTTTAGACATATTCCAGTAATTGCAAAAGCATTAGATGAATTTGAGTGATGAATGATTTTAGTAAGTCATGTAGATGAGTTTGTATGGCAGATAAGAATTGATCAGTATTTAGATTTAGAATAAAAAAATAAAGTTCAATTTTGAACTTTATTTTTTTATAAATTTTCAAACATTAACTCTATAAATAGAGTAATTATAAGTAATAGTGATATTGTGGATATTCAAAAAACTCAAATTATTTTAAATATTATTATTCATATTAGAAATAAACTAAGCAAAACTCATTGTCTCAAACTAGAAAATATATGAGATAAAAATACTTCTCATCTGTAATAAACTTTTTTGAAAATATATAAAATTAAAGTTGAAAAAGATGTGACTAATAGTATAAATGTAGTTGTTAATGTTATAAGTGAAATTAGCTCGTTTCTGTATGGGTCTAAATAAGTAAATATTAAAAACATTGTAAGTCAACTTAATAAAAAAATGCAAAGTATTATTAAAAGTAATATTTTTTTGGTCATAATTTTAAATTATTAATATTTTCAACATAATAATTAAATTTGGAAAAAGTAAATGTTAAAATTTAAATAAAATTAATAATCTCAGTTTCTTACAGTAAATCAAAAATCATTTTTTATTAGTTCTTGATATACATTTTTCATTTTTGAATTAATTTTTTCATTAGTATAAGTTGCAAAATAACTAGTTTTTCATACTATATCAGAATTATAAGTTATATTTTTACCATCTAATGAATATGAAATATGTGTGGATAAATAGGCTTTTATACTAGATGGCTTAGGTTGGTTTATTAATTCTAATCAAGTTGTTATGGATGATGAACTATCATCAAATATTGTAGATAATCCAGTTTTAGAAATTGCAATTGTTGGATTTCAAGTTTTAGAGTACATAAGATTATATTTTGTTGTTGTTTTATTTGGAATATTGATAGTTTCTCATCAAAATTTCAAATAAATCTTTTTACTTGAAACTCAAACATCATTTCATCAATCTGAAGGATTAATTAAAATATTAGAATTTTGTATTGTTCAATCTGTTGTAAATCACTCATTTCTCAAATCTCATGTAATTGTTGTAAAATAAAGAGGTGAAAATTTAGTTGTAATACTACTAGATCAAATACTTTGATCTAATATACTTCATAAACTTCAATTTACATCAAATGTTATTCAATTAATAGTAAATATTGCACTTAAATCAGATATTGGTCAGTTATTTTGATTTGATGTTGGAGTATAAACTTTAAATCAATAATTATAAATTCAATTTGTAGAAGATTGATTTGTCAATGAATTAATACTATTTCAAATTGGAAATTTATTTGTAAAATTAGATGAGATTGATTGATCTTCATTTGCATTTGTCAAAAATATAGAAGAATTTCAAGTTCTATTAAATTGATCTAAATACATGGAGTTATTTATATCGAACTTTAAAGTAATATTTCTTCATATTCAACTAGCTGGAATAATATTATTTCAATAAGTATCTTTAAGTGTAATTGCAAGGTTTTTTGTAGTTCAATCTGCTATATTTGAAATATCTGAAAGATTAGTGTTTACCAATTTAGTAGTTATATTTTGTGTATCAGCATAAACATTATGATTAAAATCTTTTGTTCAATTCCAACAATTTCAAACTTCATCACAAGCTTTCGTAACCCTAAAAGTATATTGTCTTCATCAATTGTTTATATAATTATCAATATTTTTAATATCCCAAGAAACATTACAAGGAGACGAAATACAAGAATAAGAAATATCTATATTTTCATTACTACTTTGTTCTCTTACTCATTGAATTATTTTAATTGGAGAATATCATCAATTTGAAACATTTACACTATAATTATAGAGATTATTTGCCAATAAATTATCTGGAATTGGAGTTGTCATATCTGTTATAGTTGGAGCTGAATTATCTAATTTTAAAACAAATGAACCTATAGAACTTACATTTCAAGCAATATCCCAAGTTTGATATCTTATAGTATTATTGTAATCTCAACTTTTTGTTATAGAGGTTCAAATATTTCAAACTGATGGATCACAAGTAGATCATTCACACCATTTTGTAGTTGAAATTCAAGATCATCAGGTATCTATTGGAGATAAAGTTATAGTTCTAGTTCAATTTGCCCATATATTATTAAATGTATAATCATTGGAAATAGTTGGCATAGCAGAATCCCAATATAAACATCTAATAGTTCAGGAAGGTGCGATTGCTACTGAAAAACTACTATTAGGAGTTAGAGTATTAGGATCATTATTAAGAGCAACTGCATATTCTCATAATGTAAGATCTGATCATCAATTACTATCTCAATCAGTATCACATAAAGTTCAATTATTTGGTCATCATCAATTAACAGTTGGCAATGTTGAAATTCATGGATTATTATAACTTATACCATGATTTCAATACCAACCAGCATTAGTTATATTAATTGAAAATATAAATAACATTATAAAAAATATTTTCTTCATAGAAATAAAAAATGATATTGATAAATTTTTACAAAAGTATTATCTCATAATATCATAATGAAGTCAAATTTTATGTTTATTCTATATCATCATTAATTCAAATTAAATAGACATTGTTACCTGTATTTGCTAGTCAATTTATTTCGTAAGTCAAAACTCAAGTTGAACTATTATTTTTAATATTTATAGCATAATCATAATTTTTAACATAAAATATATATTGGCTTCAAATATTATTTACATCTCAATTATCCAATATATATCAAGATAAAGTTTTTATTTCTCATTGTTTTTCTTCTAATACACTTATTTCTTTTGTTTTGTTATAATAATCTTTATTTATTTTAAATACTTTTATACTTCAAGAACTATTATTTAAAGAGATATTTAGTGTTAAATTATTTATATTATTTAATACATCAGTTTTAATATAATCTCAAAAATTATTTATATTTAGAGATACAGCCTGAATCAATTTATCATTTATATATAATACTGTTTGTTCTTTTAATGGAGGAATTATTCATATTATATTTTTTCTAGAGTCTCCATCATCATCAGTTTTTCTAGAATCTATAGTTAATAAATTATCTATATTTCAAGTTGAAAAACTTTCTTTAAAATCATCATTGTTTCATTCATCATTTATTCAATCAGTTCAATTTATAATTTCTCAATTCAAACAATCTCATCAAGATAAAGTATTTTTATCAAAAAATATTAATCATCAAGAACAAAATACCAAATCTTCTCATTCTCAATTAGTATTTGTGATATAATGATATTTAAAAATAATATTTTCAACATTTTTACTATTTGTATTTATATCATTACTAATACTTTTATTATCTATAAAATATAAATCTGTATCTGTTATTTTCCACACAATAACAGAAAATAATCATAAAATAAGAGAAATTATTATTGAAAGTGCTAGAAAAAATCACGAATTATTTCTTTTCATAATTATTTTATTAACGATAATCTAAATCTTTTAAATCTTTGATTTTGATATAAATCCGATATATTCATTCAATAGAAATCTGTATAATAGCCATTTGTAAATATTAAATCAATTTTTGATTTATCAGAACTTGGAATATCACTATATCAAAATTTTAATAAATTTATTTTTGAATAATAGATTAAACTTCCAGTATTTATGTTTGATATAAAATTATTTAAATCAGATTTTATTAAATTTATATCACTATTATTTATATTTATATAAAATGGGGAATAATTTGAATATGTAGATATGTTTCAATATTTTATATTTTTTTCTATAGTATCATAAACTCAAAAAAGTATTCAATTTGATTCATCTTGTGTTGTTAAGGCTATCAGACTAAATCATTTATCATTATTAAAAAAAATATTTCAAGCAATTAAAATATTTTTATTAAAAGTAAATTTAGCATTTTCTAATTTATTTTCATATGATTCTAACTCACTATAAGCATTTGCTCTTAATTTTATGGTTTTATATCAAGTTCATAAAATATCAAACATAATTGTCATTCAAGACATTAAAAGTGTTATTATAAAAACACTTATTACTAATTCAAGAATAGTAAATCATTTATTTAATAATGTATGATATTTTTTCATTTTGATTATAGATAGTTTTTATTTTGTAAGTATTAAAATTTATTCATTTTAAATTATTTATAGAGATTAATTCTATTTCATTACTATAATTTCAAATTTCATCAGGGTAAAAAAATCAAACATTATTTTTATTAAAACTTGGATCAAGTGAAACACTAAAAGAATTTCCATTAGCAACCAAATAAAACTTATTTCAAATATTTACATCTGGAATATCTATTATATTAAGAACATCATAAACATATTTATTAAAATATGTATTTGTTAGAATATTATCTATTTGATCATTTCTATCAAGTAAAAAAGTATAAGATCCTACTATTCATACTCAACAAATAGATAATATAAAAACTCAAACAACAACCTCTGTTAAAGAAAATCAAAATTTACTTAGTATTTTCATAGTTATACTAATAGTCAATAAAAATTATTATAATATGAATTAATTCCAAATCTCCATCGCAGTTCAAGTAGATAAACTAGTCTCATAAACATCTTGTCAATAATTATTTGCAGTTCTATTTAAGTATAATGCCCGTGGAGTTGCACTAGATGATCTTACTCTTAGTTCATAAGTTGATGTTACACTTAAAGTATTATTATCAATAATCTTTATTATAGCATTGTCAGGTGTAGAAACAGTATCAACATCATATGGTTGAGATGTAATACCAGCCCAACGATTATTAGAAACATCTGTTGTATCAGTAAGTAGTATTCAATTGCGAGTAACAATATAAACATTATCTTGATGCATTTCACCATTTACATTCCATTCTAGTATAACTTTATTCCCAGCTTTTTTAGGAGTAATTATAATTGTTAATGGATCAATAGCTGTTCCATTACCCGAACCAGGAGAAGTATATGTATTTTGAATTCTTGTTTGAACTGTTACTACATTAGCTATAGTTCAAACTTTTGAAGCTACAGATTCAACATTATTTATAATTCAACTCATAGTATTATTCCAAAGAGTTGGAGTTAATGGAGTTTCTGTATTTACATTTGTAGGAACACTAGACCAATCAAGTGCTGCAAATAATGCAAAATATCATATTATTATTCAAACTATAAATGATACTCCAAATACAAATCATTTTAAAAGTTTAGTTTTCATATATATAAAAATTAAAAAATAAATTTATTTTAAAGCACATTTCATAGTAATAGTCCATCATCTAGGATTATATCATGAAGGAGCTCATCATGCCACCCGATAGGTTACATTATCTGCACTACTAATTCCAGGCCACCAAGTATTATAATAATAATATTTTTTTCATCAAGGAGATGCTGATGTCATTAATTCTCATCACCGTAAAGATCACCACCAATCAGTATAACAATTATTTGCATATGTACCTCAGGCTATTTGCATACCATCTATTGAGATATTTGTATTATTAAAAACAGCTGGATTATATGATGCAGGATTATAATAATAATTATATTGAGTTGTACAAGCACTAGATCATACTAAAGCACTTCTAGTATTTCATATATATGAACTTATTCATACTCAATAATTATAGTTCTGATACCAAGAACTTCCATTAAAGTGAGTAGCTGAAAAAGAAGTAACATAATTATTTGTAGGACATTTATACCATGCTACTCATATTCCATGAACATCAGATCAAATATAAATACTTTCACTAAATACAGTTTTTTCACATTTACCTATAGCATAATTCCAAGTATATCAACTTGGACAAGTTGCTGTCCGTTCACATGTATTTTGAGTTGGTGTTGCTACTGGATTATTTATTGTTGTAGCTGGAGCAATCCAAGTAGTTCAATTCCAAGTATATGCAGGAGTATAAGAAGTAGATCAATTATAAAATGCATAACTTCATCAAATAGCAGTTAAATATGTTACAATAGGTGCAGTACAAGGACTTCATGGAGAAGTTGAAGGAGATAATATACAATTTCAATTATAATAACCATATCAATTGTTACATTTATATCTACAACTTTGGTAATCTGAAGTTGTATTATAGGTTGTGGTACTATCAAGAGGTTTCCGTACTCCTGAAATAAGAGTTTGAGTAAATCATGATACATTATTCCAAACAGAAGTGCTAGGTTTTGCTGAACAAGTAAATTGTTTTATATTATTATCAGCAAAATAACAACTTCAAGAAAATTTATTGTTTCAATCAAAAATACAATTATTCAACCATCAAACTGAATTTGCTTTTATTGTTTTGTCATAAGTGTATGTTTTGTCAGCAATGGTTTGATTTAATAATGTAATACTAAATATATTTTTATTATGAAATGGTTGTAATTTATCACCTCTATAGTAAACTACTATATCACAATTACTATTTTTTGGGACTATAAATCATTTACCTATATTAGTTCAGATTGGAGTATTTTGACAATTGTTATTTTTCCAAATTACATTTCAAACTCAGTTTGATTGTAAGTCAAGAGTTTTACTTCAAGAAAATGTATTTGGATCATCTTCATTTCAAGTTGAATTATCTAAAACTACAGATGAAAAAGAATAATTTTCACTATTTCCCAATGCTCAAACATAAGTTGTATTTAATCAAGAGAATCATAATTTAAAGAAAGAATTTTGTGTAGAAGAATTTGTAATACGATAAGTTAAACTTTTCCAAAATCAAGTATTAGCTCAAGAACTAGTTATAGTTGAAGAACCAAAATTATCTGTTGTAGTATCACTTGACGGTTCAGCTGCTTGTTTAGATTGTAAAATATTAGAAAGAGTTAAAATAGGTGAATTAAATCAGCTAGATTTAAGTTTTAAATTTGTATCGGTTGTATAGGCTGTAGAAGTCCAAGTTGATAGAGAATCAATATTTATAATTTTAAATTTTCATACAACACTACTAGTTTCCGATATTGAACTATCAGCTCTAGCATTGAAAGTTATAAAACAAGTAGTTTTTCATACAACTTCATATCATCAAGTAATAGAATTATATATACATCAATTTCAATATTTCCATATTAAATTATTAGCTATTGCTTCTCATCATAAATCTATAGCACTTAATGGATCACTATCATCAAATCAAGAGTTTGCATGTTTTCTTTCAGCTAAAGTATCTCAAGCTTTTGATAAATATACCTTAAATTTTGCTCTTCAATCAGAATTATTTTGTATTTTGTATTGTAATATTTTTTCTCATCAAAAGAAACTATCTGTAATCCTTGTAGAAACTCAAAAATCTCAATCTTTTCAATCAGTAGGAGTTCAAGAAGTTCATACATAACTTATAACTACATCATTTGCTGTACAAACTACACTTCAGTTTTCACAATTTTTTACGGCAGGATCATTAATAACGGCAACTGTTGAATCATTTATAGTAGAAAATATATATACTGTACTTTGTACACATGTAGTACTAGTACCCTCACATGCTTCTATATACCAATTATAAGTTGTTGAGTAAGCTAAATTATTATAATTATAACTTGTATTAGTAATTAAACCACCTGTTTGAGTTAGTGTTTCTCAAGCTTTACCTAAATATAATTTATAATTTACATTTGTTCAGCTAACTGGATACCAAGAAAATACTCAACTTATAGGAGAATTAGAAGCTCAATTTACTGGAGTAACTAATCTAGGAGCTGATAAATTAAGTTTACATCATGGATTTCAATCAGTTTTTTGTGTGTATCAACTAGAACATCAAGTCCATTTGCAAGTATTATCAAAAACTGCTCACAATCATATATTAGCACAATTATAATAAAAATCTCCTGCTGGAACCATATTTCATGTATTTCCATCACAAGTTTTATATTTCCATCATATTTGTGAATTTAGAGTAGTTCAAGTTAAAGCTAACATATCATTTTCTCAATTATAATATATTCTTGAAGTATTTAAAACTCAACTACAACTTATATTTTTATTGCTTATTTGAGTATTTTGACCTTGTTGAACTACCTGAACATCTGTTAATATAGTTGATAAATTAGTTCAATTAGCTTGTGTAATTCAATTCATATCATAAGCTAAATTGTATGATTGTCAGTTAAGTATAACTTTTGATAAATTTACAGAATTTGATATATCAAAATTAGGTGTTACCAAAGTATTTACAGCATATAATAATCAAGGTAGGATATTTTTATTTTGAGGAATAAAATTTCATTCCACATAAGCTACTAAAACTGAATCATCTCAAGCATAAGTTTTTAATATAATAGGACTATAAGAAACTAAATTATTTTTATTTTCTAAAGTTGCTGTTATTTGGTAAGAAGTTCTATCTTTTGAAACACTATATAAATATGGTAATTTAGTTTGAGGATCTAAAGGAGTTTTTGTTAATAAAACTTGTCAAGCTAAATTATCATCAAATTGTGATTCATAAGCTAATATCTCAGTTCAAGTCATTATATTAGTTATTCCTGATCATGAATTATTTATTGGATATAATAGAGAATGGTTTCTTTTATAATTATCTAAACTTATTTTTATAGATTGAATATCAGTTATTCTTTTTGTATCATTAGCATCTCAAACATATCAAAAAAAGTTAATTATTCATATTGTTGATATAATTCATATTATTGTTATTACTACTAATAATTCCACTAAAGTAAATGCTTTTTTAGTTTTCATACTAACATAATTAAATTTTAAAATAATATCTATTTCTCGGGGAATTTTATATTATTAATAATAAAAGTCAATTTTAAAAGAACGAAAAAAACTTAAAAATCAAGTTATAAGTTTTAAAAAAGTTTTCGTGTTTTTAAATTATTAATTATACTAAAAAAAATATTTTCTAATTAAAATCTTATGCAGAAAATTAAAAAAGCTATTATTTTAGCAAATTTTACAGCAATATTTTTAGTAATTATAAAAGTTATTACTTGAATTTTAACATGAAGTTTGGCAGTTTTATCTTCAGCTTTAGATTCATTACTTGATTTTTGAGTTTCTTTATTTAATCTTTACATTTTTAAAAGAAGTTGAACTAAACAAGATGAATATTATAATTATTGACATTGAAAAATTCAATGAATTTGAGCAGTTTTGGAATGATTAATAGTTTGATTTTCTTGAGTTGCTTTGATATATTTTTCAATTGAAAAAATTTTGTCACAAAAATGAATAGAGAAAGTTAATATTTCAATTTATATGATGATAGTTTCTGTTATTATTACTTGATTTTTGGTTTATTACCTTTCTAATGTTGCAAAAGAAAATAATAATCTAACTATAAGAGCTGATATGCTTCATTATAAAACGGATTTACGGACAAACTTAGGAATAATCTTTTCTTTAATACTTATAAAAATTACTTGATTTGAAATACTTGATGCGGTTATATCAATTATGATTTGATTTTATATATTATTTTCAAGTAAAAGTATAATTTTGGAATGATTTCATATGTTAATGGACAGAAAAATAGATGATGAACTTATTAAAAAAATTATTAAAATTATTTCAATTGCTGATAATAGAATTACTTGATACCATTTTCTAAAAACTAGAAAATCTTGAGATGATGTTTTTATTGATTTTCATTTAGTTTTTAATAAAGATATAAAATTACTTGATGCACATACAGTTTGAGATAAAATTGAATTTGAAATTATAAAAATAATTCCAAATTCAATAATTTCAATTCACCTTGATCCTTTTGATGATAGTAATAAAGATTATTGCAAGGTTTAAATTATTTTTTACTTAAACAAATTATATATTCTTCATGAGAACTATCTCTACAAGCCATTGGTTTATAGGTTTTCATATTTAAAAATCTTTTTTTTACTTGCATTACTAAATCATTAAAATCTTCTCCAACAAAAACTTTCAAAATCATATCTCATCATTTTTTTAAAAATTTATCACTAAATTCACAAATTGCTATATTTAGTTCAACTGAAGCATATTGATCAACATCAAAAACTCAAGTTGTATTTGGAGCAATATCACTTGTAATTATATCAAATATATGATTTTCAGGGAGTATTTTATTTAATTCATTGGTTAATTTTTCATAGTCAAATATATCACAAACAATAGTTTTTACATTCGGATAATTAAGTGGAATTATTTCTTTTAAATCAACTCAAACTATTAAATTATCTTTTGAAACAATATTTCTAATAGCCTGTAAAAAACTTCAAGGAGCGGCTCAAATATCTATTACACTAAAATCTGGTTTTATTAAACCAAATCTTTGTTGTATTTCTAAAAGTTTATAAATACTTCTTGCTCTATATCAAGCTTTTTTTGCTTTTTGAAAATATTCATCTTGCACTACAAAATTTCATCTTTGAACTTTCTTTTTTCTATGAAATCATATTTTCATTGGTCAAGTTTGTCTGTTTTCAATTCTATTTATTTTTGCCATTTTAAATCTGTTTAAATTAATATGTTTGATAATATAAAAATAAATTTGTTTTTCAAATAATTTATGTTTTTATTGAAATTATTTATCTAATATTAAAACTTTTTTGATTTTTAAATATTTTTATTATTATAATGAAAATATTTATTAAAATAAATTTATGAAAAGGATATTAACTTGAGTAAAACCAACAGGAAATTGAATACATATTTGAAATTATTTTTGAGCTGTAAAACCAATAATTGATATTTCAGTTTGAAATCAAACTTTTTTAATGTTAGCAGATTTACATTCTTTAACTTCAGTTCACGATAAAGAAACTTTAAAAGCAAATAAAAGAAATGTTTTAAAAGAATATTTTTCTTTACTTTGAGATAATCCGAATATAGTAGTTTTTGAACAATCATATCTTCAAAGACATACTGATATTATGTGGATTTTAACAAGTGTAACTCCATATAGTTTAATGTTAAGAGCTCATGCTTTTAAGGATAGTCAAACAAAAAACTCTGACATAAATATGGCTGTTTTTAATTACCCAATTTTAATGGCAGCTGATATAATAAATTTTGATATAGATTTAGTTCCTGTCTGAAAAGATCAAAAGCAACACATAGAGTTTACTCGCGATATAGCAGAAAATTTCAATAATACTTACAAAACAGATTTTTTTAAATTACCATCAGATTTAATAAATGAAGATTTATGATTAATAATTGGAACTGATTGAAGAAAAATGAGTAAAAGTTATAATAATTTTATTTGAGTTTTTGAAGATGAAAAAGTTTTAAAGAAAAAAATTATGTCAATAAAAACTGATGATTTACCTTTAGAAGCTGTAAAAAACCCTGATAATTGTAATGTATTTTCTTTAATAAAATTATTTGCAAATCAAGATAAACAACAAGAAATTAGACAGAAATATTTAGCTTGATGATATGGTTATTGACATGCAAAACTAGAATTATTAGACTTAATTTTAAAATATTTTAAAATTGCTAGAGAAAAATATAATTCTTTTGAAAA
The DNA here is from genome assembly GCA_028719245.1 of Candidatus Altimarinota bacterium. Taxonomy (GTDB): domain Bacteria; phylum Patescibacteriota; class Gracilibacteria; order BD1-5; family UBA6164; genus UBA7396. Next base: position 4,598 of record JAQUKG010000007.1, on the reverse strand, counting down.
TGATTTTAAAGTAATTGAAAAAAAACTACAAGAATGAAATGAAATTGCAAACAAAATAGTTTTAGAAAAATATAAAAATATAAAAAATATTGTTTGACTTTAAATTCTAATTTTTCTTTATGGGACATATTTACTTTATAATGTGAGTTTCTGGTAGCTGAAAATGAACTTTAATTTCAAATATTAGAAATTTAAATTTACCAAATATTCATATTCCTCTTTCGTATAGAACTAGACTTAAAAGAGAAAATGAGGTTGATTGAGTTGATTCTTATTTTGTTTCAAAAGAAAATTTTTTTGCTTGAGTTCAAAATTGAGAATTTTTAGAATATGCCTTGGTTCATAATAGTGAATATTATGGAACGAAATTTATAGATGTAATAGAAAATTGAATTAATTTAGGAAAAATAGTTATAAAAGAATTAGATATAAATTGATTGGAAGAATTAAGAAAAAATAAACCAGAATTTGATGATAAATATTCAACTATTTTTTTAAATATTACACAAAATGTTTTAAAAGAAAGAATTAAAAAAAGATGAGTTTTTATGAGTAATGAAGAATTAGAAAAAAGAATTAATAGTTCTATTATAGAAGAACAAAAAGCAAAAGTTTTATGTAATTATATAATTGATGCAACAAAATCTGAAAAAGAAGTTTTGGAAGAAGTATTAAAAATCATTTTAAATAAATAAATTAAATTAATGGTTCTCAAAAATCTTCAAGTTTTTTCATTACATCTTTATGTTCTGTTTCTAAATTTTTCTTAGCTTCAAGCAAACTTCTTGAATATTTACTTCTTGATAATTCATAAAGTTTTTGTAAGAAATCTCTATCTAATTTAGCATCGGGAATATACAAAGCCTTAAGAGAAAATGGGTCTTTTACTTGTCATTTTACCATAGTTTTACAATAAAATGCTCTTTGATTTAAATTTGCTAAATCATAAGCATCTAAATATGGCTCAAAATGTTGTTTCATATACAAACTATCTTCACTTGAAATTCTAAAACTTATTAAAGTTCAAACATTTCAAAATAATGCTCTTGTTAGATTATCAGGAATTTGTTTTATAAATTGATGTGCAACAGCTAGTCATAATCAATATTTTCTAGCTTCAGATAATATTTCTCAAAAAGTATCTGTTGCAAAGTTTTGAAACTCATCAACATATAAAAAAAATGGAGTTCTTTTATCTTTTTCTATTGATTGTCTACTCATTGCTGCTTGATAAATCTTTGTTACAAACATAGCCCCGAGAAATCACATAATTTCTTCTTGAAGTTTTCATTTTGGAAGTTTTATAAACAAAATCTTTTTTTCGTCCATTACTTTTCTAAAATCAAGTTTATTTTCTTTTGAAGCGAAAATATTTCTTAAAACTTCTATAGATAATATTTGTCAAACTTTGTTCAATATTGGCATTATAGCTTCTGTATTAAATTGTTGAGACCATCCAGCAAATTCATTTGTCCAGAAATTTCTAACTACATCATCTTCTACAGCTTCAATCATTTCATATCTAAAATCTTTGTCAGTTAAAGCTCTAATTATATCAAAAAGTGTTGAGCCTTTTTTATCTAAAAGTGCTAAAAATATCATTCTTAAAACATGCTCAAGTTTTGGATTCCAATTTGCTCAAAAGAATTTTTTGAAAATATCAATAAATCATTTTGCTAAAATTTGTTTTGATTCATCTTTTGCTACATCTAAAGGATTTATACAAAATGGATATTTTTCATCAGTAGGATCAAAAATTATTACATCTTCAGCTCTTTCTTTAGGGATATGAGCAATTGCTTCTTCTATTAAATCTCAGTGTGGATCAATAATAGCAACTCATCTTCATTGTCTAATATCATTTATAATATTACTTATAAGAAATTTTGATTTTCAAACTCAAGTTTTTCAAATCACATAAATATGTCTTAATCTATCTTCATCATAAATTCAAATTGGAACTGTAATTGATCTATAATCAGAAACTCAAATAATATTTATATCATCAGGAATATTTTTTGGAATTAATTCTCAATTGTTTTGCCTTTCATAATCAAAAGTTGGTATTCAAATTGGTAAAGCTAATTTTTTTGAAGTTACTTTTAAAAGACCAGTTTCATCTTTTGGGTCTTTTGGAAAACAAAATAAATTTGATATTTCAAGGCTTGATAAATTTAAAGCAGTTCAGTATTTTCACTCCAATAGATTAGTAACACTGAAATTATTATTAATTTCTATATCAAATTGATTTAAAGGATAATTTTTAAAAACGAGAAACTTTGATGCAATTCAAGAAAGTTTTGATAATGCAGTTTCTTTTGAAGTTGATTGAATTACTATGAATATTTTCGTTTTGAAAAGTTCATTCTCTATTTTTCATTTGTAATATTTATATCATTCTTCTTTCCAATCTTTTTGAACTTTATAGTTAAAAATATATTTAAAAAATTGAAGTTTTAATTTTATTTTAAATAAAAAGAATTTCCACTTTGATTTAATGTAAAACATAACACTTTCTACTTTTATAGGTGTAATATCAACAAAAAATCAAACTTTATCTGTTGCTACATTTAAATTTTCAAATCATCTGTAAAGTCAAGAAATAAAATCAGTGCTATCAGTTATATCAAGTTTAAAAGGGAAAAAATATTTATTTTTTAAAAATAATTCTCAAACTATTGTTTTTTCTCTATCATAATCTAGGTAATTTTTATTATCTATATCTATTTGAAAATTATTAAAATAACTATAAAATTGAGCTTCAAAAGGTGAAAGATTTTTTTCATCAATATTTAAACTATAAAAAAATTCTCATGATTTATAATTTAATCAGAAAATCATTCTTTTATGTTCTAAAGTTTTTCATATGTCTTCCAAAAATTCTTCAAATAATTTTCTTCACGAACTAAATGAATGATAAACTTTTAATAGATAACTTTTCATTTTGTTTGAAATAAAATAATATAGTATTTATTATAAAATAATTTTCTCCTTGTCAAATAAAAAAGCCAAAAAAGCTTAAAAATTTTATAGCTAATATGTATTTATATTTCTTTTTGTGAAAACATTATTTCAAACTCCGTTCATACTCACTCTTGAGATGAAAGATTTATTTTCCAACCAAACATATTTGTTATTTTTTTTACTATTGAAAGTCATAATCAGCTTCAATTTTTTGAATATATAACAGACTTATCATCTCTATAAAATCTATTAAATATTTTTTTTATATTTTGACTATTTATTCAAATTCACTCATCAATAATTTTTATAGATTTAGTTGAAATAATTATTTTTATTTCGTTATTTCAGTTATTATAATAAATTGCATTTGAAATTATATTATCAAAAAGCCTATCAATATAATAAACATTACTTTCTATAATTAAGTCATTTTGTAATATTAAATTTATTTTAATATTTTTTTTAGAAGATAAAACTTCATATTCTCTTAATTTATTTTCAAAATATTTTTTAAAATCTATTGTTTCTTTTTTAGTTATTTTTTCTTCTCATCTAAGTAAAAAAGAAAGATTTGAAATTATTGAATTTATATTTCTTACTGATGATTTAATATTTTCAAGTTTTGATAATATTTTTTCATCATTTATTTTATTTTCTATTATTTCAATGCTAGAATCAATTTGCATTAAAGGTGTTTTTAATTCATGACTAACATCTTGAATAAAATCTTTTTGTGAGTTAAAAATATCTTTTATTTTTGATATAAATGCATTTGTTGAAGAAATATAATTTCAGATTTCTGTATTTCAATATTCATTTTTTATAAGGGTTTGTTGTTTATCTAAATCATAATTTTTTATAAATTCTGAGATTTTTCAAAGAGGTTTTAATAAACTACTTGTTAAAAAATATGTTATTATAAATATAATTACGATTAAAAATAAATTGAGTAAAAATACTATTTGCACAAATTGAGCTTGGATTTTTGATAGATCATCAATGTTTTTTCAAATAATGACATTATATCATTTATAATCTCATCTAAAAATTATATTTTTATTATTGTCATAATAATTAAGTCCTAATTTATATTTTTGTTTTAAATCATTATCATTATTTCATAAATAAAAGAAAAATCATAAAGAATTAATATTTTTTATTTCATAATCTGAAAGCACAAAAATATTATCTTTTTGCAAATCTATAAAATTTGTAATAGTTTGATATTCCAAATCTATATTTTGAGTAATATTTTCAATAAATTTTTGACTTACTAAAGTATAAAGTAAATACGAAAAAATATTTATTGTTATAACAATAAATACTCAAAAGGTTATAAATATTCTTGTTTTAATTCAAAGTTTTGTCTTCATGATAAATCTAAAATTTATTTATATCTTCAAATCATCTATAAACTTTCACTATAAGGTAAACTTTTTATAAATTCTTCCATAAATATAAAATCTATTTCTCAGTTTTTAAAAGGAAGTTTGATTTTAGTTTTTTTAATTCTTTCTTGATTAAATTTTCTTCAATAACTATATCTAAATTTCTCTAAATTTATTATAGTTTGTCGAAATAAAGCAATATAAGTATTCATCTCAAAGATTGGTATAAGTTTTACTACATGATCA
>JAQUKG010000006.1 GCA_028719245.1 Candidatus Altimarinota bacterium | reverse complement strand
ACATGATTATACCCACAAACAGAAAGCTGAATAAAGAGCGTAGCAAGCTGTAGTATTATAGCAACTCAATGATATTTTTGAGATAATGCTACAAGAATAATAAATATGAATCAAATACCACTAGATCCATTAGATAAAACTAGATACACATATCTAACAAATTTAAATAATACAAAGTATGAATTATTAACACTACTAGAATGAAATCCATTATCATATAATCTAATAATCCAAGAAGTATATGCTACTGATAATACACTAAGAGTACCAAGTGTATTATGAAATAGTTTATGAGTAATACTTGATACAAATAATAATCCAATTCAAGAAAGTTGAACAAATATAGATTTACTAACAACAAATAGTTGAACTACATATAAAACAGTATTTTCAAACTCATCAAGTTGAATATTAACCTGAAGCTGAAATCAAGTATTAACAGCTATGAGTGTAAATAATAAAGAACTATCAAATTTAGATAATTCACTTGTATGATATTGGGATATGGAAACAAGAACTAGCGATGGAAAACTAAAAGATTTAAGTTGATATCATAATGATTGAATTGTAAATTGAACCATTATATCTTCTGGCATAATATGAAATGCAAGAATATTTAATGGAATTAGCGATAATATTACAATTACTGGGCCTAATTTAAATTTTACAACTAATGGTAATTTTACAATCTCAATATGGCTAAATCCAGATACATTTACCTCAAAAAATTGATGGAAACAAGAAATAATGTCATTAAAGGGTTGATATCTTTCTAGTTGATATAGATTTGGGATTAATGAAGGTACTTGATATCCTATATTTTGGGATACTCAAGAATGAGGAAATTTAGTATTATATTTACTTTGAGGCTTACAATTGAAAAAATGGAATAATTTAGTCATAAAATATAATAGTCAAATAGCATATATGTATTTAAATAATGTAATTGTTTCTTCTGCAACCTGAAGTTATATTGCTTGAAATAATACTACACAAATATGATGATGATATTGGGATTATTTTTCTTGAGCTATTGACGAAGTTCGTATTTACAACCGTGCACTTTCAGATCAAGAAATTCAGAATTTATATAATGTAATAAAATAATAAAAAATCTTTTGACTTTTAAAACTAGCACATATAATATATATGTGCTAGTTTATTTTTTAACTATAAATATATGAACATTGAAAAATTCACAACCAATGCTAGTTCTCGTATAGCTGAAATTCAGAATTTAGCAAACAATTTAAAAAATCCTGAAATTACAGATTTTCATTTACTATATTCTATATTAGAATCAAATGATAGTATAGTAAAAGAAATATTGCTTGATTTATGAGTAGATTTAATAATTTTAAAATCAAGTGTAAAAAAAGAAATTGATAATTTACCAAAAATTGACTGACATTATGATTTAAGAATTAGTTATGTTTTAAATGATATTTTTAGAGAAGCTGAAAATATTGCTAAAAAAAATAAAGATGAATTTATAACAGAAGAACATTTAATATTGGCTCTTTTAAAAGACTGAAGTGAAAAAATAAAAAATATTTTTCAAACTCTAAATATCAAATATAATGATATTTTAAAAGTAATTGAAAAATTTAGAAATTGAGAAAAGATAACTTCAAATGATGGAGAGAATAAACTAAATGCTTTAAAAAAATACTGAATAGATTTAGTTGAAATGGCTCGTAATTGAAAAATTGATCCTGTTATTTGAAGAGAAGAAGAAATAAGAAGAACCATACAAATCCTTTCTCGTAGAACCAAAAACAATCCCGTTTTAGTCTGAGATCCTGGAGTTGGGAAAACTGCCATTATTGAGTGAATAGCTAGAAAAATAGTTGAAAAAGAAGTTCCAGAAAATCTCCTTGGGAAAAGAATTATCACCCTTGATATGGGAGCACTTTTGGCTTGAGCAAAATATAGATGAGAATTTGAAGAAAGACTCAAAGCCGTTATTAAAGAAGTAGAAAAATCAAACGGAAATATTATACTTTTTATTGATGAAATACATACAATTGTTTGAGCTGGAAATCAGGAATGACAAGCTGATGCTTGAAATCTTTTAAAACCATCTTTAGCTAGATGAAGTTTACATTTAATCGGGGCTACTACTATAAATGAATATAGAAAATACATAGAAAAAGATCCAGCTTTAGAGAGAAGATTTGCTCAAGTTTTAGTTGATGAACCAACACGAGAAGATGCTTTAGCAATTTTAAGATGAATAAAAGATAAATATGAAACTCACCACTGAATAAAAATAACTGATTGAGCTATAGTTTCAGCAGTTGATTTAAGTATTAAATATATTACAGATAGAAAATTACCAGATAAAGCCATTGATTTGATAGATGAAGCATTATCAAGTGTAAAATTAAAAACTATCTCAAAACCAGTTGAACTTGATATTTTAGAGAAAAAAATTAGAAATTTGGAAATAGAGTTAGAAGCAAAGAAAAATGAATGAAGTAAAAAAGAAGATTTAGAAAAACTATCAAATGAAATAGCTTCAAAAAAAGAAGAATATAGAAGTTTAGAAATATCTTGGAAAAAAGAAAAAGATTTAATTAATTCATCTAAAGAAATAAGAGAAAAAATTGAAGATTTAAAAGTAAAAGCAAAAAACTTTGAAAGAGAATCAAATTTTGCCGAAGTTGCTAAAATAAATTATTCAGAGATTCCTGCTTTAGAAAAGGAAATTTCAAATATTGATGAAAAATTAAATGAAATTAAAATTTCTGGGAAATCTTACCTAAGAGATAAAGTAGAAACTGAAGATATTGCTGAAATCATTTCAAAATGGACTGGAGTTCCAGTTTCAAAACTTATTCAAAGCGAGAAAGATAAATTAATTCACCTTGAAGATTATTTAAAAAAATCAGTAGTTTGACAAGATAAAGCAATATTTTCAGTGGCTAATGCTATTAAAAGAGCAAAAGCTGGACTTAATGATGAAAATAAACCACTTTGAAGTTTCTTGTTTTTATGACCAACTTGAGTGTGAAAAACTGAGACTGCAAAAGCTTTAGCATTAAATTTATTTGACTCAAAACAAGCTTTTATAAGAATTGATATGAGTGAATATATGGAAAAGTTTTCAGTTCAAAGGCTTATCGGGGCACCTCCTGGATATGTTTGATATGAAGAGTGATGACAACTTACAGAAGCTGTTAGAAGAAAACCATATAGTGTAATTTTATTTGATGAAATAGAAAAAGCACATCCAGATGTATTTAATGTTTTACTTCAAGTTTTAGATGATTGAAGGCTTACAGATAGTAAATGAAGAACAGTTAATTTTAAAAACACAATAATTATTTTAACAAGTAATATTTGAAGTAAAAAAATTGCTAGCTTGATAGAAGAAAATAAGTCTCAAGATGAAATTAATAAGGAAATGTTAAATGAACTAAAAAATTATTTTAGACCAGAGTTTTTAAATAGAATTGATGACATAATAGTTTTCAATCCTATAAATCACGAGATGATTTTAGAAATTGTAGATATATTACTTGAAGAGGTTAAAAAGATATTAGAATCAAAAAATATAAAAATTTCTTTTGACGAAAATCTAAAAGAATATTTGATAAAAGTTTGATTTGATAGTGAATTTTGAGCTCGTCCAATGAAAAGAGCTATTACAAATATTGTATTAAATGAACTTTCAAATTTTATACTGAAAGACGAATTAAAATCTTGAGATGATGTGATTTTAAGTATTGAAAATGATAAATTAGTTTTGAAAAAGTAGAATTATTTTTATAATAAAACATATAAATTATAAAAAATTAAAATGACTAAAAAAGAAATAAAAAAACTAAACTTTTGAGTTTATAACTCAAAAGCTAAAGAGTTAATAGAAAAATTTGATAAAATACCTACAAGAGTTTTTGATATAGATAATGCTTTAAAATTATATTGAAAAGATAAAAATGTAAGTATATTAGAAATATGATGTTTTACATGAAGAGAATATGATTATATTAGAAACTTTTCAAAAAATTATATTTGAATAGATATTTCAAAAGAAGCAATAAAACATGCAAAAAATAAATTTCCAGATGGAGAGTTTTTAGTTTGAGATATAGAAGAATATAAATTTGATAGAAAATTTGATATTATTTTTGCATTTGCATCTCTCATTCATTCTGATAAAGAAACAACTATTAAACTGTTTAAGAAATTTTATGAAATATTAAATAATAATTGAATTATTTATATTTCAATGAAAATTTCAGATAAATATAGTGAAATAACAAAAACCGATGAATTTTGAACAAGAGTTTATTATCATTATAGTTTGGAAGAATATAAAGAACTTGCTTGAAATAAATTTGATGTAATTTATGAAGATAAGCAAAATTTCAATAATCAAGAATGGTTTACAATTTGTTTTAAGAAAACTTTGAAAAAGTAGAATTATTTTTATAATGATTACAATTATTAGTAAATAAGAAATATATGTTAAAAATCCAAACTTGAACAAAAAATGAAATACTAAGAAAAGTAAGCGAAGCAGTTAAAACTCAGGAGCTTGATAAATATATTAAACTTGGGAAAGAAATGATTAAATATATAAAAAATCCAAATAATAGATGAGTATGACTTGCTGCTCCTCAAATCTGAGAAAATAAAAGACTAATTATAGTTAGTCTTTTGAGAGATCGGGAAGATGAAAATTATCAAACTGTTTTGATGATAAATCCAGAAATTCTTGAGAAATCTCAAGAAACTGATATAGAAACAGAATGATGCTTATCTGTTCCTTGAAAAAGATGAGAAGTACAAAGGTATAAATCAATAAAATTAAATTATATAGATGAAAATAAAAAACAAAAAACTTTGATATTAAATTGAATTTCAGCTCGTATAATTCAACACGAAATAGATCATTTAGATTGAGTTTTATTTGTAGACAAAATAAACAACAAAAAAGCTAAATTTATTTAATTTAGCTTTTTTGTTGTTTATTTTGTCTACAAATCAGAGAAATCATTTGGTAGAGAATTAACATTTTTTATATCTCAATTGGAATCTATAGTTGTTGTGGATTTAGTTCAAAATATTTTGTCTCACAAAATTTTTATTTCCTTAAATATTTTATCAGGAGATGAATATTTAGTTACATCAAGTCACAAAAGTCATGCTATCTTTGGAAAAACAAATATTGACAAAACTATAACTCATAATCAAATCAAAGCATATCTTATAGAGTTAATAGCTGGTTTAATTTTATCATCTTTTCATCAAGATAATATTAATAAAACTCATCACCATAAAATATATAAAATTGAGAAAATTCAAGCGAATAAAACTATCATAGAAATTGCAAACAAAAGAAAATCTCAAATATCCATCTTAGAACTAAACAAAGCAGATGTACCATTTGTATCACCAGCTTGCATTGCAAATACAGTCTCAATAAACATAAAAATTAAATTAAAAGTTAATATGATTTTAATATAATTAAATATAAAAATATTGCAATATTAATCTAATACTTTTAAATTTACTCTTTTACCAATTTTATTTCAAAGTATCTTAAGTAATGATCTAATAGAAGTTACTATATTTCAACCTTTTCAGATAATTACTCACATGTCAGATTTATTTACTTTCAAAGTAAGTAAAACTCACATTTCATCTTCAGTTCTTTGAATATCAATTTCATTTTTATTTTCAACTAAATTTTCAACAATAAATTTTAAAAATTCTACTTCTTGCATATTAGTGTAATGTTAGATAAATAATAAAAACCCCTAAATAAGGGGTATAATACTATAAAATTATATTATTAGTTTTTATCAATTTCTCAATCCTTGGTGAAAATTGAGCTCAATTTGAAATATATTTTTTAATTGATTCTAAATCATTTAATTTAAATTCTTTAGTAATCGGATTAAAAAATCATAAAACCTCTTTGTATCAACTTTTTGTAGGAGCTGTATGTTCAGTCAAAACTACTCTAAAAAAAGGTGAATTTTTCTTTCAAGCTCTAGCCAATCTAATTTTTAACATAAAAATATTATTAATTCTTATAAATAAATTATATACTCAAGAATTTTTAATTCTTCCTTTTGAAAATATCGTAAATTAATAGGATAAAATCTGTTTGATAGTATATGTTATTCAACGATTTATTTTTTAAATGGTGCCCAGAGCGGGAATCGAACCCGCACTCCAGATTGGAACAGGATTTTAAGTCCTGCGTGTCTACCAATTCCACCATCTGGGCAAACAAAATGTAAAGATAATTTTTATCATACCTTTACATTTCTATTATATAATTCCTTTTTTCTTTAAAGTTCTAAGTCCTGAAGCAGAAACTCTAATTCTATAAACTAATCCAGTTTCAGGGTCTTTAATATTTCTATAGAAAAGATTTGGATAATATTTTCTTCTCATAGCTCTCATTGAGTGGCTTCTTGTATTACCAACTCAAGTTCTTTTTCAAGTTATCTCACAAACTCTTGACATAATATTTTAATTAACAACTAATAAATTAATAATTTTAAAATTATTATAAAGATTTAATCTCAACTCAAACTCCATTTGGAATATTTATTTCTTGGAATAACTCTAATGTTTTTGGAGTTGTCTCAGTTAAATCAATAATTCTTTTGTGTCTTCTAATTTCAAATTGTTCTCTAGCATCTTTATTTACAAATGTAGATCTATTTACAGTAATTTTTTCTACTTTCGTAGGAAGAGGAATAGGACCAACAACAATTGCTCAAGAATCCTTAGCAACTAAAACTATTTTTTTAACAGCTTCATCAAGTAATCTATGATCAAAAGCTTTAATAGTTATCCTCATTTTTTCTGATGTTTTTTTTGCCATATATATTTTAAATAACAATTAATATAAACTAAATTCTAAGAAGAAAATTATTTCTTCTTAGTATTAAATCATATTAAGCTAAAATTTTAGCAACTACTCATGATCAAACAGTTCTTCCTCATTCTCTAATAGCAAATCTTAATCATTCAGTCATTGCAATTGGAGCTTGTAAAGTAACAGTCATTTTAGTATTATCTCATGGCATAACCATTTCTACACCTGCAGGTAATTCAACATCACCTGTAACATCTGTAGTTCTGAAATAAAATTGTGGTTTATATCATTTGAAAAATGGAGTATGTCTTCCTCATTCATCTTTAGTTAATACATAAACCTCAGATTCAAATTTAGTATGTGGTTTAATTGTACCTGGTTTAGCAAGAACTTGACCTCTTTCAACATCATCCCTTTCAATACCCCTTAATAGTAATCATGCATTATCTCAAGCTTGACCTTGATCAAGAGATTTATGAAACATTTCTACTCAAGTACAAGTAGTTTTTCTAGTATCTCTAAGACCAACTATTTCAATATCATCTCAAACTTTAATTACTCATTGTTCAATTTTACCAGTTACTACTGTACCTCTACCTTTAATAGAAAATACATCTTCAACAGGCATTAAGAAAGTTTTATCTAAATCTCTTTTTGGAACTGGAACATATGATTCAATAGCTTCAAATAAATCAAGAATTGGTTTAGCAGCACCATCAAAATCTTTTGGATTATTTAATGCAGCAAGTCATGAACCTCTAATAATTGGAGTATCATCTCATGGGAAATCATATTTAGATAATAAATCTCTAATTTCCATTTCAACTAATTCAAGCATTTCTTCATCATCAACCATATCACATTTATTCATAAAAACAACGATATATGGAACTCATACTTGTCTTGATAATAAAATATGTTCTCTAGTTTGAGCCATAGGTCAATCAGTAGCAGCAACTATTAGTATAGCAGCATCCATTTGAGCAGCACCAGTAATCATATTTTTAACATAATCAGCATGTCAAGGACAATCAACATGAGCATAATGTCTAGCAGCAGTTTCATATTCAACATGAGCAGTATTAATTGTAATTCATCTTGCTCTTTCTTCTGGAGCAGAATCAATTTTATCAAATGAAGTAACTTCACCTGTTCCATATTTTGCATTTAATACAGCAGAAATAGCGGCTGTAGTAGTAGTTTTACCATGATCAACATGACCAATAGTACCAATATTCATATGTGGTTTAGATCTATCGTAAGCCATAATATTATAAATAAAAAAATAAAATATATTTTAAAAACAACTTTTAAACTAAGCTTTGTTTTTTCTCATTTTCTTTGTAATTAATTTTACTGCTCTTCTTAATTTTCTGTGAGCATGTCATGTAAGTCTAGCCATATTATATATTGTTAGTTTTAATTCAGTATTTTTTTAATTTTTTTCATACAATTAAAAAAGCATTGCTTAACCATTTAGTTTCTCACTCAAGTTCAACTCTTCTTTTTAAAATTTCAAAATGCTTAACAGCATTTCAAACTTTTGAAGTACTCTTAACTCTCTTGTTATTAACAGCATAATTAAGTCTTCTAGGTCTTTTACTAATACTTGACATATTATAGTATAATAAGAATAAAAAATTATTAAGATTTAAAATCTTAATTTTCGTAGAAATCTATGGTGGAGCATAACGGGGTCGAACCGTTGACCTCCTGCGTGCAAGGCAGGCGCTCTAGCCAACTGAGCTAATGCCCCAAATTTCAAAATAATGGCGAGGATGACGAGATTCGAACTCGCGACCTCAGCAGTGACAGTGCTGCGCTCTAACCAACTGAGCTACATCCCCATTTTAGAGTAAAGCGAGTAGGATTATATTAAATAATTAAAATAATGCAAATTTTTTTTACAGAAAATTAGATATGATTATATTTTGGTTTAAATTAAAGAAATAATGGTATTTATAATTTATTATTTCATATATTTCCCTGATGATAAAAATGAACTTACAGATCAAATTATTATAAACATAATTAACTGAATAAATAAAATATAACTTAAATCACTATTTACTACATATTCTTTTACTTTAGATTGATCAAAAACTATACTTATATTATTTAAAATAAGTAAAAATATATTTGTGCTTAAAAAAAATCAAATAATTGAATAAATTATTCATTGAAAAACAAATGGTCCGTATATAAAACTATTACTTCATCAAACTAATTTTGTAATAGATATTTCATCTCTATAATGATAAATAAAATTTCAAATTATAGAATAAGTTATTACAAATATAGAAAGTAAAAATATTCAAATAATTATATATAAAGCTAATTTTAAAGTTTTTAATATTCAAATAATTTTTAATATTTTCAAATATTGTGTTCTATAATCATAAATAGAACTTGTTTTAAAATCTGATAAAATATATAATTTTGATTCTATTATATAATTTAGTTTTTCATATTCTTCAATTTTTATATTTGAAAGATTTATTGTTGCTGGAAGCGGATTTTGAGATCTGATTATACTAACAAGTTCTTCATCTTTTTTTCTCATTTCTTCCAAAACTTCATCTTTTGATTTATATTCAATTTTTATATTTGGAGTTTGCATTGATATATCATTAATTAATTTTTGAACATCAATGGATTCTTTTGGATAATCATCTTTTAGATAAAGAGAAATAGTTAATTTTGAATTAATAACTTCTATCAAATTATCGCTTAAATTATAGACAATCATAAGTATATTTATGAAAAACATAAGTAATGCTAAAACTAGAACTGAAGAAAAACTCAAAAATTTATTTCTTAAAATATTTTTAATTGAATATTTCAATAATCTGTAAAGCATAAATAAAAATAAAAAGTTTAAAATCAAAAATATATTATTAAAAAAGTTTTTTTTTGCAAAATAAAAAAAGATATGATAAAATTTGAGTGATTTTATTATTTTAATATTAAAAATTATGACTCAAAATCAAGAAAGACAACCATTATATTGATCTGGTAATTTAACTTATACTGATATTAGTACTACCATTATAAATCCAGCCGAAAGATCTAGAGAAGCAACTGAAACAGCTGAAGTATCAGATAAAAGAAGAGTTTTATTAGACAAACTGAAAAAAGATGTAGAAAATTGAAAACTATCTTATGATTTTATTAAATCAACTTTAGATAGTTTAGATACAATTGCTGATAAAAATGATAGGATGTTTGTTTTATGAATTATTTTTTCATGACTAAATCAAAAATGAATAAAAATAGATAGTATAAAATGAAATGAAATTAATTTTACTCCTTGAAATAAACCATTGGTTGATAAAACTACTATAATACCTTGAGTAGACGAAGTTGTAAATTATCAAGAATTGTTTAATTCCCGTATAAGAAGTTGAAAAATATCTATACAAGATATTCATACAGCATTGCTTTATAGATCATCTGTTGTTGATAAATTTTTAACAGAAAACAAAGATAGTAAAGAACCTCTTACAACTACAGAGTATGTTAAAAGATTATTATTAAAACATAATATAAGTATAGCTCAAAATAAAAAACCAAGTGATACTGATTTAAAAAATTTCAAATTTAAATCAGAAGAAGATTATAAATTATTGAGATGACATTTAGATAAAAATATGTTTGATAATCAAGCTGATAAAGAGTTTATTCTTTCTTATTTTGATGATATATACTATAACCAAAGAAAGTGAATAAACGAAAATGCTTTTGAAGACTATAAATTATATTCAGTTAAATTATGAGAAATATCTAGAAAAATATTTTGATCTCTAAATACTTTATCAGATGCAAAAAAAATTGCTTTATGAGTAAGATCAAGTGATGAAGCAGCACAATTAAAAACTAAACTTGAAAATGATCCTATATGATTATTAACAGACTCTATTGATAATTGAATGTTTTGAAGTGCGGCTATATTGGCAATTATTTGAGGATTTTTATCATTTATATTTTGATGAGAATTTTCATCATGAGCTAAAATATGAGCTTGAGTATGAGTTGTAGCATCAGTTCCTTGAGCTACATGAATTTTAGCAAGTGAAGTTTCATCACATTTATGATGAGAAAATGAAAACTCTATTTATAATAAATTTTCTACTTTATTAGAATCAAATGCTTGAACTCTTGATAAAAACCAAGTTTCTAATTTATGGTGAGAATTATCTAAAAATGATAAATTTTTAAAACTTGATGCTGAAAATTTAAATATATTTGAAACTAAAAAATGAGATCTTAAAGAAATAAATAAATTTTTTAAAAGTATTTGAATTACTCTTAATTTAGAAAATAGAAAATATTATGAGTATATATTTGCTGAATTATTGAAAAATAAAAAAGATAATATATGAAACTATAAACCAGGTGAAACCATAAAAGATTATTTAGAAAGAACAGCTGAGTCTCAAAATGCAGTTTGAACAAACTGAACAACTAATCCATGAACAGCTGTCGCTGGTGGAGTTGCTTGAACAGTACCTCAAGCTTGAGCACAAGCACAATCTCAAAATGCACCAACAAACACTACTACATTAGAAAAAGCTTGATATACTAAGTTAGAAAACTGAAATTATTTTAAATGAGATTATAAAAACTGAAAGGTGAATAATTGAATGGAATCTAATGCGAATCAAACGGTTATGAATCAACGGCAAGATGGAAAATTAATTTTTATATGGGAATGAAGCTATATTAATTGAAAATTTGACTGAGTCTTAAAACATCAAGATTGAAGCTGAGCAGTAGACATTTATAAAGAATGAACTAAAGTTGATTATACATTAGAATACATTTGATGATTAATGTGATTAATGTGAATAACTTTAGCTCCAAGTGCTACATGACCTCGGTGAATAGTTGTATCATGAATGTTATGAGTTTGATATTCAGTAGCAGATTTAGCAAACCAAGATGAAGATTTACTTTGGGATATATTAAAATTTAGTCATGTAGTTGATCCTAGATTTGAATGAGGTAAAAAAACTTTCTGGGATAATGCTGCTGCTGCAGTATGACTTATCCCATGACTAAAACATACTCAATGGCTTGGAAAAATAACTACATATATTTCAAAATTAGCTCCTGAAAAATTACAAAGATTAGCTAGTGTTTCTTGAAGAGTTTCTGAAGGTATAGCTAATAGATGAGAATCATTATTAAAATGAGCTTGAGCTTTAAGTAGGACTGAAAATAAGATGTTTAGTCAATATTCTTCTCAATTTATAAAATCTATTAAACCTTGAGAAACTAAGATGATTTGATGAGCAGAAATAAGAAATACATGAAATATGATATGAAAAGTTAGAAAAAGCCCTGAATATGAAATCAAGTTAGCTGATTGAACTATTAAAAGATGAAGTATTGATGATATAATTAAAGATATAAATATTACTAAAGTAGGTGAAGAATTAAAAGAAGCTTGAAAATTTAATTGAATATTAAAAGAGGCTAATATCTGAAAAAAAATTACATTAGATGGTCATGTAGTAAAACTTGAAAAAACTGGAAATGAAATTGATATAGTTGTATTAAAATCAGATTGAACAACTAAATTAGTTTGAGAGGAATTAAAAAATTTTACTGATAATAATTTTGCAAATATAATGAAATGATTTTGAGTAGAGTTAAATAAACCTATTCCAAATAAAACTTTAGAAGAAGCTAAATGAATATTAACTACAATTAAGGAACATGTAAAAAATTCTAAATATTCTCCTGCTAATAAAAATGAAATAACAAAAGTTATATCATGGTTATATTCAGAAGCACTTACACCTTGAAGAACAGCTTTGGAATTAATTGATATATTTAAAAATACAAAATGATTTTTTAAATCTTCTTGAGAGTTATTAAAATTAGTTATGCTTTGAGATAGAACTGCTGAACTTAGTAAATGGTCAAGTTATAAAGGATTAGCAATAAAATGAACCTTAGCAACTTGATGAATTTTATGGGAGGATGAATTGTCAGCCTCAGATTTTATTGAATTTTTATGATATACTATGTGATGATATTTATTGTGATGATATATTGATAGTAAAATTAAAGATTAATTTTTATCTTTAATAAAAAACTCTTGATTTCTTTTAAAAAATAATTATAAATAACTCTTAACTTTTAAAAATATGGATATATTTAGACAAAAGATACAAGATTGTATCAAAACAGCATGACTTACATTTCCTTGAATAGATGAAAATGTAATAATAGATAAAACTCTAGCTAGTGCTGAAGAATATGTGCTGACAAATATAGCAGCAGATTTACTATCTAGAGAAGATAAAAACTTATTTCGTGATGCAATTATGTTTGATCCAGATATGTTTGATGCTGATGAATTTTTATCTACTAGAGTTCCAAACTATGATATGGAAGTAGATAAATATTTTGATGTTTGGTTAGAAGATTTTAAAAATAATTTATAATTTAATTTTATTATTATGAGATTTTGATTCGGAAGTAAACCACAAGAAGAACCTCAAAAAGGACTTAAAAAATGAGTTTGATTGCAAAGAGATTTTTGATTCTGAAAACAAGTGCAAGAAACTGAAGGGCAAGTTGATAGAGTTATGTGTATGCCTTGACCTGTGCAAAGATCTTGAAATTCACAAACTCAACCACTTACTCAAGAACTGGGGCAAGATTCTCAAACTACTACACAAAATACTGCAAATGTAGTATCTTTGGATGTGCTTGATTTATCAAGAGTTATAGATATATGTGCAGAACATAAAGCTATGGAAAACTTTGATGAAGAAATGAGAAAATTAAAAGAATGAAGCTGGCTTAAAAGAAATACTATTTGATTTTTATCTAGAAGTATAAAAAGAATGTGAAGAGATGCTTGGATAGACAGTGAAAAAAGAAGAATTAAAAAAGAAATTGAACAATGACTTCAAAATTGAAAATATACAGAAGCTAAATTAGAAGAACAAGCTAGGGCTTCTAGTGTTTGAATTGAAAATAAAACATATCTTGAGTATGAACAATTAGATAATTGAAAAGTATCTTTAAAATGAAATGAACATTTAAATGCTGCTATTTCAGAATGGATGAGTTTACCTCAAGGAAGCGATGCTCGTAAAGAAAAAATGAAAACAGTTAAACAAATAATTGATTCAGAATATAAAAAGATAACTAGTCAAAAAATAACAACAGATATAGAACAACTAAATGTTTCTTTTGCTAGATTGGAAAAAGCATGACTTTTAAAAGATTTAAGTACATTTGAAGCTAGATTAAATATCTTTGATATTGGTAGAATGGAACAATGAAATTGAGAAAGAAAGGAATGAGCAGTTGTAAAAATGATAGACTGGTTAAGCGATAAAGTAAATAAAATACCAGGTAAATGGTTTAAAGAAAAGGTGGCTTCATTTATATATCATCCAAATTTTGCTGCATTAGCTTCAGCATTTTGAACTCGTAGCTTTGCTTGACTTTTAGTATGATGAGTTGCATTATGACCTTGGTGAGGATTAGTAGCACCAATTTTAGTATGATCTGCTACTTGATGAGTTTTAGCATGAGGAAGAGCTAAAAGAGAATTAAGAGATAGAACTGCCCAAATAGATCGTAGATGAGCTATGTGACTAGAAACTTGAAATAAATCAGTTGACTGAGAATCATCAAACGAGGCTCATAAAAATGAACATCAACATTCAACTATGGATTTGTACAATAGACTTGCAGTTTGATTAACAAATCCTAAAGATGAAGATGCTTTAATAGCTTGAATATATTACCTAGTTAAACATAAAGTTGGTCGTGCTAGAAATATAAATATGCTTCAATACGATGCTGATAAATCTATTTCATCTCAACATATTGAGATGTTGTCATTATTAAATCAAGTTCATCCATGATTGCTAGCAAGATTTAATTCTAGAGTTTGGGAAACAAATCAACAAGATCCATTAGATAAGATAATTTATGATTTATATAAAGAAATAGATAGTAAAGCTATAGGTGCATTTGATGTTCGTAGAAAAGAAGAAAGAGATTATGCTTGGAAACAATGAAAAAACTTTGCATTAGTTTCAGCTTGAGTTTGAGCAACCGTTTGAGGAATATTACATTTAGCTTGATATGGAAGCACTCCTTGACAAGATATTCAATGAGCATATCATGAGCCAGTTACGGTTATGAAATATCCAGATGATTTAACTGCTTATACTAGTATAAAACATCCTCATTGGTATGATAACTGAACTCCTGCACCAAACTTTGATTATACTGAACAATATCTTCATACTGATTGAAAATGATGATGGAATGTTTCAAAACTTTTGTGAAAGAATCCTTTTTATAATTGACATCATTTTTGAGATGTTGTACCTACAGATTTTACTAGTTGAAAAATACAAGCTGTATTAACGATTAATGAATGATGACCATATATTCCTTTACCAATTGATTGAGCTTGAAATATACAAATTCCTCCAAGTTTGCAAGATGCTTTTGGTAGTGAAAGTTTTTATAAAATAGAAGTTTGAGAAGTTCATATAAATGGTTGAGATATAAGTATTAATCCAATGCAAACAATAAATTGAAGTTGAGAATTAGTATTTAATCAAATCACAACTACAACTGCATGATATTATGATCCAGCAACTCCTGTTCCTTGAACTGATACTTGGTATGGAATACCATTTGGATGAAATAGATATCATGAAATAAGAGATTCAAAATCTAAAACTCCTGTATGACAGTTTGTTAAAATACCTATAGATGAGAAAGAAACTTTTATGTATGATGATTTATATGATGATACTAAACAAAATGATTATGTAAATTTGAGTCAAGATGTTGGGGATCAAAATATATCTACTGAATTAGCTTATATTAGTTTAAAATGAGATCATAAATTATTATCTAATTTATCTTCTCAAATATCAGATTTACATCAAGATTGTAAATTTTCTATAAATCTACCAGCATATAGAGAATGAGAACATATTTATAAAACATTATATGAATATTCAGTTAAACAATTAAATGATGATTGAACAAGACTTAATCCAAATTATTATGAAATAAACGTATTTTTAAATCGTCCTAATTCTAATATAGAATTTGATAAAAAAACAGAAGATGAAATTCTAAGATTTAAAAGAGAACATCCAGAGATTAAAGTAAATTTGGTAAAACATACTTTTAATTTTGAATGAAGACCTTCAATGGGGCTAATATATAAGACAATGGCAGACTTATCATTATTTAGGAAAGTTAAAAGAGATAATTGAAAAGAAAGAGTATTAATAATAAGAAATTGATGAGCAGATGCTTTAGATAAAAATAGATTTTTTCTAAGTCATGTAATAAGGCAATTTGAAGATGATGATAATGTATGAGTTTATAAAAGTGAATCTAGGTACCCAAAAGAAGTTATTGAGAAATTACCATTGTTACATTTTATGTATACAATGACTAGTTGATTAAATAGATTATATACAAAATGAAGAAGTAATGTATGATCTTGATCTTATAGATCTGACTTATATGCTTTTGCTTGATGATTTGATCCAGATCTAAAAATATGAGAAGATATAGATTTAGCCTATAGAATAAGAAGAATTACTCAAAATCAATGATTGAAAATAAAAAGAGATTTAAGAAAAAATGCTATAGATAATCCTAGAAGAGCTATAATGTCTTTATATAGAGGAGATTGACTACATAACCAATACAAAAATTATAATGCCAGTGAAAACGAGGATTTAATGAGGATGATTAATGAAATGAGTCTTGAAGATTTATGACAAAGTCAAAATATGATATTTAACAAAGAGAACTTAGAATCAAATTTATCGTTATTGTATAGGTATTATTTAACAAAAGTTAGATTGTATTCAAAACAAGTAAATGAGATAAAAACTTCTTGATGAAGTGAAAATGATATATTAGATAAAACTTATGAAGTGACTAATAAACTTTTTGTTAGAATGTTAAGTTTTATGTGAATTAATAAATCTAAGTATAAAATTATTAAGAGAACGACATTAAGAAGCTCTTCAAGCGATGCTAGAATAGAGATATTAGATTTTGACTATTTTTCAAATATAATGAGAGAAAGAAAATTTGATATATATGAAAATTTTGAGGATAAAATTCCTAATAAATTAGAAGAACAAGAAAAAATTAATAGAGAATTTGAGGTTGCTTTAAAAACTTTATTAGTATGAAAAGAAATAGATTCTCGTTTAAGTGAATGGCCTTGATATGGCAATTATTTAAGATGACAAGAACATAAAGCATACATTATATCTATATTAGCTTCTATTTCTAATAAAAGTGCAAAAAGAGCAATTTCAGCATTTTATGCTAAAAATTGAAATATTTGGGTTTCAAGTACAACAAATGTTTGATATTCTCATACAGTAGCAAATGCTATATGTATATGAGTAAAATCTTGACCAAATAAATATGCAGATGATATTAAGAGATTGTATGAAATATCTGGTATTAATCCAGTACCAAATGATAGTATTAGACAGTTTAATCATGAATTATGACATATAATTACATTAAATTTTTGTAATGATACAACAATTAATCAAGACGGACATATAGCACAAAGATTATTAGCTAGGAATAGACAACTAAGAAAGGAAAGTTGAAATTGATTAAGTCTTATATCTTGAAGAGAGTTTTATGAATGAAAATGAGATGTAGTTCAATATGCAGAAGATTTAGCAGAGGTTATGTGATTATATATTATGTGAAGAAAATATGCAGAAAAATATTTAGATGATAGAATAAGTGTTGCTAGAGAAAGAAAACAAAATATTACACCAGAAGATAAAAAAATGTATATGGATTTTTTAGATGAAGCTTATAATAGTTATGTTTCCTAGAAAGATTTCTTTTTCCCTTGCATTAAAACCCAAAATTCTTAAAATCAAAAAAAATAATTTTTAAATAATTTTGATGAAATACAAAGTTTTTGGATGTAAAGTAAATAAATATTATACTGATGAATGGTTAAATTCCCCTTATTTAAAAGATAAATTAGGGGTTTTTGTTGCTAGTTGTGTTGTAACAGATAAAGCAAAGAAAAAATGGCTAAAATTTGTTAAACAAGAATTGCAAATTTTAAAAGAAAATGAAAAAATATATATTAGTTGATGTTGAGCTTTTGAAAAATGAGCAGAAAACAAAGAATTTTTTGAAATATATGACGAATTAAAAGAATTTAAAAATCAAATAGAAATACTTTGAGAATCACCCCAAAACTTCTCTAATATTTCTCCCTTTGATAAGGGGAGGTTAGGAGGGATTGTTAAACTTCCAAAACTAGCTTTAACAACAAAAAAGTTTTTAGTAATTCAAGGTTGATGTGATAGTTTTTGTAGTTTTTGTTTAACAGTTATAAAAAGATGAAAACATTTTTATAGAAGTCTAGAAGATATTGTAGATGAAATAACAGAATTTGAAATGCAAGGTTGAAAAGAAGTAGTTTTGACTTGAATAAACCTTTGAGCTTGGTGAAGCGAAAATACAAATGATTATAAAAATTCTAAATTTGATGAACTACTAAAATATATTTTAGAAAAAACTGAAATTCCAAGAATTAGAATTAGTTCACTTTGACCAGAATTTGTAAATGAAAAAGTTTTAAAAATATTTGAAAATAAAAGAATTTATCCACATTTTCATTTATCAATTCAATCTTGAAGTTCTAATATTCTGGCATCAATGAGAAGACATTATAATGGAGAATATATGAAAGAATTACTTAAAAAAATTTTAAATATCAAAAGAGAAGATTGAGTAAATATAAGTATTTGATCTGATTTAATAGTTTGATTTCCTTGAGAAACAGAAAGCGATTTTATACAAACTTATGATTTAGTTAAAAATTTTAATATTACAAAACTTCATTGTTTTCCTTTTTCAAATCATACTTTTGGAGAATCTGTCCCAGCTAGTTTTTATTCAAATCAAATAGATGAAAAAACTAAAAAAGATAGAGTTGATAGATTAAACTCTATTTGAGAAGAAGTTAGAAATAATTTTATTACTTCTCAAAAGTGAAAAACTTTAAATGTTTTAATTGAAAGTATAAAAGATTGAAATTTTAAATGATGGAGCGAAAATTACATAGAATGTAATAGCGATAATTTTGAGGTAATTTCCTGAATTATAAAGAAAAATGAAATAATTGTTTGAAAACTAAAATAATCTCTATAAATAGAGATTATTTTTGCATTAAATTTAAAAATATAGTAAAATTAAAGAAATTTATAATTATCATAAAATTTATGGAAATTGGACAAGAAGTAGAATATCAAACATTATCAGCTCAAGTATGATGAGATAATGAAGTTCAGAGTATGTTAAAAGAGTGATATGAAATTTTAAAAGCTGTTAAAAAAAGTTGAAATGAGGAATTATATAAAAAATTTCAAAAGGAGTATGATGAACTTAAAATAACAATTAGAGAATCTATTAAAGGTGATAAAAAAATATCCGTATGAGAAAGAACAAGGATAAAATTAGAATTATTAGATGTTATTGTATTAGCTGAAAGCAATTGAGTTATAGAAAAAAAATGAATTCTTAGTATTATATGAGATTTTGGAAAAAGAACTAATACACAAGATGTTAAAGAAAAAACAAAAAAGTTAAGAGACAAAAATATTAATGAATATTCTTTTGAAGAAGCATCTTCAGTATTAGCTTATCTAAACAAAAGATATCTTTCATGATATAACGAAAATACAACAGTTGATAAATTAGTAACTTTTAGTCATAGCACAATAGGTGAATTGGATGATAGATACGAAGTTAGACTTTTTCAAGACAAATTAATAGAAAAAATATTTTGAGTTTGACATAAATTATATGATAATAAGGGTTATTTAAAATGATTTAATGAAGAAAAGTGAAATTATATAACTACCGTAAGTGAATTAGAAAACAAAATCAGAACTTGTACTAATTTTCAATCTTTAAATAGAATGGAATTAACTAGTTATTTATATTCATTAAAATGAAATAATAGATTAACAGCTGATTACCTTATAAAAACTTTTTGAAAAGATAAAGCAAAGGAATTACTTACTTTCTTTTCAAGACAAAAGAACAGAGAAGATTATAATTTTCTTTCTCATTTCTCTGAATTAGGATTAATATATGATAGCATAGTTGAAAAAGTAAAAGAAACTTGGCAATCATTATTAAATTCTATAACAGCTTCAAAAAATCCACAAGAATTTTCAAATAATTTAAAAAAAACTGATAAATTATCTCAAGAGGAAAAAGGGCAATTTTTACTTGAGTTCCAAAAGAATATTAAAGAAAATAATAATAATATTAAAAGAATCTTTTTAGAGCCTCTTATTTCAAGATGAATTTCTAAAAAAGAAGCTGAAAAAATGGTTAATGATTTAATTAAGAGAGTAGAACCAAATTTAACAGTTTATTGATTTTGGAAAGTTTGTGTGGAAATTGAAAATTTTAACAAACAAAATAAATTAGATATTCCACCTGCAAATTTTAAAGAAGCTGTTTTAAGTATAATTGATGGAAAACAAAATAAAGTTAGATTTGAAATTGCAAATGATACATTTATTTTAAAAGACTTAAAGAAATATTTAGAAAATGCTAAACAAAGTAATGATACAAACCAAATAAGTTTTTTAACAAAAAGAGTTAATGAAATACAAAACAGAATAAGTCATAATAGAATTAGTTCCCTAGAATTATCTTCAGTTTCTAGAATTAGTGCTTGAATGACTTGAAATGATATAGTTCAAATTTGAAGATCAAGAAGAGAAGCAGAAAATATTTATAAAGAAATATTGAAAAGTGTAATTGAAAGAGATGAAATTTTAAGAAAAAATTTAGAAGTTTTAGAAAAACAAAAAGAAGAACTAAAAAAGCAAGAAGAACTTCAAGGAGAAGAAACAGAAAAACAAAAAAAGTTAGATCATAGAATCTCAGAAACACAAACAGATCAAAATACAAATATACAAACAATTACTTATCCAAGTTGAGGAGAATTGGAATATAGAAAAATTTGATGATGAGAATATATTATAAAAACTTGATGAAGTTTATGAAATTTAGAGGTTTCAGGTAAGGAATTTGCAATAATCTCAAAAAGTGAAAAAGCAAAAGAAAATTTAATAAATTTTGGACAAACTTTAAAAGATTTAAATTTAGACTGACTTTTAAAATATAGAGAAAAAATTTTCCAAGCTATTTCAAATAAATATACATTTCAATTTAGTGTATGAAATGATTATCTGAATCCAAATGAAATTATGATTTTTTTAAAGGCTATTTTACTTTCTGTATGAAAAAATATAAATTCTTTTACAAATTTTAATGATTTAAAATGATGAATTATAAAAATTAATTGTGTTTGAATAGTTTGATGAAAAGAAAATGTAAATAATCTTTGAGAAAGTTTAATAGAAGAAACTTTCGTAAATAAATTTGATCCAAATAGACTGAATATTTTTAGTCAATATACTTTTCAAGAAAGTTTAGTTTGATTATTTTGAAAGAATAGTTAGAATTTAAAATTATTTATTAAAAAAATAAAATGGATGAATCAACTGAACTATTAAATCCAACACAAGCATTAAATTCTTGAGAAATTCAAAATCCAACACAAGAAGATTTGGATAATGTTTTAGCTAAACTTTGACAATTAGAAAAACAGATTTTTACAGAAAGTGATTGAAAAATTAACTGAGAAAATAGAGATACAATAATAGATGACGAGTATGAAAAATGACTTAGTAAAGCTGCTTCTATAAAAGCAAAAGTTGATTTGGTAAAAGCATTAATAACTACCTTTGCTGAATATTTAGATGATCCAGTTAAAAATATTTCAAAATATACTGACGAAAAATGAAAACAAAATTTAAATAAAATTTCAGAAATGACAAAAGACCTTATTTTAAAATACCCAAAATATGAAGAAAGTATTTTACTTTATACAAAAAATAACTTTCTTTTTATAAATGATAAAGTTAATTATTTTGAAAATTATTATAAAAATTCTGAAGATTCACAACTTTTAAATGTAAATAAACAGTTGATACAATGAAATTTAGATATGTTAATTTCTACTTTATGAGACTTAGAAAAATCTATAAAATATATTGAAGATAGTGATTTTAAAGATAAAGAAAAAATATTAAAATATTCAGTTGATAATAATTTAATAATTAATTTACCAAAACACATAAAAGACATAAAAGAATCTAAATTTTTTACAGATTCTAAAAATATAATTGAGTTAGATTTGATAAAATTATCAAGCATATTTCCAACAGACTTAGAAAATTTAGACAATTTATATAAAAATTATTTAAAAGATAACAAAAAAGTTGGTGAATTAGTTGATTTTATAGATAATCTTGATCCAAGTCAAAAGACATTAATTCTAAATATGGCAAATTTAAAAAAGATTTATGCTGATGAAAAAATTTTTAAAAGTTGTTTAAATCCTGAATTTGTTTCAAAAGATATTATAATACAATTAAGTAACATAAAAGATAAAAATTTAGAACTAAAATTAGAATGAATTGCTTTAGATAATTCTTGAGAAAAATTCAAACATTTTGTTGATAATGAATTAAATGTTATTTTAAAAACTATTAATATTAGTGATAAATATTATTTACTTGAATTTTTAGACTATTTTACTATGTCATTAGATGAAAATAGATTTATTTGATACAAAGTAAAAATACAAAACTTTACTAATGAAAATACTAATAATTTAGAAAAATCATTAGAAATACAAGTTAATAAATTATTAGTTGATCCAAATACTACTCCTGAAACAAAAGCTAGAGTGAGGCAATTATTAACAAACCCTATTAAAGATAATATTCCTTTATATTTATCAACTTTAAGTTGATCAGTCATAAATAAACCAAATCCTATCGATTTATTAAAACCTTGATGAAAACAAAAAGAAATGCAAAAACAAATATCTGAATTATGATTAAATGCAAAAATTAATGAAAAATGATGATTAGAATGATTAAATTGAGAAAAGAATTTTAAACAAACTATTTGAAATAGAAATTTTGAAGTAAATGAAGATTGAGAAATCTTTGTTCAATGAGCTTTATGATATAATTTTAAATATGATAATAATGAAAATTGAATAAATAAATTTTTAGAAATTGCTGATAAAATTGAATATATAGATAAATTATGATTTGGTTATTTTTGAAATAATTTTAAAAGAATGGTTAATATTTTAAATAGTCATACAAATTTAACTTGATTATGACAAATAAAAATAGATGATTGAAAAATGAATTCCACAACATTTTTAAATAATGATTTTGATCTAAATATTTTAACAACTGCTTTTTATAAATTATGATTTTTAGAAAAACCAAATTATTCTTATTGGTTTAATGAATGAACAATGTCAAAAACTAGCTTTAATAATATTATGAAAACAAAATTTGAATGAAAAAATTTCTTAATTTGATGATGATTTGATGAAAAAATATTTATTAGTAATTTAGAAGAATCTTTTAAAAATAAATAATTTTTATGGAAAGACTAGAATTAGAAAGTAAAATTTTAAAAATTTTACTTTCTATAAATCACCCAATAACCTCAAATTTAGAGAAAAATCTAAATCTTTTTAGTTTGTTTGAATTAACACAAATTTATGATTTCCTAAGTTCTTGAAATTTATCTTCTATATATCAATTTTTAGAAGATAAAAAAAAAGAATATGAAGAAATTATAAATAATTTAAAAATAATAAAACAATTTAATTTTTTAAATAATATAAAAATAAATGAAAGACTAGAAATGCAAAAACAACAAAAAGAAATTGAAAATCTAGAATTTAATTTTTAAAAAAAGATAAAATTTATAAACTTGATTTTAGCTTTTTTAATATTTTAAGTAAAAAAAATCTAAATTTAGAAGTTATACAAATATAACTTTCACTACAATTAATAATATCTTTTGTGAATTTTAATTTAAAATCAGTAACTCAAGTTAATTTTGATTTTTCTTCTCAAGGAGTTGCAATTCATAAAAAATCATAAATTTTACTTCAAATTTCTTTTGCTTTCTTTATAGCAAACCATTGCATAAGATATGGAGCCATTAAGTTTCTAAAATTTACATCAGATGTTGAGGCTCAATAATAATAAATACTAATTTCTTTATCAAAAACAAATATTCAAGCAGATAATATTTTATCTTCTAATTTTGTAAAAATCAAACTAGAATTTGGAATAATATTTAAAAAATCAAAATAATAATTTAATGAATTTCAATTAAATTTATCTCTTGAAGTAGTTTCTTTCATTAAGTTATGAAATATTTTTACATTTTCATCATTTTTTTCTACCTTCAAAACTTCAACTCATTTTTTTTCAGCTAAACCAATATTATACCTTCATTTTGGTTTCATTTCTTTCAAAATCTCTTCTTCACTTTTAGTTAAGTCAATTATAGCAGTGTATGGAGTTATAAATTTTTTATAGTATCAAGATTTGAATTTCTTTAGTTTAAAATTTATTTCTTTATTAACTCAAAAACTTTCAACTTGAATAAATAAACAATTTTCTTTTTTACAAAGTTCTATTAGTTTTTCTTCATTTATATTTTCTAGATTTTCAATTCACAAAACAAAAAGTCAAAATTGTCATAAACCTAAACTTCTTTTTTCTATAAAAATTCAGTCAACTTCAAAAACATCACTTGCTTGATGTGATGCTAAAAGTAATTCTTTCCAAGAATTTGTTTGCCAAATAGACATAGATTAATTTTAATGTTTCTTAGGAGATAATATTTTTACATATCTATCATTATCAATTTTTATAAAACCATGTTTTATAAGAAAAGTTCTCATTGATTCCTTTCAAGTAAATACAAACATAGCTTTTGCCCCATTACTGATAGATTTATTTATTAAATACTCTAAAACTGTAGTTCAGACTCAATTTCTCATATTTTCAGAAGTTTCTTCATTTAGACCTCTTCAATTAGGGTAAAATTCATTTAAATGGACTATCTTATCTTCTGGATTTAGTCCATAATTAATAAGTAAATTAAAAACTTCATCTCAAGTGTGTCTTAAAATTCCATGAAATATTAATTGAGCATCTCATCTATGATCTATTTTATATTGAAATCAATCTATAGGAGTAGGCCATTGTAATCTTTGTTCTGTTATATCCATAATTTATTTTTTATGTAAATGTTTAATTGCATTTTCAGTAATTTTTCTACCACGACTTGATTTTTCTATAAATCAAATTTGAAGTAAATATGGTTCAACAACATCTTCTAAAGTAGCTTCTTCTTCTCAAATACTTGATGCAAGAGTTCAAAGTCAAACAGGTCATCAAGAAAATTTGTAATTTATAGTTTCTAAATATTTTTTATCTAAATAATCAAGCCCTAAACTATCAATTCATAAATTTAAAAAAATTTCATCAAAAACCTTTTTATCATTTATTTCTTTTCAAATTATATTATAATCTCTTAGAATTTTTAAAAGTCTATTTGAAATACGAGGAGTTCCTCTACTTCTTCTTGAAATTGCTCCTATTAAATCTTGCATTATTTCTAAATTAAGTATTTGAGAATTTCTTAAAATAATTTTTGATAAATCGTTTTCTGAGTAAAAATCAAGTTTCATAACATTTCAAAATCTATCTCTTAAAGGACTTGATAAAGCACTAAGTTTTGTTGTAGCTCAAACTAAAGTAAAATTATTTACAGGCATTCTTACACTTTGTGCTCAAGTTCATTTTCAAACAATTATATCAATTACAAAATCTTCCATTGCAGTATATAAAATTTCCTCAATTTGTGGTTTTAAACGGTGAATTTCATCTATAAAAAGTATATCTCAATTCTCTAAATTTGATAATATACTAACTAAATCTGCTTGTTTCTCTATTGCTGGACCTGAAGTTATTTTTAAATTGCTTCACATTTCAGATGCTATAATATTTGAAAGGGTAGTTTTTCATAAACCTGGAGGTCAATAAAAAAGTATATGTTCTAAACTTGCATTTCTCATTTTAGCTGAAGCAATTGAAACAGATAAATGTTTTTTTATTAATTCTTGTCAAACATAATCTTTTAAAGCTTTTGGTCTTAAATTAGCTTCATTTAAGTCAATATCTTGAGCTTTTGTTTCTATAATTCTCTCAGGTTTTTTTTCTTTTATACTTGTTTTTATAGCCATAATTTAATTATTATTTAATAATCATAATAATTCCATCATCAATATCTATTGGAATTGTATTATATTTTATATTATTTTCTTCTAAATATTCCCAAAATCAAACCATTTTTTCTCTAAATTTTATTACATCATCAATTATAATTATTCCAGAAGGTAAAACTTTATCCCAAACAAGTTCTAAAAAATCATGAGTTCTTCTTTTCATTCAATCAATAAAAACAAAATCATATTTTTCGTCAAGTTTTGGAATAACATCAAGTGCATTTCAATTTATTGCATTAATAATTTTACTAACTCAGGCTAATTCAAAATTTTCTAAAGCTTGATCATGCGATAATTTTGAAAATTCAATAGTCGTAAGTTTTCATCATATTTCTTTTAATTCTAAAGCAAAATTTATAGCACTAAATCAATTTGCAGTTCAAATTTCAAGCATATTTTTAGTTCCTTGAATTTTTATTAAATCTCTTATAAATCTTGCATTTACTATTGAAATGTTTGGAATTTCATTTTCAATTCAATGCTTTTTTAGTTTTTCTAAAAAGATATTTATATCCATTTTTTGGCTTTAGAGATTAATATATAAGAATATAAAAATAAAATATTATAAGTCAAGAATTAATTTGCCCTAAAAAATTTGCTTTTTTACCTTGTTTTCATTATAATGCCAATGTTTTATTTAATAACTTTTTATTTATGAATAATTTAGTAAAAAAATCTGTTTACTCTACTGTTTGAATGTTATCTTTAGTTCAAGTAGGTGTTTCTCAAGTTTTTGCTACATCTACTACTACTAGTGCTCCTGATGCTACTTTCTGAGTTGATAATGCTGCTACAGTTACTGGTTGATTAGAAGATCAACCTTTATCAGAAGCTTTACAAACATATGTTAATTATGTTATGACATTCTTATATTTAATAGCTGTTTGATATGCATTATGGGGATGATTTCAAATATTAACTGCTTGAGGTGAAGAAGATAAAGTTAAAAAATGAAAAACTATATTAATTCAATGATGAATTTGATTACTTGTTATATTTCTAGCTTGATCTATAGTTAAATGGGTTTTATCATTATTAGCTGCTTAAAAATTTAAAGTTAATTTAAAATTAAAATCTAGTTTTTCAAAAGAAAAACTAGATTTTTTTTGTTTTTAAATATACTAATTTAAAATTTAAAATTTAAAATTTAATTTTATGTATAACCATAAAGAAATAGAAAAGAAATGGCAAAGACTTTGGGAAGAAAATAAAATTTATAAAACTCTAAATGATTTTTCTAAACCAAAATATTATTGTCTTGATATGTTTCCCTATCCAAGTTGAGCTGGACTTCATGTTTGACATCCAGAGTGATTTACTGCAAATGATATAGTAGCTCGTTACAAACATGCAAATTGATTTAATGTGCTTCATCCTATGTGATGGGATGCTTTTTGACTTCCTGCTGAGAATTATGCAATTAAAACTTGAACTCACCCAAGAATTACCACAGATAAAAATATACAAACTTTTAAAAACCAAATT
Organism: Candidatus Altimarinota bacterium; assembly: GCA_028719245.1. Classification (GTDB taxonomy): domain Bacteria; phylum Patescibacteriota; class Gracilibacteria; order BD1-5; family UBA6164; genus UBA7396. Next base: position 6,129 of record JAQUKG010000006.1, on the reverse strand, counting down.
AAAGCTTTATGATTTTCATATGATTGGGATAGAGAAATAGATACAACTGATCCAAAATATTACAAATGGACTCAATGGATTTTTTTAAAATTATTTGAAAATTGATTAGCTTATGAGCAAGATTTACCAATAAATTATTGTCCAAGTTGTAAAACTGGTCTTGCAAATGAAGAAGTTTTAAATGATTTTACTTGTGAAAGATGTCATGCAAAAGTAGAAAAAAGAAAGATAAAACAATGGGTTTTGGCAATTACAAAATATGCTGATAGGCTTTTAAAAGATGTTGATAAACTTGATTGGCCAGAAAGTATAAAAGAAATGCAAAGAAACTGGATATGAAAATCAGAAGGTTGTGAGTTTGAAATGAAGAAGTCAAATGATGAAACTAAATCAATTAAAGTTTACACAACTCGTATTGATACAGTTTTTGGTATGACTTATGCAGTTTTAGCTCCAGATCATCCACAAGTTTTTGATTTTATTATAGATAAGCAAAAAGAAATTTGTCTAAATTATATAACCAATTCAAAACAAAAATCAGATCAAGATAGAACAGCAGATAACAAAGAAAAAACTTGAGTATTTACAGGAAGCTATGTGATAAATCCTTATAACAATGAAAAAGTTCCACTTTGGATAGCTGATTATGTACTATGAAACTATGGAACTTGAGCAGTTATGGCAGTTCCAGCACACGATGAAAGAGATTTTGAATTTGCAAAAAAATATGATTTAGAAATAAAATATGTAATTGCTAACTATAACAAACTTTCTTGAGATAAAACACCAAGAGAATGATTTCCTACCAGAACAAAACCTTGTATTTCAACTATAATAAAACACCCAAATGAAGATAAGTACTTAGTTGAAGATTTTTGAAATTGAGAAGTATGTTTTGTATGATGATGAATTGATTGAAATGAAACTATTGAGGAATGTCTTAAAAGAGAAATTAAAGAAGAAACATGATTATACGATATTAAATCTGTAAAAAAGTTTTGAATAATGGTATGACATTGATTTAAAGCTAGAAAAGAACAGAATTGTTTGGATCCAGATCATTTATTTTATATTGAATTAAATTCTATAAATTGATTTATTCATAATGTTGAAGAAGAATGAAATATTTTTAAAAATAAATGGTGGAATAAGGATGAAATTTTAGATTTCAAAACTTTCACTAGTCATCATATAGACATGTTTAGGATGTTTTTTGAATGAGAAAAAGCATTTACTAGTGACTGAATCTTGATGGATTCTTGAGATTTTAATATGTTATCATCTTCTGAAGCTCGTGTAAAACTAACTGAATATGCAGAACAAAACTGATTTTGAACTAAAAAAATAAATTACAAACTTAGAGATTGGTTATTTTCAAGACAGAGATATTGGTGAGAGCCAATTCCTTTGATTCATATTGAAATTGAAAATCTTAAAAAACTTCCCCATATCACTGATTTATCACAAGCTACTGATAAAAATTTAGCTTATATTCTAAAAAGAGAAGCAAAAGTTTGAGAAAGTTGTGATAGAGTTAGTTGTAAATGTGGTCATATAAGAGAATTAGTGATTTGATGAGAAGTAGTTTCAAAAATTTATGATTGAATTTACACAAAAATAATTTGTGATTATAATTTGCCTCTTATTTTACCACAAGTTGAAAATTATGAACCAAGTTGAGACTGAAATAGTCCACTTGCAAAAGTTCCAGAGTTTGTAAATGTAAAATTGGCTGAAAACTTGAATTAAAAAAGAGAAACAAACACTATGCCTCAATGGGGTTGATCATGTTGGTATTATTTAAGATTTATGGATAGAGATAATGAAAACGAACTTGTAAATAAAGATGTAGAAAAATATTGGTGACAAGTTGATAGTTATGTTGGTTGAGCTGAACATGCAGTTTTACATTTACTTTATGCTAGGTTTTGGCATAAGTTCTTGTTTGACATCTGAGTTGTAAGTCATGATGAACCATTTTATAGACTAAGAAATCAATGATTAATTTTATCTTATGCTTACGAAAGAAAAAATGGCTGACTTGTTGCAGTTGATGAAGTAGAAGAAAAAAACTGAAAATATTTTGAAATAAAAACTCAAGAAGAAGTAAATAAAATTATTTCAAAAATGAGTAAATCTTTGAAAAATGTTGTAAATCCTGATGAAATAGTAGAAGAATTTTGAGCTGATAGCTTGAGACTTTATGAGATGTATATGGCTGATTTCAAAGATAGTGCTCCTTGGGATAGTAAAAATATTATTTGAGTAAGAAGATTTTTAGATAGAGTAAACTCAATTTATAATTGAGAACTAGAAAAATTTGCAGAAAGCGATGAAAAAGCAATGAAAGTTTTACATAAAACTATTAAAAAAGTTTGAGAAGATATTGAAAATTATAAATTCAATACCGCAATTGCTGGGATGATGATTTGTATAAATGAATGAATTCCAAAAAATGAAAATTTACAAAAAGAATGGAAAGAAAAATTTTTAATAATTTTACATCCTTTTGCTCCACATTTGGCAGAAGAATTATGGGAGTATATTTGAAATAAAAAAAGTATTTTTAGTTTAGATTGGCCAAAATATGATGAAAATTTGGTGAAAGATGATACAATTATTATTTGAGTGCAAGTTCTTTGAAAGCTTAGATGAGAAATAGAAATTTGAGTTGATGAAGAACAATCCTCAGTTTTGGAAAAAGCAAAAAACAATGAATGAGTAAAGAAATGGATTGACTGAAAAGAAATTGTAAAAGAGATTTATGTAAAATGAAAAATTGTAAATATAGTTGTTAAATAAAAGATTTTTAAAATTAGGGCAATATTTTTATCTAAAGTCAAAATTAACTTAAATACTTCTTTATAGCTTCTCATGTAAAACTTTCTTTACAATTTTTAACTGTTTCTATATCTCAAGCAACTACCAAATTTCATCACTCATCTCAACCAGTTAATCAAATATCTATGATATAATCTGCATTTAAAATTACATCCATATTATGCTCTATAACTAAAACTGTGTTTCATTTATCAACTAAAGAATGAAGTATTTTTAATAATTTTTGAGTATCAGAAAAATGTAATCAAGTTGTTGGTTCATCTAAGATATAAAAGGTTTTTGAAGTTGATCTTTTTGAAAGTTCTGTTGCTAGTTTAATTCTTTGAGATTCTCAACCTGAAAGAGTTGTTGAAGATTGTCATAATTTAATATATCAAAGTCATACATCATTTAAAACATCTAAAACTTTGAATATTTTTGGTTGATTTTTGAAAAAATCTAGAGCTTCCTCAACCGTCATATCTAAAACATCTGCAATATTTTTTGCTTTAAATTGAACTTCTAAAGTTTCTTTATTAAATCTTTTTCATTCACAATATTCACATTTTACATAAACTGGTGGTAAAAAATGCATTTCTATCTTTTTAACTCAATCTCAATCACAATGTGGACATCTTCAATCACGAGTATTAAAACTAAATCTTCCAGGTCAATATCATCTAACCATAGCTTCTTCACTTGATGAAAAAAGTTCCCTAATATGTGTAAAAACATTTGTATAAGTTGCAGGATTAGATCTAGGAGTTTTTCAAATAGGAGATTGATCAACTACAATTGCTTTATCTATATTTTCTAGTCATTTAATTTCTTTAACATTTCAAACTTGTCTACTTGCTCAATTTAGTTTATTTGAAAGATAATTAGCTAAAATATGATTTACTAAACTAGATTTTCAACTTCAAGAAACTCATGTCACAACCGTAAGATTTTGCAAAGGTATTTTAACATCAATATTTTTTAAATTATTTTGACGAGCTCAAATTATTTCTATAAATTTATTTATTCGTCTAATTTTTCTATCAATTTTTATTGAAATATGTTTAGCTAAAAAAGGTCATGTAATAGAATTTTCATTTTTAATGATTTCTTCTAAAGTTCATTCTGCAACTATATTTCAACCGTGAATTCAAGCTCACGGTCCAATATCTATAATATAATCTGCATTTTTCATAATATCTTCATCATGTTCAACAACTATTAGAGTATTTCAAATATCTCTTAATTTTTTTAAATTTTTTATAAGCATATCATTATCTCTTGGATGTAGTCAAATTGATGGTTCATCAAGAACATAAATAATTCATTCAAGTTTTGTTCCGATTTGAGTTGCTAGACGAATTCTTTGAGATTCTCAACCTGAAAGAGTATTAGATTTTCTTGAAATAGTCATATAATCAAGTCAAACACCTGATAAAAATTCAAGTCTTTCTACAATGTTTTTTAAAATATTTTTTGCTATTTTACTTTCAGTTATAGACAAGTTAATATTTGTAAAGAAAATAAGCGAATTTTTAACTGATTTATTTGATAACTGTCCAATATTTAAACCTTTAAAATAAACCGATAGACTTTCTAAATTTAACCTATATCAATCACAAACTGGACAAGAAATATTTGTAATATATTGAGATAATTTTTCATCTTCTATATCTCAAGCAAAATATTTTTCGGTCAAAATATTAATTACTCATTTATATTTTGCATTATAAACCTTTGATGACATATTATTTTCTGGACTAATTCTATAAGTAATTTCTCAAGTTCAGTATAAAATAATATTTTTTTGTTTTTGGGTTAAATTTCAATATTTATCATTTGGATTTATTTTATTTACAAAACAAACTTGTAAAAGTAATTCATTATAATATCAACTTCAAAACCATGGTAAAACTGCTCCTTCTGCGATTGTAAGTCTAGGGTTAACTATATTTTCTTCTAAAAAAACTGGTTTTTCTCAAAGTCAATGACAATCAGGACAACTTCAAGCAGGAGAGTTGAAAGAAAAATTTGAAATTTCTAATTGCTCTGGAATATGTCAACAGTTTGAGCAAACAAATATATTTGAATATTTATTTGAAATTATTTTATCATCAGAATAAAAATCTAAATTTAGAAGTCATTTTCATATTTTGAAAGCTAAAGTTAAACTATCTTTTAATCTTTTTATATCAAGATTTTCATCTCAGGTATAATCTTTAACTACAAGTCTATCAACCACTATATAAACTTGATCTTTAGTATTTTTTTCAACTTTTACTTCATCACTTAAAGTATAAACTTCATTATTTATAGCATATCTAATAAATCATAATTTTAAAACTTCCTTTTTTATAAGTTCCAAACTTAAATCTTCTCAAATTAAAATTGGAGTTTTAATCATAAATTTTGTTCAAATTTCAAAAGATTTTATTTCTTGAATTACACTTGTTAAAGTATCTTTTTTAATTTCGTTTCAGCATTTAATACACTTTCTTTCTCAAATATTTAGATAAAGTAATTTATAATAATCATAAATTTCAGTAATAGTTCAAACTGTTGATCTAGGATTACGATTTGTGGTTTTTTGGTCAATTGAAATAGTTGGAGAAAGTCATTTTATCTCATCATAAAGTGCTTCTTCGCTCATTCATCAAATAAACATACGAGCATAACTAGATAAACTTTCCAAATATTTTTGTTGTCAAATATTATAAATAGTTTTAAAAGCTAAACTGGATTTTCAACTTCAAGAAAGACCAGTAATAACCGTTAGTTTATTTTTTGGAATTTTAACATTAATATTTTTTAAATTATGAGTTTTGGCTCAAAATAATTCTAAAAAATCAGACATTTTATTTTTATTAAATTCTAAATATATAAACATATATTGTATTGAAAAAAAAATATATTCAAGGGAATATATTTTTTAGTTTATAAAAAAAACCTTCAAAAAAATTGAAGATTATTTTATTTTTATTAAATTGGTGTCAATGGGCAGAATTGAACTGCCGACCTCGGGGATATGAATCCCGCGCTCTAACCAACTGAGCTACACTGACATATGTCGTAGTTTTATTGGTTGCGGAGGTCTGAATCGAACAGACGACCTCAAGGTTATGAGCCTTGCGAGATACCACTTCTCTACTCCGCGATATAAAAAAGAACTTTTAGAACTTACCTTTTAGCTTTGATTTAAATCTATTTTTAAGTCCAAAGTTCTACTTATTTTGAATTTTAATGGCACGGCTACGGAGAATCGAACTCCGGTTACCGGGATGAAAACCCGATGTCCTAACCACTAGACGATAG
>JAQUKG010000005.1 GCA_028719245.1 Candidatus Altimarinota bacterium | reverse complement strand
AGTGAAGGTTTAAAAGTTAAACTATTTAGTTTTTCTCATAAATAATCTTGAACTTGTGAAATAATATTTGTTTCTTTTGTTTTATAATCTCAAGGATGAACATTTATTCACGGTTCTTTATTAATTACAAGTAAATCAGAGTCTTCAAAAACTATATCTTCTTTATTAAATTTTTGCCTGTTTTCAATATTTATTTCTTCAAATTTTTTTGTTAAAATATTAAATTCATCATCATTTAAAAATATCTTTACAATATCTCAAATTTGAAGTTTGTATTCGTTATCTTGTTTTTTAGAGTTGATTTTAATTTTATCCTTTCTATTAAATTTATAAATTAAACTAGCAGAAGAATTTGGAAGTAATTTTTTTAAAAATTTATCAAGTCTTTGATTGGCATCATTTTCAGTAATTATAAATTGTTTCATTTTCTTAAGTTATTGAAATACAGTAAAATCAAGAGCTTGATTAGTTGTTAATTGTTGAGGAATTTTAATTTCTAGACTTTTTTGAAATCAATATGATTTTCAAGACGAAATAATTTTTGCATATTTATCTGGAAATCAACCTCAAAGTCAACTAATTTGATATTCTAAATAAGGAACAACTTTATTTCATGTACTTAATATTAAAGGATTTATAATTGAAAATTTTAAGATACATGAAGATCAAGCTCAACAATTACTATTATAGTAAGCTTGATTAAAAATTTCAGGACTTCAATCAAGTATTACTCAGTTTTTATTATTTATCTGCCAACTACAAGAAGAAGAACAGTTTGAACTTTTTACTCAAGTTGTTCAATTAGCTTCAATATAAGTTGTTCAACTTGCAGATAAAGTATCACTATCAGTTGATAACATCCAATTTATAATTGGTAAAGTTAATCCAGATAAAGTTTCAGAAGTTGTATTATTTAGGTCTAAATTTGGAACTTTAAAAATAAAATTTACTCAACTCCAATTAGGTATCATATTATTTCAAACTTCAAGCTGTAAACCTTCTGTTATAGATATTGTATTATAATCTTTATCATATTCACTATTTCATTCTCAAGGTTTTGGTATTGATGATCAAGAAGAAAAAGTTTCATAACTAATTCAAGTTAAAGTATTTGGCATATTTGATCAAGTTTCAGTTGTCATATCTGCTGGTGTTCTTTCTTTTCCTATAAAGTATAAAGCTTTTTCAATTCAACCATAAGATAAATAATAAGCATTAGAAGAGTTTTCAATTCATTTAGTGTTTTGTGAAAAAGGAATTATATAAGAAAGTATTAAATAAGCTGATAAAGTCATTAAAATAACTAATCACATTCATATAATAATTGAAAATCAGGATTTATTTTTTCTCATAAAAATATTTATTTACTAAAATAATCGGTTAAATTAATAGTTGTTGATATTTTAATTTCAGGAACTATTCCTCTCATTGCTGATCTTTTTTTCCAACTTGGTTTTAATGTTAATTGAATTCTTACATAGGGATTCACATTATTAGATGAACTTTTTTTCCAAGCATAATCTTGATTAAAATTTGGATAAATAAAAACTTTAAAATCAGCAACACTTATACTGTCAGGAAAAAGAGATTGCCAATAATTATTATTATCACTTCAAGCTATTATTTCAACTCATCCAGTAAAATTTTTATCAACTATCCAAGTATCAATTATTCAATCATAACTTCAAGTTGAAAATGCTCAGGAATTATGATTAATTCACCGATCTTTTCATTCAAGTTTTAAAAATTCTATAGTTCCTAAACATCAAGTTCAAAAATTTGATAAACTCCCATCACAAATATTTGGATTTACTGGATCTTGTATCCAATTCCATCTAAAAATAGTTCTTTTCTTTTTATCTCATGAAATCAAATAAATTTCTTTTATATCTGTTCATCAAGTAAAAGCTTCTGGTCATTCTCAGATATTTTCATCATCATCATCTCATCTAATATTTCAGTCTAAATTTTCATCTCAATAATATCATCAGTCTCAATTCATATTTGAGTTATAATCAATAAATTGAAAAGCATATTCTCAATATCTTTGAGGTTTTAAATTCACAGAAACTCAGTAATTATTGAAGTCATTATTATAACATCATCAAGTTCACATATTTTCAGTAGTAATTCAACTTCAGCTTCTACAATAATAAAAAAAATCTCAATAAGTTGAATTTCAAACGGTTCATCAACTTCAAAAATTTCAAAATCAACTATTTATATCATAATGTCAATTTCAAGTTGTATTTCAAATTACTTTTCTATTAAAATATTCTTCAAAATCAATAGTTCAACCAGATTTTATTTCTTCAAATAATTTTTGACTAAAATAATATGCATCTTTTGTAATATTTGTTTCTTCAATAAGTTTAACTTTTCATAAACCTACAGCTGATAAAGCTTGAAATCATCAAATTATAACAATTGTAAATATTAAAATTGCAAGGATCATTTCTATTAATGTAAAAGCTTTTTTACATATTTTCATAAACTATTTTTTATTATAAAATATATATTTGATAAAAGATCAAAAAAACATTCAAATTTTAAATAATGTTGGTTTTGCCCAAAAGTTATTTGGCCATAATCTAAAAATATAATCAAGACTTCTAAAAAATATTCATTTTCTAGTAATTTTTTTTATTCATAAGATTCATAAAATACTTCTATAAAAAGAAAAAAATATACTCACAAAGAACAATATTAAATCAAAAAAATTATTTTGAATTTTTTTCATAAAATTTAAAATTAATAAAAATATATTTTATATTATTTAAAAATTATTATAAATCAATAAAAATAATCTTGAATTTTAAAAAAAAATGAATATAAACTCTAAAATTATTTTTTAAATAAAAATTATGAAAATATTTTTCTCAATTTTACTAAATGCTTCCATATTATTTATAATTTGGTATTTATTAAATAATGAAACTCACCCAAATGCAGTAGAAGTATTACCTGCTTGAATTGATGCTTGGAAAACATACTTATTATGATGAGTAATATTATGACTTTTAAATACATTTGTAAAACCTGTTTTAAAATTACTTTGATTACCATTATTTTTTATATTTCCTATCATTAGTTTACTAATAAATGCATTTTTATTATGGTTGTTATCAAAAACTATAAATGACATCCTAATGCTACCAAATATGAAATTTATAATTAATTGAACTGTAAATTTTATAATTGCAGTTGCAATTTTTACTTTTTTGAATATTTTGTATTCAATGTTATTTTCTAAAAAATAAAAATGGAAACTATTTTAACTATATCGCAAATAATTATTTCTGTATTACTTATTATTATAATTTTAATACAAAACAAAAATGTATCATTAAATCTAACAAGTATGTGAGGTTGAATGTGAAGTATTACAAAAAGATGATGAGAAAAAGTTTTACATATTACTACAATTATTCTTTGAACATTATTTACACTTAATTCTCTATTATTTTTTTTCATTAAATAAATTATTATTAAATAATATCCATGAATAAGGAAAATATTGAAATATTAAAAAAATACTTATTTTTCATAAGTATGTTTTTTTCGTTTATAATTTGATGACATATATTGTATATTTATTTTTATGATAATGCTAAAGAAATTCCTATTGAGTGATGAAGTATTTCAGAATGAATTATATGAGACTTTCCACACTTAAACCCACTTTTAAATAGTAATGATTATAATAAAAATGTAATTTATATGCTTTATAGAAGTTTACTAAAATATGACCAAAAAAATAATAAAATTATTTGAGATTTAGCAAATTGTGATATAAAAAACTTAAATTATATAGAATGTTATTTAGATAATAATATTAAATGGTCTAATTGAAAAGATATAACTGCTGAAGATATTGTTTCAACCTATAATATAATAAAAAACTCAAATATAAACCCACTTATGGGTTCATTATTAAAAGAAACTAAAATTACTTCAAAGCCTTGAATAATATCATTTTCAAATAAAGTAAAAGATGTAAATTTTTTACAAGTATTTTTTCAACCAATTGTTTCAAAAGAAATACTTGATAATATATGAAACAAAGAATTATTTTGAAAATTTAATCCTATTGATTGAATTTATTCTTGACCATATAAAGTTGATACAGTCAGTTATGATGATAGTTTATGAATTCAAAAATTAATTTTGACAAAAAATGAATTTTATAAAAAAGAAAATATTTTAATTTCAAAATATATTTATAAAATTTTTAGAGATACGGAACATTTTTTAAAACACAAAGATATAATAAACATTTTTTTTGATAAAAATAATATTATCTGAGATAGTATGTCTAGACTTAATAAAATAACATATAATTTAAATCAATATATGTCTATTTTTATTAATGAAGATAAAATAAAAAATTATAACCTTAGAACTTTTATATTATCAAAAATAGGTTCAAATTCTATATTAAAAACTTTATGATCTTGATATGATATTGCTTCAGATGCCTATTTATATTGAACTGGTGAAACAAAATTTGAAATTCCAAACTTAAATTTAGAAAATACTATTAAAGAAATGTGATATTATAAAAAAGATTTTCTAATAAATCTTTTATCTAAAGAAGAGAAAAAAACTGAAATAAAACAAGAGGTTCCAGAAAAAATTAATTCTAAATTAACATATATAGTTTCTCCAATAAATAATAAATATAATTTTTTAAGTGAAGATGATATACTTTTAAATTGAAATACAAATAATGAAAATCCTGAAGAAATATATATAAATAATTATAAATTATCTTGATTTAAAAAATGAAATACAAATTTTTATTACAGACTAAAAACTAGTTTTAAAAATGTAATAATTTGAGAAAATAATTACAAAATTTATTTTGTTATTTGATGAAAAAAAATATTAAAAGAAGAGTTTAATATAGTATTTTCTACAGATAAAGAAAAATTAAAAACTATAGAAGAAAATTATTTTAAAAAAACTGAAACAATAACTGAAATAAAACCAATTCAAAATAATATTATAAATGAACAAAGAAAGAAAAATATTATTGCTTTAGATGATAAATATTATTATGATTATAATTTAAAACAATTCAAATTAAAACTATATTATATTGATAGTAATGAAGAACTTTCGTGAGTTGCAAATGTTGTAAAAAATTCCCTTCAAACTTATGGGATTATTGTTGATAGTATTCCTATTAATTTATCTGATTTAAACAAAAAAATTAACTCTTGAGAAAAAGATTATGATATAATCTTAGTTTGAATAGATTTATGAATATTTAATTTTAATATTTATCCTTATTTTCATTCAAGCCAAGCTAAATCCTGATTTAATTTTGCAAATCTAAAAAATTTAAATTTAGATTTAATTTTAGAAGAATTAGAAACAAATATTCTAGATGAAAAAAGTATTAACCAAAAGGAAAATGATGCTATAAATATAATAAATGATAGAAGAATATTTAAAGCATTATATAAAAAAGAAAACAATATATTAATTGATAAGAATATAAAATTATTTAAAATTCAAAAAAACATTTCTTGAGATTTAGCAATAAATGATGCTATAAATAAATCTTATGTAACTTATGAGAAAAATATAAATTTTTCTGAAAAAAGTTTTTCTAATTTTCTAGACTTTATTTCAAAAATTTTCAAAAATGAATAATCATATTAAAGAAAAAATTATTCAAAAATCTTGGGATATTATTCACGAAGATAGTAAAATAAAAAAATTTTATTTTTTTCCATGACTTATCTCAATAATATTTATAACTATAATTTTAGTATACCAAACAATATATACTTATGTAGAAATATTTCATCAAGAAGATAAAATATTGAGAATTATTTTAAATTTATTTAATTCATGATATTTTAAAGATATATTAATATGACTTTTAATAGTTTTCCTTTTATATATTATATTAATGCCTTTATATGAAGGAACATTGATATATTATATATCAAAAAAAATACAAAGCGAAACAGAAGTAAGTATTGGTGATAGTTTTTGAAACTGACTGTATAGATATTTACCATTATTTGAATTTTGAAATATATTTAGTCAATTTAAATTCATGAGCATAATAAATATTTTTTTATTTTGTTTAAGGTTTGTTTGAATTGAATATTTTTATTATTTATCATTGGTTTTTTTATTTTTATTATTTATATCAACAATAGTAAATATATTATTTGCTTATGCTAGATTTGAAATAGTCTTAAATGGAAAATGAGCTCTAGAAGCTATTAATGAATCAATAAGAATAGCGATTCTAAATATAGCAATGACTTCAAAATTATATTTTTATATGTTTTTAGTAAATATCAGAATTTTAATTAACTTTTTAGTATATTTAATTTTTCCATTTTTTATAGCATCTGCAATCACATATATAACAACAAAAATATTTTTAATAATTACAGTTATAAGTTTAAGTATAATATTTATTATATTAATACTAATACTATGATATTTATGATGAGTTTTAGATATTCTAAAAACTTCTATTCGGTATTTTGCTTATATAGAGTGAAAAGCAAATATTTCAGAAATAAAATCTTTTGAAACTCATAATGAAGAACATCATTAAAAAAGATTATAATAAATTTTATAATCTTTTTTAATAATCTATTTTGGTTGTTTTATATTAATATGTTTTATTTTCATCAATATTATTTCAATCAATAGTCGTATCTTTTTTCTTAGCTAATTTTGTATCAAATAATCAAAAATCTACTTGAGAAAATATTTTTTCAATTGCTTGAGATTTTGTTAGTGGATAAAAAGAATATTCTCAATCAAGTCAAATTAGATCTTTATTATCTAAATATTTTTCTTGAATTTCTTTATATTTTTTATCATAATCTTTTTCACATTTAAGACTTTCGTTATAAGTAGGTTTTAAATAACATTTACTAGATTTATATAATTTGTCTAATTCAATATCAAATTGACTTCTTTTAGAACTAAAATCAATTTTAGATAAATTATCATTAATATAAACTATTTTTCCAATTTCTGGATAATACAAAGGATATTTTGTAGAAAAGTAATATGTATTATAATTTGAATAAAAATCATAAATTAAAATCTTTCTATTTCAATAAATTGAATTATTAAAATTATTTAATTTATTTTTTTCTCAAACTAATTGTTCTTCATTAATTAAATTTTGAAAAGTTAGAAAATTTTCCATAGTATAGCCAGAACCAATTTCAACTCAAGCTAATTTATAGTTTAATATTGTGTCAAAATTATAAATTTTTGAACTATTTATATATTCATTATAGTCAGTTATTCACAATTCATTAAAAATACTATCTAATGATTTATCTCAAACTTTAAATTCAAATTTACATCTATAATCATTTTTACCACATGTATCTGAATCTATTTTATAATTATAAACATATTTCATATACATATCAAGAAATTCTCACCAAGCAATTGGAGTATCTCAATCAAATTTTGAAGAATTTTCAATCATATTATATCTAACAAGTAAGTTTAGAAAATTCTTATATTCTTTTGTCTGATTTTTTAAATCTGTAAAATTCAATTTAACTTGACTTTTTAAAATATTTGGGATATTTACTTCAGTAGAAGTTCAATCAACTTTTAAAAATCTTTTTAAAAATTCTATTGCAATATCCAAATTCTTTTGTTTATTATTTGCTAGTGAAGTTAATTTTAGAGATAAATAATTTTGTCTATTTAATTCTTTGTTTATAGGAAAAAATAAATTTATTTCACAAGTTTCAAGATTTATAGAATTTCAGTTTTCATCAATATAAGGGGCATAACTTCCATAATAATTGTAATAATTATAATAACTTCCATAACTTTGATTTCAACAATTTATAAATCAATCAAGTCAATTAAAACTAATCATTGATTTTAAACTATCATCAACATCTTTTAATTGAACATCATAAATTTCTTGAGCTGTTTTTCATTTTCAATTATATTCAACTAATTCATTTAAATAGATTTCAAAATTTTCGTATAAATTTCATAAATAAAATTTATATTTTCAAGTATCAACAATTGCATCTTTAATAGTTTTAATATCAATCTTTGGAATATTTGTTGAAAAACTTGTTTGTATTTTTGAAAAATTATTTTTATTTATTTTTAATGAATTTAACAATTTTTCAACTTCTGTTTTTATTTCTTTATTTCTTTTCTCATCATAAAAAGGTGCTTGAATATAAATAGTTATTAAATATCAATTTTCTATTGTAAAATAAGTATTTCCCCAAGAAGAATTTCAATCTGATAAATCGGATTTATCAACTGAATAATAATATTCTATTCAATTTATATTTTTCTTAATCAATTTTTGCCAATCTTTAGAATAAAGTCATTTTAATTGAAAATAATAAAGTTTTTGTTTATCATTTTCAATTTTCGGGGCTTTTTCTAAATATACTCAAAAATAACTAACTCCCGTATCTTTTTGTTTTTTTAATTCAATATTTAAATAAACATTTTTTATATAATTTGAAACTTGATAATCTTCTCCTAAAGATAAATCAAAAACATCATCTTGAAGTTTTAGAGAATTATTTATATCTTCAATAGTTTTTCTATACGAGTTAAAATCTATTAAGCTTGTAATTGAACTTTTTTTAGCTTCTTTGGAAATATTTTCTTCTATAAAATCTTTAGCTTCTTTTATAGATAATGCATATCACATACTATCTCACCATCAAATTCAGAAAGTAGGAATTCAAATAAGTTTTCCATCTTTTATAAAAGCTCAACCTGAATTTCATCAAGCAATTAATGTATCTGTTTTTATATAGCTATATCAATTATATTCACTTATTCAACTAACAATTCATTTTGTTTCACTAATTGTATCAGCTCAAATCCAAGGATAACCTATTGCAATTACATCATCTTGATTTTTTGGTTCGTAATTATAATCAATATCAATCGTTTTAAATTTTGTATAATCAACTTTATTTCAATGAATATCTTTTTCATCAATCTTTAAAATTGAAATATCTAGTTTATCATCTCTGGCAATTAACGAAGCTGTATAATCACAAACTGGTTTTTTTGATATTTCTTTTGTAATACAAACTGAAAATGCAGAAGATAAAGCTCAATTTCAAGAATCAACTACATGGTCATTACTTATAATAATTCAATTTTTATTTATAATTGATGCTGATCACCATCACATCATTTGAGGATATTTTCAATAAATATCTGTATAAGAAATAACTTGCACAATTGGTGAAATATTTACTTCCCCATAAGCATAAGTATTTAAGCTAAATAAAATACTTAAAAATACTAAAGTAATAATAATTTTTTTTGTATTTAACATAAAAAAAAGTTAAAATATAAAGTGCTGATATTTTAACTTTTAATTTTCAAAAAACAAATTTTTAAATTTTTTTATTGCTAAATTTTGATCTATAAAAAATGGACTTGTTGCAATTGTAATAACTTTTGCTTTTTTTGCAATATCCAAAATAACTTTTTTCTTTAAATTATAATCAATATAATCTAAATTAGGTTCAAAAAAATCCAAATCTAAATTTAAGATTATATCTTTTTTAATTTCTTTAAAATCGTAATTTAATAAATTATCTTCATTTCTAATTTGAATAACTTCATTAATAATTCAGTTTTCTAATGCTGGAATTATATAATTTCAAACATTTAATTCAAAATTTGTATATTCAAAAATTTTTTTTAAATCTTGAGAGTTTTCTTTATCAAATAATTTTTCTGGTTTTCTCATATCAGAATGTTCGTCAATATGAAAAAGTAAATTATTATTTCAGATAATTCAATTATTTTTAGCTAAATACCAAAAATAAAAAGCATGATTATGATTATCAAACAAGTATATATCTTTATTAAGCCATTTAATTTTATAAAAATTCTTAAGTCAAATTGCTGAAATTAAATTGTTTTCAAAATCAAAATCTTCAAAAACTATTTCATTTCAAATTGTAATATCTTCTATTTTTCAATCAATTAAAGATGAAATAAAGAGTTTTTTGTTAATTCTTTTTTCATAACTTAAAGCATTATTTCAAACAGGTTTTGTAATAAAAAATCATTTAGAATACATAATAATTATTATAAAAATAAAAAGCTAGAAAATCTAGCTTTTTAAATATCTAAGTTTTTAACTGATTTTGCTCTTGATTGTATAAATCTTCTTCTTGGAGCAACTTCATCTCACATAAGTATTTTAAATATTTCGTCTGCTTTTTTAGCATCCTCAACAGTTACTCTGTACATCTTTCTTTTATCTGGATCCATAGTGGTTTCCCAAAGTTGTTCTGGATTCATTTCTCAAAGTCATTTATATCTTTGAATATTTTCTCAACTTATATCATTTTCAGCTATGACTTTTTCTTTTTCTTCATCTGAATAAACATACCAAGAATTCTTTCATTTTGTAAGTTTATAAAGTGGTGGTTGTGCGATATATAAATATCATCCATCAATAACTCATCTTAAATATCTAAAGAAAAAAGTAAGTAGTAATGTTCTAATATGAGCTCCATCAACATCAGCATCGGTCATTATTACAATCCTATGATATCTCAGTTTTGAAATATCAAATGTTTCTCAAACAGAAGTTCAAAGAGCAATAATAAGATTTTTAATTTCTTGATTTCAAAATATTCTATCAATTCTTGCTTGTTCAGTATTCAAAATTTTTCATCTTAATGGAAGTATTGCTTGAATTTCTCTATTTCTTCATTGTTTAGCAGAACCTCAGGCAGAATCTCACTCAACTATATATAGTTCTGAATTTTCTGGTTTTCTTGAAGAACAATCAGCTAATTTACCCGGTAAAGTCATTCATTCTAAAGCTCATTTTCTAATAATCGTATCTCTGGCAGCACGAGCAGCAAGTCTAGCTTTTGCGGCCAAAAATACTTTTTCAATTATTGATCTGGCAGTAGATGGGTTTTCTTCTAAAAATTCTAAAAGTTTTTCACTAAATACACTATCAACAGCTCATCTAACCTCTGCAGTTCCTAATTTTGCTTTAGTTTGTCACTCAAATTGAGGATCAATAACTTTTACAGATATTACAGCTGTAAGTCATTCTACAACATCCTCATTTGTAAGATTTTGATCTTTTTCTTTTAAAATCCCCTTATCTCTCGCATACTTATTTATAGTTCTAGTTAAAGCTGTTCTAAATCATACCATATGAGTTCATCATTCTGGAGTATGAATATTATTTACAAATGAAATTATATTATTTGAATATTCTTTATTGAATTGCATTGAAACTTCAACGAATACATCATTTTTTTCCTTTTCAATATAAAAAATATCTCAAATAGGTTCTTCAGTTTTATTTAAAAAATGAACATAAGATTTAATTCATCATTCAAAATAGAATTTATATTTTTCTCAAGTTCTTTCATCATTTATTATTAATGTAATTCATTTTGTAAGATATGCTTGTTGTCTAAGTCTGTCTAATATAGTTTTATAAACAAAAGTTGTTGTTGCTTTAAATATTTCTCAGTCTGGCCAAAATTTAATAATAGTTCAAGTTTTACTAGATTTTCAAATAGTTTGAATATCTCAAACTGGAACTCACCTTTCATAAGAATGAAAAAATATTTTTCACTCTCTATAAACTGTTGCTTCAAGTTTTGTAGATAAAGCATTTACTACAGAAGCTCAAACTCAGTGCAATCAACCAGAAACTTTATAACCTCCTCAACCAAATTTTCCTCAAGCATGCAAGACTGTTAAAATAGTTTCTAATGATGATTTTCAAGTTTTTGAGTGAACTCAAGTAGGAATTCACCTACCATTATCTTCAACCAAACAGCTTCCATCTACTCATAATTTTACAATAATTGTATCACAATGACCAGCCATTGCTTCATCTATTGAATTATCAACTATTTCCCATACCAAATGATGTAATCATCTTTCATCTGTTGAACCTATATACATTCAAGGTCTTTTTCTAACTGGTTCAAGTCATTCTAAGACTTGTATACTATCAGCTCAGTAATTTGAATTATCTTGTGTCATAAATTATTAAAATGTTAATTACTTTAAAATACTGTTTGAATATAAATATTTTTAAAAAAAAAGCAATTTTATTGAAAAGATTTATGTAACTTTCTTAATCTTTTTAATATTTTTAATAATTTTTATTTAAAACTATTTTTGTATTTTATTTGTTTATATATATATTAATAAAAAAATAATTTTTATTAATATGAATTATAATCAAAAATTAAAAGATTTTTTAAATAAAAAATCTGATTTACAAAAAATAATTGTAATATACTGACCAACAGCTTGTGGAAAAACTGGATTTGGAATTGAAATTGCAAAATCTATAAATTCACAAATTATTTCAACCGATTCAAGGCAGATATATAAATATTTAAATATTTGAACTTGAAAGGCTACTTTAGAAGAAATGTCTTGAATAAAACATTATATGATGGATATTATTAATCCAGATGAAAACTATAGTGTTTGAGAATTTAAAAAACAAGCAGAGAATATTATCTTAAAAATGCAAAAGAATTGAAAAATACCAATTTTAGTTTGATGAACTTGACTCTATATTGACAGCTTAATTTATGATTTTAATATTCCAGAAGTTCCTGCTGATATTGAATTAAGAAAAAATTTAGAACTAGAAGCTCAAAAATATTGAAATGATTTCATTTATGATAAACTTTTAGAAATAGATAGAGATTATGCTTTAGAACTTCATCCAAATAATTTAAATTATATAATTAGGGCTTTAGAAGTGAAAATATTGACTTGAAAATCTAAAAAAGATTTTAGAAGTGAAAAAAAATTAAAATATGAAACTTTATTTTTAACTCCTTTTAATTGAGATAGAGAAGCTCTTTATAATAAAATAAATTTAAGAGTTAGCAAAATGTTTGATGATTGACTTATTGATGAAATTAAAAATATTTTAAATATGTGATATACAAAAACTGATTTTTGATTTAAAACTATTTGATATAAAGAAGTTTTAGATTATTTAGATTGACAAATATCTTTAGAAAAATGTATTAATTTAGTTAAACAGTTCAATAGAAATTATGCTAAAAGACAACTAACTTGGTTTTGAAAATACAAACAAAATTAAAAGTCCTAATCTAACAATTAGGACTTTTAATTAAACTTTTTTTATTTTTTATAACTTTCAGTTTTTTTCATTCTAGCATAGAATTTATCAACAGCACCTGTTTTAAGAATTCTTTGTTCTCAAGTATAAAATGGATGACATTTAGAACATATTTCAACTCTTATTTCATTATCTTTTAAAGTAGAAGCAACTTCTACAATGTTTCCACAAGAACAAATATATTTAATCTTTTTAGAAACTGGATGTAATCAATCTTTCATAATAATTTTTGTTTAACTGTTTCGCCAGGTACGAAAACAAAATATAAAATATTTGGAATAATTTTTAAAAATGGTGCCGAAAGAGAGACTCGAACTCTCATGCGGTGAAGCACTGGCTTCTAAGGCCAGCATGTCTACCAATTTCATCATTTCGGCACATGCTTTAAAATGGTGGGCCGAGATAGATTCGAACTATCGAAGGCATAGCCAGTGGATTTACAGTCCACCCCATTTGACCGCTCTGGTATCGACCCAAAAAATATAAAAAGCTTAAAGCTAAAAGCACAAAGTATGAATTTAATTCTTTATTCTCTTAACTTTAAGCTTTAATGGAGCCAGTAATCGGAATTGAACCGATGACCGTTCGCTTACAAGGCGAATGCTCTACCAACTGAGCTATACTGGCAAATTTTGTTTTTTGAATTTAGCGAGACACATATTATTAAAAATATTAAATAAGTCAAAATTTTTTTTTTTTTTAGTTAATTAAAATATAATTTGACTTTTATAGTATTTTTATAATATAGATGTAGCTTTTAGAAAAAGCTGATTCCTGAATTGTTAATTTAGAAAAAAGTTAAATTAAAATTATTAAAAGAATAAAATAGTCTCAAAGAATTAATTTCAAATAATATTAATATTTTTTCAATAATATATCATATATTAAAATCGTATTTTCAATTTATTTTTATGTTTATTCTTTTAATATAAATTCAAGTTTATTTTATTATTTAAAAAAACAAAAATGATAATAATATATTTATTAATATGAGTTATTTTATGAATAACTTGGTATTATATAGTAAACAAAGTTTTAGAAGATAAAGGTGTAATTAAAGCTAAATCTAACAGAGAAAAACTTTTAAATGAAGCTGAAAAAGCAAAAGAAGAAATTTTAAAAAAAGCAAAAGAAGAAAGTGATTTATTGTTAAATAAATCAAAACAAGAAGCTAATGTAATTGTTGAAAAAGCTAGGCAAGAAGCTAATGATAATCTTAAAAAAGCTGAAAAATTAGAAGAAAGATTACTTGAAAAAGAAGAAAAACTAGAAACAAAATTAGATGAAATTTCAAAAAAACAAGAATCTATTTTAGATAGAGAAGAAAAGTTAAAGCAAGAACAAGAAAACTTAAAACACAAACAAGAAGAACTTGATAATAAACTTTCTCAAATGTCTAAATTATCAATTGAAGAAGCTAGAGATCTATTATTAAAACAAATTGCTGAAAAATACGAAAAAGATTCTGTTACTCAAATAGAAAAATACAAAAAATGAATTGAAGAAAGAAAAAATGAAGTAGCAAGAGAAATAATTATAAAATCAATTCAACAATATGCTTGAGATGTAACAAGTGAAGTTACAACAACTTTAATTCCTCTTCCAAATGATGATTTAAAATGAAAACTTATTTGAAAAGAATGAAGAAATATAGTTGCATTTGAAAGAGCAACTTGAGTAGCATTAATAATAGATGACACTCCAGATACTGTTTTCATTTCAGCTTTTGATTTATTTAGAAGATATATTGCTAAAAAATCTTTAGAAAAATTACTTGAAGATGGTAGAATTCAACCAGCAAGAATTGAAGAAATAGTTGAAATGACTACAAATGAAGCTGATATTTTATTAAAAGATATTGGTAAAAAAACACTTGACGAATTAAATATTACTTGAGTTCCAGAGGAAATTATTCCATTAATTTGAAAATTAAGATTTAGAACAAGTTATTGACAAAATATTTTAAAACATTCAACTGAAGTAGCTTATATAGCAGAAAGTATCGCTAACGATTTAAATTTAGACCCAATGTTAGCAAAAAAAGGTTGATTACTTCATGATATTTGAAAAGCACTTGATCATGATATAGAATGAACTCATCCAGAAATTTGAGCCAAAATATGAAGAAAATATGGTTTATGAGAAAATATAATTGATATGATTGAAAATCATCACTGAGAACCAACTTGATTAAGTATTTATGCAGCAATAGTTCAAATGGCTGATGCAATTAGTTCAGTTAGACCTGGAGCTAGAAGAGAATCTATTGAACAATATGTAAAAAGAGTTAAAGAAATG
Source organism: Candidatus Altimarinota bacterium (assembly GCA_028719245.1). Lineage (GTDB taxonomy): Bacteria > Patescibacteriota > Gracilibacteria > BD1-5 > UBA6164 > UBA7396. The sequence continues at coordinate 20,532 of JAQUKG010000005.1, read as the reverse complement.
GAAGCATTAGTTTGAAGTTTCTCTTGAGTGACAAAGGCTTATGCAATAAGTGCTTGAAGAGAAGTAAGAGTTTTTGTTGATGCAGATACTATTTGAGATTTTGAAGCTCATGAAATGGCAAGAAATATAGCTTTAGACATAGAGGCAAAATTGAATTATCCTTGAGAAGTAAAGGTGAATTTGATTAGAGAAATGAGAGTAATTGAATATGCAAAATAATCTAAAAGTCAAGAATTATTAAATTCTTGACTTTTTTCTTTTTGAAAATATATTTAAAAAAATAAATAATATTATTATCTATTAAATTATGTATCCATTTTTTGAAATATTTCCTTGATTTTATATTTATACTTTTGGTTTAACTTTAACAATATGTTTTTTTGTATTTTTATGGATGTTAAAAAAACTATCTTGAAAATTTTGAATTAATAATACTTTCTTTTTTAATAGAATCTTATGGTATTTTTTATCAGTATTTTTCTTTTCTAGATTATTTTATGTAATAAGTAGATGGAGTGATTTTAAGTTTATAAAAGATCCTTTGGAATTTTTTTTAATGAGTGATTATAATTTTTCTTTAATTTGAGCAATATTTTGATATTTTTTAGTCTTGTTTATTTCTATCATTTTACATAATATTAAAAGCTGAAAATATATGGATGTTTCTGTTTTGGCATTTTTATTTTCTTGTATTATATGATTTTTTGGTTCATTTCTAGGATGACAAGTTTATTGAAAGGAAACAAATTTTTGAATAGAAATTCTTTACACTAACTCATTTTCACCAGTTCCTTACGAAGTTCCTGTTTTCCCATTGCCAATAGTTTATTCAATAATATTTTTTATATTATTCTCGGTTTTATACATGTTTGCTATGTTTATTTCAGTTAGATGAATTATTTGATATTTATGATTAGCTTTAATTTGATCAATACTTTTAATTTTAGATAATTTTAGCTGAAAATATGATTATTTTAAAATTGAACTTTGAATAAGTTTTACTCAAATTTGAGCAATATTTTTAATAATATCTTGATTTTACTGATTATATAGAATTTATAAAACTCCTAAAAATAGTGAAATAATCTAATTTTTATGTCTAAAAATAAAATATTTATTAATTTTTTGGTATGATTTTTTATTTGAATTTTATTTTGAAACTTTTTATTTAATATTTATTTAATTACATTTTTTTATTCTATAACAATGATATTTTTTTGACTTATTTACTTTAAGTTTAAAAAATATCATTTATTTTTAATTATTTTAGCTTTTGGAGTTTTTATTTGATTAAATTATTCTGCAGTAAATAATTATTTTATTTCAAAAAATATTTCTAAAGTTAAACTTTATTATGATGAAGAAGTTAATATAAATGCTTATGTAGTTGATATTTATAAAAAAACTTCCAATTATAATAGTTATATTTTAAAAACAAATTTTATAGAAAATAAAAATATAAATTTACAATTCTTACTTTATGTAAAACCAAATCTTAGTTTAGAAAATAATCAAATTATAAATATAAAATGAAATCTAAAAGAAATAAAAAATACTTCTTCAAATTTTAATTATGTAAAATTTCTACAATCAAAGAATATTTATTTTGCTTTATATTACCCAGAAATTGAATTTAACTGAAATAAAAAAGTTTCTTATTTATTTAATAAAGTTTTAGATTTTAAAAAAGGAATTATTAAAATTACTAAAGAAGTTTATCCAAAAAATGAAGCAGATTTTTTGCTTTGACTTTTAATTTGAGAAAAAAGTGATTTAGATGAAAATATTTCTAAAAATTTTAATAATTCTTGATTAACTCACATAATTTCTGTTAGTTGATTTAATATTACAATTATTATTATTTTTTTATGATTTTTGTTTAAATTTTTGCCTATATTTTTTAGAAGTTTATTAATTAGTTTGTTTATCCTATTTTTTGTGCTAATAGTTTGAGATTCTATTGCTGTTATTAGAGCTTCAATTATGTGATTGGTTTGATATTATATTTTAGTTTTATGAAGAAAAACTGACAACTTATCTATTTTATTATTTACGGCTTTTTTAATTATTTTATATAATCCTTTAAGTTTAAATTATGATATTTCATTTCATTTAAGTTTTCTAGCTGTTTTATGACTTTTATATTTTCAAAATTTTTGGAATAAAATTTTTAGATTTCTGCCAAGTTTCTTTGCTATAAAGGATAGTTTTGTTTTGACTATGTCAGCATTAACTACAACTTTACCAATAATGATTTTTAATTTTGGACAAATTTCAATACTTTCACCAATTTCAAACTTACTTGTTTGATGAATAATTCCTTTCACAATGTTTTTTGGATTTTTAAGTATTTTATGACAATTTATTTGGGGTAAAATATGATTTCTAATTTGATTTATTAATTATTATTTACTTAATTTCATTATTTGAGTTGCTAACTTTATTTGAAATTTAAGTTTTTCAGTTTTGAAAGTTGATTTATGAATCTATGCTATTTATCTTGAAATAATTTATTTTATGATTTTAGTTTTTTTAATAATTTATTTTAGACAAGAAAAAAGTCCTAAGCTGTAGCTGTAGGACTTTGATTTTCTTTTGGATTTTGAGATGGTGGGGGCATTCCTTCTAAAGCAACTTCTGCTTTATTCAATTCAGGGGCATGTTCTGTATTTTCAGCCATAGAGACACCTTTTTTTCATTTTTCAGCAATAGCTTTTAAACTTTCAAGTAAAGAATCACAAAATTCTTGAGTACTTTTATGGGCTAACTCTGTTTTTTTATTAGCTTGATTTTTATCAGCAGCATTTTCTCATTGTTTATTTTCTGCTATCTCTGTTGCTATTGCTTCCATAACACCTCTATATTGATTAGCAAGAAGTAGCATTTCATTATTATTTAACTGTAAATTTGGATTTATTTGTCTAAATCATTGAGAAATAGAAGCAATAGTTTTTTCAAGTTGTTCTCTAGTTTCAGGATCATTTACTCAATTTAATTGTGCTTTTAAATCTGCTTCAACTCAATTAGCTATTTTTCCAATATTAAGATTTACTCAATTTTTGTCAATATCAGAATTAATTCCTAATCAATAGTCTTTAAAATTTTTAACATCAGCAAGAGCTAGTTCTTGTTTTTTTTGTCATCATTCACCATTATCAGGTCAATTATCTAATGTTTTAGGTGGTTTTTCTATACTTGTCATATATTTATAATTAAAAAATAAATTCTAGGTTATTTTAACATATGTTTTTTTATTTTGCAAAAATAAAGCATTAAAAAATCTCTTGAAAATTCAAGAGATTTTAGTTTTAACTATTAAAGTTTGGGTCAAATTTATTAACAAATGGAAGTAAAGCCATCATTCTAGCTCTTTTAATTGCAGTTGCTAGTTTCTTTTGACTTTTTAAAGATACTCAAGTGTAATATCTAGGAGTTATTTTCCCAAATTTAGTTATATATTTTTTTAGAAGTTCTATATTTTTATAGTCAATTACTACACCTTCTAAAGGACATTTTGTATTAGTCATTTTAAATTAAATTAATTATTAAAAGTTTTATTAAAATTTATCATCTATTTCAATAACATCATCTATTATATCGTCAATTGGTTCAATTGAATCAAAATCAGATTTTTTATTTAAAAATATCAAATTTGAAATTACGACCTCTGTTTTATATGATTTTGTTCAATCTTCCTTATCAATTATTCTAGTTCTCAATCTTCATTCAACATATACCAATTTTCATTTAGTTAAAAATTTTTCAACTCTATCAGCTAAATTTCCCCAAGCTACACAATTATGAAATTCACTTTCAGATTTATTTTCTCATTCAGCTGTTTTATAATACCTATTTGTAGCTAATGAAAATAAAGCCACTTTTTTATTATTATCAATATCTTTTATTAAAGGATCTCTGGTAATATTACCAATTAATATAACTTTGTTAACAGTTCTCATCTATTTAAAATTAAAAATTAAACATCTATTTTTACAAACATATGTCTCCATATATTTAAATCTAAATTCATAAGTTTTGTTAAATTAATAATAACTTTTCAATCTAGTTCTAAGTTAAATAAAACATAAAATCCTTTATCAGAAGAATTAATTTTGTAAGCCATTTTCTTGTCTCACCAAATATCTTCTTTTTCAATTTTTACTGAAGCTTCTTCAAATGATTTCTTTAAATTATTTAAAGAATTATTTCTTTCTTCTTCAGAAATGCTAGGGTTTAATATTAGCATTAATTCGTATTTTGCCATAATTTTTCCTATGGGTTATATCTTTGATTTTTATATCAAAGAAGGATATAAAATAAAATGCTTTTTTTAAAGCTTGAGTATTTTATATAAATATATTTTTTTGTCAAAATTATTTACTTTTTACCATTTACTTTTTACCTTTTTTAACTTTTATCTTATATAAAGCAAAATAAAAAAATAAAAGCCGATTTAAGCCATTCTTATTAATTTGAAAATATTGAATATTTTAGTAAATTTAAGTATTTAGAACTATTAATATTTACAATTAAATTTTGTTTAAATCCTCACACTTCTCAAGTTGCAATAATTTGAGAAGTGTCTTTTGTTAGAAATTCTCAACTATTTAATGATTTTAAAGTATATGTAATTTCTCCATTAGATAAATTATGTAATATTAAATAATTATAATCAGAAAAATTTAAAAATTCTCAAATAGTTTTTTTATTATAAGAAATATCTAATCAAGAAATAGTTTTATAATTTCACTCTGTTGTATTTATAAAATCTCATATTCAACTTATTCAAGAGTCTTTTCATACTATATTCCAAATTATATTATTATTTAGTCATGTAATAGTTATATTTTTTACTTTTTTATAAACTCAATTTTGATCATAAGAAAATAATGGAATAATATCAAAATTTCATAATTCTATTTTTTTATCTACTATTTGTGATGAAATAGAAGATAAATTATAAGTAATTAACTCATCTTTATTTTCATAACAATTTGTAATATCCTTACAAAGAATTTTTGAAAGGGAATTAGATGAAATCAATTTCTCATCATAAGAATAATTATACTGTTTTGCTTTTAACATTGCTAACTCTAAACTTCATTCAGCTCATTGTGAACTTTTGAAATAATTTTCTATAGATTTAGTATCTTTATTTTCAGATAATACTAAAAGAAAAATTCAAGCCGTTAAAACTATCATAAATCAAGTCATTGTTATAGCTAGTATAATTGAAAATCAAGAATTATTTATATCTTTTTTCATAATATTAATTATTATTATATAATCTTTCTGATATAGTTGTTTCAAAATTTATTTTATTATTTTTAACTAATTCTGGTTTAATTCACTTATGAATTGAAGGTTGAACCTCAAAATTAATACTAACTTTTTTTATTTTATCATTTGTAACATAAAAATATAATTTTCTAAATTCTAGCCAACTGTTTGATAATTGAGTTATATTTCAATTTTCATCATGTTTTACTAAATAACAACTATTTATTCATAATTCACATTCATTATAATTTCAAATTCTTATCCATGTTCAAGCTTCTTGTCTAGCTAAATAATAACTATTTGTTCACACACATAATTTTGTTCAAGAACTATATTTTGAAGTTAAAGAAATTTGACAATTAGATATAACAATATCACTATTTACTCAAGAAATATTATTTATTTTTATATCATCAATTATTATTTGCTCAAGATTTTTTATATTTTCTTGTAATGCTCTTGAAATATCTGTTTTATTATTCAAATCAGCAGATAAACTAAATATAGTAAAAACTGATATCATAATCATAGACAAAACAGCAATTGATACTATTATTTCTATAAGAGTAAATCATTTAATATTTTCAGCTTTCATATTTTATTGTCTTAAATAATCTGTTAAAATAGTTTTTAATTCAATTTGATGATATCATTTATTATACCAAATAACTTTTGAAGTTAATTTTAAACTACCAGAAATAATTTTATTTACTCATCCAGAGTTATAAATAACATCATCAAATTTCATATATTTATAAAAATAAGTTTTTTTATTTTGTCAGGAACAATCATAAGTATATTTATTTTCATTATCTAAACATAATATATAATTATTCATTTTATTAGCTAAAAACTCTTTTCATTCAGCGAAGTCTAATATAACTTCTAATTTAACAGTTTCACTTGTAAAAGGTGAGTAATCATTTTCTACTTTGTAATAAACTCAAGTTGAAAATACTAGATTAGTATCGTTTCAAGGAAGTTTATCCCGTTTATATAAATTTTTATAATTATTATCTCTTAAATTTCTAATATCTTCTATTGATCATCTAGCTAAATTTGTTGCAATTATAGAATTTTTTGAGTATTCATTTAAATTAATTGTTGAGACCATTAAAACATAAACTCAAGTAATTCATAATGTAAAAATCATTATTCAAATTAGAATTTCAATTATAGAAAATCATTTATTATTTATCATTTTTAAAAAAATTATTAATAATCTACAACATTTGTATTTTTAAAATATTTTAATTTTCTATTTAATGGAAAAGTTAAAGCTCACTTAAAAGAAATATCAAAATCTAGATAATCTCAAGAAAAAATATTTGCTACTCAGGAATTATCATAATAATATATTTCTGGTTTTGCATAAATTGATGAAAAATAAATTAAAATTTTGTTTTTTCAAGAAATATTATCAATTCAAATTCAAGGTTGTAAACTTATTTTTTTATAAAAAGAATTATTATTTAAAATAATTCAAGAATTATAATTAATCGCATATAATGAAATATTATTTTTATCATTTTCTAAATCAAAATAAACTCAAATTGATTGGTTTATTCAATCTTTATTATATCAAGAAATTGCTAAATTTCTAGCATCATTAATTGTTTGAGAAATTTGTTTTAATGATAATTTGACCTTTGAAATATTTTGATAATAAGAATAATTAACATAAGTCATAACTACGAAGATAAAAAATATAGTCATGGATATTAAAAGTTCTACTAATGTAAATCATTTTTGAGTTTTATGTTTCATCTTTTATAACAATAAAATTAAATTACCCCACCGTTTGAGTCAATTTTAATATAGCTCAAAATATTGCAAATGCAAACCATAAAACAAAAAGTCATGCTATAAAAATAGCTAAAGGTTCTATTAATTTTGTTAAATTTCATAAAGAATAATTTACTTCTCTTGTATATTGTTCATTTATTTTTTTGCATACATTATCAATTGAAGCTGTTTTTTCTCAAACGGAAAGAAGTTGTAGAAAATCAGATGGAAAATACTCATTAATTCAATCAACTTCTATTATAGATTCAACCATTTTTCTTCAATTTCAAACTTTCATAGATATATCATTAAATAAATCTTCATAAATTACATTATTAGTTGATTTTCAAACAAGTATTAAAGATTTAACTACTGGAATTCAAGCATTCATAAGAATTCAAAGAATTGAAGCACTAGAGGCAATTATATAATTTTTGTAAATATTTCAAATTAATGGAAGTTTTAATAATAAATTATCAATTATTTTTTTTCAACCATCAGAAGATTTAAAAAAATAAAATAAAACAAAAATTAAAACTATAAAAAATATTATAGAAAATAAATTATTACTTATAAAATTACTTGTTGCTATTAAAGCAATAGTTGCAAATGGCTTTTCAACTCATGATTCATCAAGTAATGGAATAATTGAAGGAATTACATAAGTCATTACAACTAAAACAGCAACTACTAAAAATATCAATATAATTGTTGGATAAGTTAGTGAAGATTTAATTGTTTGTTTAAGTTCAAAAAGTTTTTTAAATTCTAAAGCTAAAGATGATAAAGTGTTTACTAAAGTTCAAGATTTTTCTCAAGCTTCAATCAAAGAATATTCAGATTGATTAAAAACATCTGGTAATTTTTTCATAGCTTTATTTAAACTATCTCAAGATGAAATAAAAATTAAAAGTTCTCCAATTTTCTCTTTAAAATATAAATTTTTAATTTTTTTTCAAACGGATTCAAGAGATGAAGTGATTGTAACTCATCAATCTAACATAATTGATAAATATTCATAAAAATTAAATTTATCAATTAAACTTATTTTTTTGAATATATAAAATTCTTTTTTTATTATATCAGTTGAATTTTTATTTGAAGAATTATCCATATTTTTTATTAGTTTTTATATAAAATCTTTATAGGAATTGAAACTTGTAATGGTTTATCTGAACTAATTCAAAAAGGATATGTAAAATCATGAATATATAAATTGTATTTTTCACTTCTAAGTAAAAAATTTATCATATCTATCATATTTTGTTCATTAGTAAATGTAGCAACCAATTTAATATCACCTTGTTTAAATCAAAATTCATTTAATTTTCATTCTCAAAGTGAAATTGAATCTATACTTACTCAATCTTTATTATTTGATACATAAGAATAAAAATAATCTATTAATTCATTTTCATTAAATTTAATTAAAAATTTGTCAAAATTTATATCTTTTAAATTTCAAGAGTCAATTTTTGATTTAATTTCTGATATTATACTATATTCTTTATTTTTATTCTTTATAGTTTCTTCTAGTAATTGTTTTTGATTATTATTATCAATTAAGTCATAGCAATAATCCTTCGTGAAGAAAAATAAAATAAATAAGGTTAAAAGAATTAATAAATATGTTATTATAGAATATTGAGTTTTATTATTCATATTAATTTAGGTTAAAGATTATTTAATTTCAAATTGGGCATTAAATTTAATTTGTTCTTGTCATCCTCCAAAATAGTTAACAAAACTTAAATTAAAAATATCATTACTTGAATTATCCCTAAAACTTGAAATAAATTTTTTAGTTTTTTCATATCAAAAATTAATTCAATCATCTAATGCTATAACATTCGTAGTTATTTTGGAATTAGAATAAGAAAAATTTTCAAATGATATATTGTATTTAATTGATAATTTATTTAAATTATTTATAAATTCTGGGATTTTAGATAAATTATTGTATTTTTCTAAATATGTTTTATTTAAAGTAATCAATTTATAAAGTTTTACTTTTTCATCATTATTTATTTCTTTAATATCTGCATCCAATTTAGTAATATCTTTATTTACTTTTTCTATTTCTATTTTTAAATTAGAATTATAAAAATATAATCAAATAGTTGAAAATAATACAACAGCAAATAATATTATTGAAATATACATAACTCTATTTACATTTTTGTCAGTTTTATAATCATTAGTGGTAACCATAAATTTTAATTAAAAAATAATACTTGCTTATATTAACACAAATTTATAATTTTTGCAAAAAAACAATCATATTTAATTATTATGTAATAACTCATAAAATCCAAGTAACAATTGCATATGCAAGCCATATAATTAATATTCAAAATGCAACTGATATTATAATATTTTTTGAATTTTTAATTTCATCATCTTTTCAAGCTGAAGTAAGTATTTTAAATCAAGCATAAACTATATAAATAACAGCAATTATTGTAATAAATGTTAATAAATATTTAACAATATCTTGAATGTAAACAGAAGCTTTTTTATTTTTTTCTATATCATTAATTCAGTTTTTTACTACATTAGTTCATTCAGTTAAGGAACATGTAGAATTACCAGCACTATCATTTGGACAATAAATTATATCATTAGTATTACTAAAAATAGATAAATCAGCAAATGTATTGGAAATAAAAAATACAGATGATAATATCACAATAATAAACAAAATTTTCTTTTTCATAATAATTTTTAATTTAATAAACTAATTTTTATTTATTATAGTTATTAATAATAAAACACAAAATATTTTAGTTAATTTGGTTTTTAACTAATTAAATAAATATAATTATCTATATTTAGTTCTTCGGCTCTAGTATTTTCATTAAATCAAAGTTCTAAAAGTTTTTTAAACATTTTTTCTTTATTGTATCAAGCATTTGATAAATTATTTATCATTTTTTTTCTAGGATTTGAAAAACTTGATTTTATAAATGTTAGGAATAAATTATCATCCAAAAAATCATATTTATCAAAAATTTGAAGAAATAAAACTGTAGAATCAATTTTTGGTTGAGGGAAAAAACAATTTTTTGGAACAAATACTTTTTCACTAGCTAAACATTTTTTTTGAATAAATAAGGATAGAACGGATGACTTTTTTGAAATAATTCTTTCTCAAACTTCTTTTTGCATTAAAATAATCATTTCATTTGGTTTATTTTGAACTTCGTATAAAAATTTGTACAAAATTGGTGAGGTAATATAATATGGAATATTAGCTATTAATTTATAATTTTTTAAAATAGTTTCAAATTTTAAAACATCTTTATTTATAATCTCTAAATTTGTTTGTCAAACATCTAAATCATCGTTTTTAATTCTATCATTGATTATTTCAATCATAAAATTATCTAACTCAATTAGAGTTAGATTTTGTGGTTTTCTTTCTAAAATTTTTCAGGTTAAAGCTCAAAATCAAGGTCAAATCTCAATTATATTTTCTCAAGTAATATTTGTAATTTCGCAAATTGAATTTAAAATATATTCATCTAATAAAAAATTTTGACCTAAAGACTTTTTTGCCTTAATATTATATTTTTCAATTATTTTTTGCATATTTATTTATGTGGATTTTTAGTTTTTGAAGGCCATTTTTGCCGTATTCTTTCTACATATCAAATATTAATCATAATTATATCTAATAATTTATCATATTTTGTTCTTCTTTGCTTAGAGTTTTTTTTAGCTAAATCTTTTTTTACCTGATTTTTATTTAATTTTAAAATATTATATGCAACGGATGAAAATACATCTAATTTTGTTAAAACTAATTTTTTACAAGTTTGATCTTTGTAATATGGTTGAATTTCATCATCTGGAATACTTCAAAAACATTTTACTGTTTCTGAGACTATTTTATCTCAACAAATATTCATATATTCTTTTCAAAAACTATTATCATCTCAAATAGAAAATTTTGAATCAACTTCTTTAACTCACTCAACTAAACTTCTTTTTGCACTTGGTCAAAAAAATTCTTCTTTATTATTTTCTAACTGTGCTAAATAACTTTCAACCTTTTTATCAATTTTTTTAAATTCTACATCAAGAATAATTTGTGGTAGTATTTCATACTTGTCAGTTGAATTTATACAAACAAATTCTTCTATACTTCTTGGTCAGCTTCAGCCCTTTGGATCATTTGCTTGAAAACATTCTTTATATTTTGATGAATAATCACTATTACAATCTGGTAATAACTCATCTCAACTAGATGCAAAAACAAAATTAAAAGGAATTAATAAAACTAAAATCAACAAATATTTCATATTTTATTTTTTAGAAAATATTGAAGCAAAGAATGCTAAGGTTTTTCAAAATAATCAAATTCACTTTGAAAAGATATTACTAGTTTTTTCTCATAGTTTTAACTTTAATTCTTTAGAAATTTCTTGTCATTTTTTTGTATGTGTTAAACCAAATATTGAAGCTAAAGCTCAACCAATTATAAATCAAGTTACAATTTTATCAATCTTTTTAGCTCAATAAGTTATTTTTTTATTTTTTGAAAACATATTAATAATCAATTATATTTAATAATACTAACTTTCCATTTTATTTATTTTAATGTTTTTAGTATCAAATCTAAGTTTTGGAACACTTATTACAAGTAAGTTATTTTGCATATAAGCTTTTATTTTGTTTAATGCTAAATTTTCTGGCAAAATTATATTTCTTATAAATCTTCACCAAAAACATTCACTATTTCTCATATTTATTCATTCTAAATCATATTCAACTGGTTTTTGTCTAGCTCATTTTATGGTTAATACAGTTTTATTTATAGATAAATCTATATCTTCATACTCAACTCAAGCAATTGGAGCAACAATATATATATTATCTTCTGTTTCTAAAACATCCAGTGCAACTTGACCAACTTCTTCATCAAGTGTTTCTTCGTCAGACTCAACTACCTCAACTTTTAAATCATCATTATGTTCGTCATTACTTCAAACTCAAAATATTTTAAACATATTTTTTTGATAACAAAATAAAATTTACAAATACATTATAGGAATTTTTGCTAAATTTCAAATTAAATGATAAACTATTTTTAATTATAAATTATAATAAAAAAGATGGTTATAAAAGATTTGATTTTAGAAATCAAAAATATAGATTTTAAAAAATTATTAAAAAGTAGATCTCCTAAGATATCTCAAAAACAAAAGATATTCTTTTTTGATTCCTTATATAATTTAATAAATTCTTGAATCCCTTTGACTAATTCATTATCAATAATTCAATTTCAATCAAAAGAAAAAAATATAAAATATTTAGTTGACAGCATTTCAAAAGATATAAATAAATGAAAAAAACTGTATGAAAGCTTTGCATCATTTGAGAATACTTTTTCAAATTTTGATTTATCAATGATAAAAATGTGAGAAGTAACTTGAAAATTATCAAACTCTTTTGAAATAATAAAAGATAGAGAAGAACAAAATGCTCAGTTAAAATCAAAAGTAATTTGAGCTTTAATTTATCCAGCAATTATTACTACTTTATCAATTTGAATGATAATTTGATTTATGTTATTTGTTATACCAAGAGTTCAAAAAATGTATAGCGATGCTAGAGTAAATTTACCAAGTTTAACTCAAAATGTTATAAATATTTCACAATTTTTACAACAAAATTATTTATATTTAATAATCTGAGTTATTTTAATGATTTTATTTTTAGCTTTTTTAAAAAAGAATAATTTAACAAAAATATATGTTGATAAAATAATATTAAAATTTCCTGTTTTTTGAAGGTTAATAAGAAAAAAAATTCTAGCAATATTTTCTCATACTTTATGAACTTTACTTCAAAATTGAATAATGATAAATGAAGCTCTTGAAATAAGTAAAAAAAGTCTTGAAAATGCTTATTATGAAAGAAAAATTGATGAAATTTCTAAAGAATTAAATGAATGAATTCCACTTAGTGAATTAATTTGAATCAGAAATTTAAAAATATGAAAAGATGATCCTTATTTTCCAATTGAATTAGCTTCAATAGTAAAAATATGAGAACAAACCTGAAAATTACCAAGTTTACTTATAAAAATTTCAGCTAAGTTTAATAAGGAAGTTGATGTAATTGTAAAATGATTATCAAATATAATTGAACCAATTGTTATAATAATTGTTTGATCAATAGTTTGAACTATGGTAATGGCTATTTTACTTCCTTTTTTCAATATGGTAAATGTGGTTTAAATTACATTAAATCTCATTTTTTTGCATATTTTATTCAAATAAATAATATTCCATAAACTTGACATAAAATCATTGAATGTAATCTCATAGATAGACAAAAGTCTATTTTTTTTTGTTTATATATTTCGTAAGTTTCTTGCATATTTGATGTAATTTTAATTCAAGGTTTTATGAATTGATTTAAAAATATTAAGTCATTGGCTTTATTATCTACCTTATGAAATGAATGCGGAAGTAAAATTACTTTTCATCAATTTAAAATTATATAATTTATTATTTCCAAAATTAAATTATTTTCATCATTTAAATAAGAGCTTCTTAAAGCAAGTCAAACTGTTTTTCAATTAAAATCAGTATTTTCTAAATCTTTTACAGAAAAATCTTTTACTTCAACTTTTTTAACTAAAAAATTCTTTTTATAATTTTCTAATCAAATTTGAGAATTATCATAGAAAACTGAGTCTAAAATAATTTCGCTTTTAATTCCTAAACTTTCAAGTAATTCAAAACTAGATTTATCTCTAACATAAATTTCCTTTGCTTTAGAAAATATTTTTTTAATTTTTGTTAAATTATTTTTATTTTTTATATCAATACTAATTCACCAAAAAATTAAATCTTTTTTAAAAAATCTTATAACTTGACTTCTAAAAAGCCATAAATTAAGTGGATTTGAGAAATTTCAAACTTCATTATCAAACATTATTCATCATCATCAAATTATTACCTTATCAGATTTTTTTATTATTTTTATAAAGTTATAATAATTTTTAAAATTTCTAAATATATTTTTAATATTTTTAGCTCAAATTGGAAAATACTCAAAATATTTAATTTTTGAATCAAAAAAAAATATATTTTCTAAGTCATAACTAAAAACAAAAAAATTAGTATTATTTCAATATTTTTGTTTTAACAAAAAAATTTCATTTTTCAAAATTAATTCATCTCAAAGATTTTGACATCAGGTAGACATCATTATAGATATATTCATAATTTATCTTTTAATAAAATTCACTAATATTCATCAAGTTCAAATTATTGTTCAACTTGCGGTATTGTCTATTATTGCTTTATATTGTGTTGTTGTAGTAGCTATATCAATTCAAGTTAACGATAAATTTTGAACTGGAGTATTGTTTATTGATAACAATACTCATAAATTTTTTCAAAAAACTCTAGGTTTTCTAATAGAATAATCAATTGCATAAGTTTCTTGTATTATTGAGTTATATCCAATATATTCTTCCATAAAAGCAAGAATTTGATACTTTCTATTTTTTGAATCTACATAATATGTATATTTTTGGTTATCTAAAGGATCTAATGGAACAGTATTCATATTTATTATTTTTGCATTATTATCTCAAAAATCTCATTGATATCATATTATTGTTCAACCTGATAATATTGTTATATTATTTTCTCATTGAGAATATTTTTTTGTTTTTGCATATGCTAATTGTAATCAACTTTCTATATTTTGTATTGTTTGAAGTCTATTAGAATCTCTTGTATTTCAAGTATATTGTTTAAATCACAAAAATGCCAATGTTCACAATATTGCTAATATGGTGATAATTATTGTTAATTCTACCACCGTAAAAGCTTTATTTGAAAAAATATTTTTTATAAATATTTTATATAAAAAATTCATAACTTAAAAAAATAATATAATAAATTTAGATGGATTATATAAATTAACCTTAAAAATCAAAAAAGATTTATTATTTGTAGTTTAGTAAAAAATAGTTAGTATTATTCATAGAGAAATAGGATTATATATAATGTTTTCAACTAATTCATTATATCTTATTTCTCTTTTTTTATTATTTTTTCTTGAATATTTTCGTATATCACAAAACTAATTTCCTAAAAATCACAATATCTATTGTATCGGCTATGATAAAAATTAAAAAAAAATTTGCAATTTATTTTAAACTTGCTATATTTACCAATGTTTATTTTATTAATAACTTTTTTGTTATGAAAAAACAAGATTTTATAAAAGCAGTTGCTACTGCTGCTGGTTTAAGTCAAGATGCTGCTGGAAAAGCTTTAAATGCTATGGTAGATATTGTTACAGCTGAATTAAAAGCTGGTAGTGAAGTAAATATTACTGGTTTTGGTGCTTTTAAAGTATCAAAAAGAGCTGCTAGAAATTGAGTAAATCCAAGGACTGGAGCTAAAATCTCTATTCCTGCTATGAAAACTCCTGTTTTTAGAGCTGGTAAAACTTTAAAAGAAAATGTTAGATAATTAACAAAAATAAAAAATACCTAGAAATAGGTATTTTTTATTTGCTTTTTTTACCAGAAATTATTATAATGAAACCATATGTATTATAATTTTATAAATAATGGAAGAAATATTTATAGATGAAATTTCATCAATTAGTTTAAGTAAAGATTATTTAAGCAGATTTTATAATGATGATATCTTTGAATTATCATTTTTATTCAAATCAGATTTTAATAATACTAAACATATTAGAGATGTTTTATTTGTAATTTCTTGAATATTATGAATAGATTCAACTTGGAAAAATAGGTTTGTACTTATTGTTGATGAATTGAATAATAATGCTATTGAATATTGAACAAAAAAATGATGATTAAATATTTTAAGATTTAAGTGAAAAAAACAAGATGGAAAAATATTTATAAATATTGAAGTTGAAGATGAATGAAATTGAACTAAATCAAAAAAAGCCTGTGATATGGAAATATTAAGAAATCAAAAAACTGAATTATGATTTAATAATCACAATTCAATTAGATGAAGATGATTATTTCTGATTATTACGAAACTTGTTGATAAATTATATTTCAAAGATTCTCAGAAATGATGACTTATAGTTTGAATAGATAAAGTTCTGGATTATAATGAAACTATACAAAAAAAGTAATTATAGAAATTTCTATAATTACTTTTTTAAATTAGAAAATTATTTTAAACAATTTAATTTTCAACTTCCCCATTTTCACATTCATTTTCAGTTATGATTATTATTTCAAGAATTTCTATGATTTCAATTTCAAATATTTGATTTAATAACTTCATTTAAAATAACTCATTCATTTTCAAGTTTTTCAACTAATTTATCTTTTAAAGACCCTTTAATATTAATTTCATCTGAAGTCAAATAATTTGAATAATCAATATTTGTAGTTAAACTATTTATTTCAAGTCAATTTACAAATCATTTTAAATGATTATATGAAGCTCAACCTATATTTATAAAAACTACTTTTAGATCATCATTATCAGTTAATTTAATAGTTTTAACTATATCCTCTATATCAAGTATTTCAACTTTTATTCAAACTTCTAAAGCATTTTGTAATGATTTTTCTCATTCTAATTTTAAAGTGTTGTAAGTTCAACTTAAACTTCAAAAATCAGTTGGGACTTCTAGAGAATATCTATCAAGTAATGTTTTTACAGCTTCCATATGTTTGGATTCAGAAGTAGATATATTTAAAAAAGTTTTCTCACCATATAATTCAGAAAAATATGTGTATAAGTCATAAGCTACTTTTTCTTCATTATATTGGTAATATAGTGCATTTTCTTCATCAACAGTTAAAGAAGATTTTGCAATATTTTCAATATTACAAGTTTCTGAAGATTTAATTTCATTTTTTACACTTTGTTTTTGTGTTTTAGAAATATTTTCTCAATTTTTAGAATTTTGTCACTTAGCATCAACACTTACATATCAAATTAAAAGTATTGATATAATAACTCAAAGAGTTATATAAAATTTATTTGTTTTCATAATAATATAATTAATTTATAAAATATTTTGCTCCTTTTCTTGGTAGCAATTGCATTATATAAAACAAGTTTAAAATAAGTTTAAATTTGAAAAAGAAATAGCTTTTTGATTTTTGTTATATTTTTATATAATCTTTAATATTTTAAATCTTAAATAAATAAATGAGAATTTCATGGGTTGATAATCTAAAATGATTATGAATAATATTGATAGTAGCTTGACACTCTTTGTTTTCAGAATGAAATTTATTCTTTTGATATATTTTTTGCTTTCATGTAGCTTTATTTTTCTTTTTATCTGGTTATTTATTTAATGAGGAAAAACACAATAATTTTAAAAAGTTTTTATTTGAAAAATTCAAAAGACTTATAATTCCATATATATCTTTTAATTTAATATTTATCATTTATGAAAGATTAATTGAAAAAGTTCCTCATAACTTACTTAGTGTATTAAAATGAATGTTTTATTGAACTTGGCTCAAGTGAAACAAAGAAATATTTTTACTTAATGTTTCAACTTGGTTTTTATTATCACTATTTTTAGTGAGTATCTTTTATTTCTTTATAAATAAATTTATAAAGAATAAATTACATAGATTAATATTTCTATTTTTATTATCAATTATTATATATTATGAAAGCAAAATCTTTATAAATATAAAACTGCCTTTTAGTATAGAGCCTTCAATTATGGCAAGTTTCTTTTATTGAATATGACATATTTATAAAGAAAAGATAACAAATTTTGTAGAAAAAATAAATTATAAATATATATTATACCTACCTGGGTTAATTTTATTAAATATACTTTTCTTAAATTGAACTAATTTTTCAATGAATGAATATGGTGATAATTATTTCAATTTTTTAATAAGTTCTATAACATGAATAACAACTTGGATAATTATTGCAAAAATAATACCACAAAATAGAATTTTAAATTTCTTATGAATAAATTCAATAATAATTTTATGAATGGAGTTTTTAAAAGCTCGGATATTATGATTTATAGCTAAATTTTCATATTGATATATAATTTATGAAAGAAGTATAGAATCTTGATTAATTCAACTTTTATGAACAATTATAATTATGTTTCCAATAATATTTATAATAAACAAATTTATGCCTTTTATTTTATGAGATTTTAAAAATATAAAATATGTTAAAAATAATTAAAATAACTCCAAATTTAATAAAATTGGCTAAAGAATTTTTACCAGAAAATTATATTAAATCTTTTGAAACAAAAATCACATTTAACGAAAGCTTAATTGCTAGATATTTAATAGCAAAATATTATAAAATTTTACCAAAAATTGATTTAAACTGAAAACCTATATTTAAAAACAAAAAATTTTGGAATATTTCACATAAGAAGGATTTAGTTTTTATCGGAATAGCTAACACTAATATTTGAATTGATATTGAAGTTATAAAACAAAGATGAAATGAAATATTTTCTATTCATAAAAATGATGAATACAGTTTGTTATGAGAAAAAAATTTAATAAATTTTTATATACTTTGGACAGTAAAAGAAAGTATTTTAAAGCTAAATCTTACCTGAGTTAATGATTTAGAAAACATAAAAATAAATAATATAAAATCTACAAAAAATATAATTGAAAATTTAAAATTTGATTATGAAATAACTTGAAATTTTAAATGAAAAGATTTTATTTGTTATAACTGAATAAACTCTGAAATTTGTTATAGTATTAGTAAAAAACTTTTTTAATATTAGAATTTTTATTTTAATCTTTTTTTTTGAAAAAAAATAAAAATATATATAATACAACCACTTTAAAAAAATAATTATAAAAATATGTCCGATTTGGTAGTTTCAACTAATAAAGAAGTTGATGAAATAGTTTTAAATTTATTAAAATTACATCTTCCTATAATTAAAGTTGATGTTAACGAATTTTTAGATTTACTTAAAAATTCATTATCTTTAAATGTAGCTGAGAAAAAAAGAGTAGTTGATGCTGTTCCAACTTTATCTCAATTCCAATTTGATGAATTAAAAAAAGTTTTTGTAGAAGAAAGAGAAAAATTTAGAGAATTAGCTAAAGAGCATCCAGAAGATATAAAAAAGTTATTAAAAAAACAACAAGAAGAACGGTTAATTTTATGATGAATGTATAAAAATGAAGAAGCAAAAAAAGAAGTTTCAGGACAAGATGAACAAAAAATAGATGATATTAAAAAATCTTTAGGTCTTTAATTTTTACTATGATTTATAAATTTTGTGTTTATTTGAAAGAAAAACAAAGGGTGGATATGTATTTATCTACTCTTTTTAGTGATTTTTCAAGGAGTTATATTCAAAAAATTATTGATAATAGTGAAGTGAAAGTTAATTGAAAAATAATTAATAAAAATTTAAAAGTTCAAAATAAGGATTTAATAGAAATTTCTATAAATATTCAAAAACTAGAATTAAAAGCAGAAAACATGTCTTTGGATATAATTTATGAAGATGAAAATCTTGCAATAATTAACAAAGATGCTTGAATAAATACTCATCCAGTTCCATGAGAAAATTGAAAAACTTGAACTTTGGTAAATGCCCTTTTATATCAAATTAAAGATTTATCTTCAATTGGTTGAATGCAAAGACCTGGAATAGTCCATAGACTTGATAAAGATACTTCTTGAGTTATAATGATTGCAAAAAATGATAAAATGATGGCTTATTTGCAAGATATTATTAAAAAGAGAGAGAAAATTTGAAAATACTATTTAGCAATTATTTCTGGAATTATTAAAGATAAAGAATTTAAAATTGAAAGTTTTATTTGAAGACATCCAAATGATAAAATCAAAATGACTATAAAAAATCCAATTAATCCAAAAATAGCTATTTCTTATGTAAAAGTTATTGATTATATAGATGAAAAATTTACTTTAGTTGAAGTCAAAATAGAAACCTGAAGGACTCATCAAATAAGAGTTCATTTATCAAGCATTTGATTTCCAATTATTTGAGATAAAGTTTATGGAAATAAAAAGGTAAATGAAGAAACATTTTTAAAATATTGATTAAGTAGACAAGCTTTACACTCTTATAGATTGGAAATAGAACTATACTGAGAAATGAAAACTTTTATTTGAAAACTAAAAAATGATATGAAAAAAATAATTTGAGCCAAAATTAAAAATAATTTATAAAAAAATTATACAAATTAAATTATTAACTGTAAATTTATGAAAAAATCAATAACTAAATTCCTCAAATCATTAAAAACTACAAAAGCCTTTACACTAGTAGAACTAATAATAGTAATAACAATAATAGCAATATTGGCAACAATAGCATTTACAAGTTATCAATCATTCACAAAAGATGTAAGAGATAGTAATAGATTATCAACATTAAAACAAATACAAACATGATTAGAAGCATATAATGTAAAAACATGATTATACCCAC
>JAQUKG010000004.1 GCA_028719245.1 Candidatus Altimarinota bacterium | reverse complement strand
ATGATTATAATATTCTTTTAGAATAGGATTTCATTCCTCCCCTTTTATTGCTTCTAATAAAATTATTTTATCCGTTTTTTCATATCTTTCATTTCTATCTTGTCAATCAAGCATATTTAATGCTCTTGCTAATTGTTTTCAATATTTATCCCAAAATTTAATTGCATCTTGTATAGACTCTTTTTCATTAAAGCTTTTATCAAAATCTCTAGCTTTTAGTGAGTTATCTCTAATTCTCTCAGCCCATGCCAACATTTCTCAATCTCAACTGGCTCTTGATATTTCAACTATTGTATTATTATAAAGAGTTACATCTGTTGCATATCTCATACACCTAAGAGTTGGCATAGTTTTTCATTTAGCGGTTAAGTTCTTAAGTTTATCTGTTATTTTTTGATCAAGTTTATAAGCAGCTCAAGAAGCCATCAACATAAAAGGTATTTTTTCCATTACTTCAATAGGTCAACCTTTATCAACTATCATTTCTAACCATCAGGCAGCATTTGGATGTGTTCATCACATAGATTCTGAAATAGCTCAAGCAACTCTTCAAAGTATATTACTTTGATCTTTTCAATCTTTTATTCATTTATCATATTCAGAATCTAATCAAGTTGCTCTTATTTCTTTAAATTCTTTATGTAATCTAGATCTTCTATGAATTCAATATGAATTATTGTGTCTACAT
This sequence comes from Candidatus Altimarinota bacterium, assembly GCA_028719245.1. GTDB lineage: Bacteria > Patescibacteriota > Gracilibacteria > BD1-5 > UBA6164 > UBA7396. The sequence continues at coordinate 37,868 of JAQUKG010000004.1, read as the reverse complement.
TGAATTTTCATTAAGTTAAAAACTAACTGTTCTTCTGTAAAAGCTATATTATCTCTTCTACATTCTGCTTCAGTATCTATGTAATTTTGATCTCTTATTTTTCATCACATAGCCGTATACCATAAAAATTTTCATTTAGCCACATGAAGGTCTTTTGCTGTTAAAGTTCAATATTTTTCCATCATAAAAATCATTCAAGCTTCTTTTTTATATTCTGGAGTATCTTTACATTTAAGCCATCATAATATTCTCCTTGTTGCAATATTAGAATCAACTTTTCAGAGACTTTTCATTACTTTATCCATTAAGTCTTTTTCTTCTTCTTCAACTTTTTGTTCAAGTTCAGATCTTAATTCTTCCGGTAAAATATGTCAAAAATATAATGCAACCCTAGCAGAATGAACTTCTGATCATTTTTCTAAATAATGTTTAGTAGAATCTAGTATAAGTTTTCATCAATGAAGTATTTCCTGCATAGAAAATCATTTATCAAAGATTTTTGTCCAAAAACCTCTACTGCGATCGTCTTTTACTTCTGGTAAATTTCTCTTCTCATCTTTAGAATTTAATGTAGAATTTGGAGTTAATTTTTTTTGTTTTAAAAAAGCATAAAAATCATTTAAACTAACTGTATATTCTTGAGCTCATTTTATAAGTAAGTTAGTTTTCTTTGATTTCTTATGAGTTTTTTTATCTTCCTTTTCTTCTTGTTTTATTTCTCAATATTGAAATGTAATTTTATCTCAGGATATATCATTTATTTTTACTAAATCTTCACTATCATTACTTGTAAAATAAACTATCTCGGTTGGTTTTTCTACATCCTCTGGAGTGTCAGCTGGAATTAATTTTCAATTCTTGACTTTTATATTTTTAAATCAATTTTCTAATTCTTTATTACTTTTAGCTGATTCTAAAAATTCATCCAAAGTATTAAATCTTTTAGTTCTTTTAATTTTATTTTTTTTGAAAATAGCTAAAAAACTTTCATATGAAATTGAAACTTTTTTTCAATAATAACTTATTTGAATTTTTCTCTCTTCATTATTTATTCATTCAACTATAGCACATTGACTTTCTGGAATTTCTAAAACAGTTCATTTTCAAATACCTGAATTTCTTCATTGTTCATCAACTCAAAATTGTGCTCAATCAGGGTCAATTCTATCTAATTCCTTTATAAGTGAAGCTAAATCATCTTCTTCCAAATTACCGGCTTCTTCCTCTACTTTGTCAACTTCACTTTTTAAATTTGTATATTCTTCTAGGGTTTCTATTTCAGCATCTGTTAAAGTTGGATTTTCAGCTTTTAGTCTTTCTTTTATTGTCAATAAATCAGCATTTAGCTTATCTCTTTTATCTCTTACACCCTGGGAATCAGATAGTCAAAAATCATCTTGATTTATAGATAGATCTTCTTGTTTAGATACATATCACAAAAGTCAATTATAGTCAAAACAGCTCATTGAAGTGAATCAATTATCATTTACTAAATCTAAAAATTCTTTATAAGAATAATTAGTAGCTCAAGTATTACTAGATTTTGGACTTACAATTCATCAATTTGAAACTAGTGAATAACTAAATTCATGATCAAAAGTATTATCAATTCTTAAAACTTTCTTTTGTTTAACTTCTTTTCAATTAATTACATCTCTATATTCTAATACAATATATCAATTTTTATCAAAATTTTCTACTCAGTTAACTTTTGAAGTTGGAAGCAATTTTCTAAATTCTTCAATTCATTTAGGTCAAGATTTTTTATAATCTTCCGATGTTTCTTTTCTAAATTCTTTTAAATCATTTACAAAATTTTGAATTCATTCTTCTCACAAAAGCTTATCTAAGTGTTCTTCACTATCTAATCTGTCTAAATTTTGAGTTGAAATTTCTATATCTTCCAAATTTAAAAAAAGTCATTTTCAAACATATTTTAATAAATCTGTTTTTGGTATACCATATTCAGTTTCCAAACGATTTTTGAATTCTTCATCTATTGCTTGAACAATTTCAGATTCTTTATATATTCCCCAATCAACTAACTGTTTTAAGGAAACTATTGGTAAAAATAAAGCTATAAATGCCTTCTTTTGTTTTGGAGTAAGAAGTAATGGTATAATAACTTCTACATCTGATAATAATACTTCTAATCTAGGATTTGCAAGTCTAGCAAAAGCTTCTTTTTGATCTGAGGTTAAGTTATTAAAATTAACATCTGCTTTTAATTGATTTAAAACTTTATCTATATCTTTTATAGTTGGTTTATTATTTGGATCTTTACTAAAGACAATATCTACAAATTTCTTTCTTAAATTACTTTTTGATTTTAGCTTATCTAATTCTTTTATATTTTTTTTGGCTAATTCATCTTCTATTCTTTTGGTTTGTTCTGGATTTAAAGTATATTCATTATTAAAAGCTCCTAAAAGATTTCTTCTTTTTATATCTGCTTTAATAAATAATTTATTTGATTTTGAACTTATAGAGTTTTGAAAATCTTTTTTTCATTCTTCTGACTCAACATATCAAAATAATTCCGGAGAAGTTTGTCTTATATAAGTTTTAAATTCTTCATAGGTTTCAGGATTTCCACTTTGAAATTTTTTTAAATCTTCTCTAAATTTTGTTTCATCACTTTCAAAATTTCTCAGACAAAAATCGTCTAATTGTCTATTTAGATTTGGTTTATTATCAAATTTAGATTGATTAGCTGCTTCTTTTGTTTCTTTTCATTCTGGATTTTCGCTTAATGCCATATTTTTATAAATTAAGAAATATTTTAAATACTATACTATAAAATTTACTTAAAAGCAAAATAATACCTGGACTATTTGAGTTTATTTATTTCTCTTACAAAATCAATATAATTATCATCTGGTGAAACTTTATTTAATATTTCTTTTCCACATTTTTGACAAGAGTGTTTTATCATCCATCATTTATTTTTTTTATAATCAATTCAAATCGGTTTCATAAGTCAAAAACAATCGCTTTTTCTATCTCAAGGAAATTCAAGATCCAAATGTTTAGAATATAAACAAAAAGGACAGTGATTTCTAGCACTTCCTTCTGGATGTTTATTTACAGTTTTACCACAGCTTTCACAAAGAAAACTCTCATTTATCATTTTAAAAGGCATAATATTTTCACATAATTATTAATTTATTTCATTTGGATATTCAAATTTTAAATCAATTATTTTTAATCATTTTTCATCATTTGCTTTTTGTAAAGTTTTCTTAAAATCATTTTTATTTTCTACTTTATATCAAATTCAACCAAAACTCTCAGCAAGTTTTACAAAATCTGGATTTCAAAAATCAAGCCCCCATTCAGGCATATTTGCACCAGTTTGCTTCCATTTTATCATTCAATAACTTCAATTATTTAAAACAATAATAGTTAAATCAAGTTTTAATCTAACTACAGTTTCAAGATCTCACAAATTCATCACAAGTCATCAATCTCAAGTTATAACTACAACATTTTTTAGTGGATTTATTCTTTTAGCTTCCATTCAAGAAGCAACTCAAGCTCACATTGTAGCAAGAGCATTGTCTAAAAGTAGTGTATTTGGAAAATAAGTTATATAATTTCTAGCAAACCATATTTTGTATAATCAATTATCTAAAGCAACTATATCGTCTTTTTGTAAAATACTTCTAACATCATTTACAAGTTGTCTCGGTCAAATTATATTATTTCACATATCTTCATTTTCTAGATTTTCTTGCAATAATTTAATGTTTTTTTGTTTTATTTTAAATATTTTTTCAAAATCCCAATTTGAATTATCTATATCAGTTTCACATAATTGCCAAAATGTATTTCAAATATCTCAAATAATTTCAATATAAGGATTATAAACAGTATCAATATTTGATTCATAAAAATTTATATGAATATTTTTAGTTCATCATTCTAAAATCAAATGTGTTGGCTTTTCAATCGGATCATATCAAACTGACAAAATTAAATCACTTTCTTTTATAGCATTATGAATGTAATCTCAACTAGTTAATGCTGCTGTTCAAAGATATTCTTTTAAATCCTCACTAACAACTCATTTTCACATTTGAGAAGTAAAAAATGGAATATTATATTTTACAATAAATTCAGTTAAATATTTTGTAATTCTTTTTCTGTTTGCTCAAGCTCAAATTAAAATTATTGGAGATTTTGCTTTTTGTAATTCTTCTTTTAATATTAAAATAGATTTTTCATCTATAATAGGTCTTCTAACTTTTTCATTTGAAATAATTAGTTCTGGATTTTCAACAAATTCTCAAGCAATATCTTCGGGAAGTTCAACTGCAACGGCTCAAGGTCTTTCAGATGTAGCTATTTTAAAAGCATTATGTAATATATGAGGAATTTTATTTCAACTAATAATTGTTGTTGCATATTTTGTAATTGGTTTCATCATAGAAACTACATCAATTATTTGAAACTGTCACTGCTTTGATTTTTTAATTGGTTTTTGTCAAGTTATAACCATAACTGGAAATCATCCTAATTGTGCAAATGCAACTCAAGTTACCATGTTTGTTGCTCAAGGTCATAAAGTTGCAATAGCAACTCAAACTTCTCAAGTTAATCTTCAATAAGTTGCTGCCATAAAAACAGCAGTTTGTTCATTTCTAGTAAGGATTAATTTAATTTTTCAAGATTTTCTAAGTGAATCTATTAAATCAAGATTTTCTTCTCAAGGAACTCAATAAATTACTTTAACTCATTTTTGTTCTAAAATATGAATAAATAAATCAGAAGCTTTCATTATATATTGATTTAAAAAGTAAATTAACAATTTTTATTATACTATTACTTTTGATATTTCAAATTTTTTATTTTTTAAAAATTCTCATACTAATTCCTTTATAAGTGAAGCTAAATCATCTTCTTCCAAATTACCGGCTTCTTCCTCTACTTTGTCAACTTCACTTTTTAAATTTGTATATTCTTCTAGGGTTTCTATTTCAGCATCTGTTAAAGTTGGATTTTCAGCTTTTAGTCTTTCTTTTATTGTCAATAAATCAGCATTTAGCTTATCTCTTTTATCTCTTACACCCTGGGAATCAGATAGTCAAAAATCATCTTGATTTATAGATAGATCTTCTTGTTTAGATACATATCACAAAAGTCAATTATAGTCAAAACAGCTCATTGAAGTGAATCAATTATCATTTACTAAATCTAAAAATTCTTTATAAGAATAATTAGTAGCTCAAGTATTACTAGATTTTGGACTTACAATTCATCAATTTGAAACTAGTGAATAACTAAATTCATGATCAAAAGTATTATCAATTCTTAAAACTTTCTTTTGTTTAACTTCTTTTCAATTAATTACATCTCTATATTCTAATACAATATATCAATTTTTATCAAAATTTTCTACTCAGTTAACTTTTGAAGTTGGAAGCAATTTTCTAAATTCTTCAATTCATTTAGGTCAAGATTTTTTATAATCTTCCGATGTTTCTTTTCTAAATTCTTTTAAATCATTTACAAAATTTTGAATTCATTCTTCTCACAAAAGCTTATCTAAGTGTTCTTCACTATCTAATCTGTCTAAATTTTGAGTTGAAATTTCTATATCTTCCAAATTTAAAAAAAGTCATTTTCAAACATATTTTAATAAATCTGTTTTTGGTATACCATATTCAGTTTCCAAACGATTTTTGAATTCTTCATCTATTGCTTGAACAATTTCAGATTCTTTATATATTCCCCAATCAACTAACTGTTTTAAGGAAACTATTGGTAAAAATAAAGCTATAAATGCCTTCTTTTGTTTTGGAGTAAGAAGTAATGGTATAATAACTTCTACATCTGATAATAATACTTCTAATCTAGGATTTGCAAGTCTAGCAAAAGCTTCTTTTTGATCTGAGGTTAAGTTATTAAAATTAACATCTGCTTTTAATTGATTTAAAACTTTATCTATATCTTTTATAGTTGGTTTATTATTTGGATCTTTACTAAAGACAATATCTACAAATTTCTTTCTTAAATTACTTTTTGATTTTAGCTTATCTAATTCTTTTATATTTTTTTTGGCTAATTCATCTTCTATTCTTTTGGTTTGTTCTGGATTTAAAGTATATTCATTATTAAAAGCTCCTAAAAGATTTCTTCTTTTTATATCTGCTTTAATAAATAATTTATTTGATTTTGAACTTATAGAGTTTTGAAAATCTTTTTTTCATTCTTCTGACTCAACATATCAAAATAATTCCGGAGAAGTTTGTCTTATATAAGTTTTAAATTCTTCATAGGTTTCAGGATTTCCACTTTGAAATTTTTTTAAATCTTCTCTAAATTTTGTTTCATCACTTTCAAAATTTCTCAGACAAAAATCGTCTAATTGTCTATTTAGATTTGGTTTATTATCAAATTTAGATTGATTAGCTGCTTCTTTTGTTTCTTTTCATTCTGGATTTTCGCTTAATGCCATATTTTTATAAATTAAGAAATATTTTAAATACTATACTATAAAATTTACTTAAAAGCAAAATAATACCTGGACTATTTGAGTTTATTTATTTCTCTTACAAAATCAATATAATTATCATCTGGTGAAACTTTATTTAATATTTCTTTTCCACATTTTTGACAAGAGTGTTTTATCATCCATCATTTATTTTTTTTATAATCAATTCAAATCGGTTTCATAAGTCAAAAACAATCGCTTTTTCTATCTCAAGGAAATTCAAGATCCAAATGTTTAGAATATAAACAAAAAGGACAGTGATTTCTAGCACTTCCTTCTGGATGTTTATTTACAGTTTTACCACAGCTTTCACAAAGAAAACTCTCATTTATCATTTTAAAAGGCATAATATTTTCACATAATTATTAATTTATTTCATTTGGATATTCAAATTTTAAATCAATTATTTTTAATCATTTTTCATCATTTGCTTTTTGTAAAGTTTTCTTAAAATCATTTTTATTTTCTACTTTATATCAAATTCAACCAAAACTCTCAGCAAGTTTTACAAAATCTGGATTTCAAAAATCAAGCCCCCATTCAGGCATATTTGCACCAGTTTGCTTCCATTTTATCATTCAATAACTTCAATTATTTAAAACAATAATAGTTAAATCAAGTTTTAATCTAACTACAGTTTCAAGATCTCACAAATTCATCACAAGTCATCAATCTCAAGTTATAACTACAACATTTTTTAGTGGATTTATTCTTTTAGCTTCCATTCAAGAAGCAACTCAAGCTCACATTGTAGCAAGAGCATTGTCTAAAAGTAGTGTATTTGGAAAATAAGTTATATAATTTCTAGCAAACCATATTTTGTATAATCAATTATCTAAAGCAACTATATCGTCTTTTTGTAAAATACTTCTAACATCATTTACAAGTTGTCTCGGTCAAATTATATTATTTCACATATCTTCATTTTCTAGATTTTCTTGCAATAATTTAATGTTTTTTTGTTTTATTTTAAATATTTTTTCAAAATCCCAATTTGAATTATCTATATCAGTTTCACATAATTGCCAAAATGTATTTCAAATATCTCAAATAATTTCAATATAAGGATTATAAACAGTATCAATATTTGATTCATAAAAATTTATATGAATATTTTTAGTTCATCATTCTAAAATCAAATGTGTTGGCTTTTCAATCGGATCATATCAAACTGACAAAATTAAATCACTTTCTTTTATAGCATTATGAATGTAATCTCAACTAGTTAATGCTGCTGTTCAAAGATATTCTTTTAAATCCTCACTAACAACTCATTTTCACATTTGAGAAGTAAAAAATGGAATATTATATTTTACAATAAATTCAGTTAAATATTTTGTAATTCTTTTTCTGTTTGCTCAAGCTCAAATTAAAATTATTGGAGATTTTGCTTTTTGTAATTCTTCTTTTAATATTAAAATAGATTTTTCATCTATAATAGGTCTTCTAACTTTTTCATTTGAAATAATTAGTTCTGGATTTTCAACAAATTCTCAAGCAATATCTTCGGGAAGTTCAACTGCAACGGCTCAAGGTCTTTCAGATGTAGCTATTTTAAAAGCATTATGTAATATATGAGGAATTTTATTTCAACTAATAATTGTTGTTGCATATTTTGTAATTGGTTTCATCATAGAAACTACATCAATTATTTGAAACTGTCACTGCTTTGATTTTTTAATTGGTTTTTGTCAAGTTATAACCATAACTGGAAATCATCCTAATTGTGCAAATGCAACTCAAGTTACCATGTTTGTTGCTCAAGGTCATAAAGTTGCAATAGCAACTCAAACTTCTCAAGTTAATCTTCAATAAGTTGCTGCCATAAAAACAGCAGTTTGTTCATTTCTAGTAAGGATTAATTTAATTTTTCAAGATTTTCTAAGTGAATCTATTAAATCAAGATTTTCTTCTCAAGGAACTCAATAAATTACTTTAACTCATTTTTGTTCTAAAATATGAATAAATAAATCAGAAGCTTTCATTATATATTGATTTAAAAAGTAAATTAACAATTTTTATTATACTATTACTTTTGATATTTCAAATTTTTTATTTTTTAAAAATTCTCATAATAATCTACTAAGTAAATCAAAAAATTTGTATTTTAGTTTTTTTACATAAAATAAAATATATATTTATAAAACCTAAATTTAAAGAAAATGATTTTAGATTGAAAAATAGTTGCTGAAAAAATTTATAACGAACTGAAAAATGAAATTCTTCCTTTAGAAAAGAAACCTAAATTATGAGCAATATTAATATGAAATAATTCATCAAGTATTAGATATATAAAACAAAAACAAAAATGGGCTGAATATATTTGAGTTGATTTTGAATTATTAACATTTGATGAAAATATTTCTCAAATCAGTTTATTAGAAGAAATAAATAAATTAAATATTGATGAAAATATAAGTTGATTTATTATTCAACTACCTTTACCAAAACATATTAATGAACAAGAAATTATAAATTCTATAAATCCTGAAAAAGATGTAGATTGATTTCATCCAATAAATCAATGAAAAATAGTTATTTGAGATGAAACTTGACTAAAACCTTGTACTCCAGCTTGAGTTATTGAATTGTGTAAATTTTATAATATTGATTTAATTTGAAAAAATATTGTTATCATTTGAAGAAGTAATATTGTTTGAAAACCTCTTGCTAATATGTTGATAAATATGCAAGCAACTTTAACAATTTGTAATTCTAAAACTAAAAATATAGATTTTTATACAAAAAATGCTGATATAATTATAACAGCAATGTGAAGCCCAGAATTTTTAACAACTGAAAAAATAAATAAAGATACTGTTGTAATAGATGTATGATTTAGTGTAATAGATTGAAAAATTTATTGAGACTGTGATTTTGAAAATATTATTCAAAATTGAAATAAAATTACTCCAGTTCCTGGCTGAGTTTGAGCTTTAACAGTTGCAATGTTGATGAAAAATACTTTAAAAGCTTATAAAAAATAATTTACTATGAAGAATAAATGCATAGATTTGACAAATTAGAAATTAAATGTATTATTAATTAGCTTAATTTCTAATAAAAATATTTATGATAAATAAAAACAAAAATATATTACTAGCTCATAAATCAGAAAATAAAATTAATTTAATAAAATTAGCTAGGGAATCAAAAAAAGAAAGAATTTGAAAACTTTCTTGAAATATGTAATAAATGCCATTTGATGGCATTTATTTTTTCAATCTCAGAATAATTTAAATCACAAAAGTTGTAGCTCAAAGCCAGGCTAAATTAAAAACTGCTTTTTGAGAGTTTGCATAAGCTTGACTTTCTATTCTTATAGCAATAATTTCACCATTTGTAATAGATATAATTCAAACGATTTTATCAGTTATAAAAACATCATATTCAAAAGGAAATTCTTGTTTATTTATAAACACATAATTAATAACTTTCTTTTGATTTTCGGTATTTATAGAATTTAAATAATCTATAATTTCCTGTTTATAAGGTAAGATTATATTAAAATTTATATTTTCTTTTGGAATCTTTTTTAAGTAAATATCAACTAAATCTTTTGAATAATTCATAGCATTTGATAAATTTGCATAACTTTTTATATCTTTGTATTCAAATATTTCTTTCAAAACTTCTTTTACTCAATCAATTCATTCATAATATTTAAAACTAGGTTTATTAAGACTTGTATTTTCAAGCATTTTTAATTCTGGTAAAATTTCCTCAGCAATATTTAATTTTTCTTTATAAATATTTATAATTTTTTCAGGTTTTTCTGGAATAAAAAATTTTATTTTATTTTTATTTACAAAATAGACAAGTCACTTTTCTGTTAAACTATCAAGAGTATAATACAAACTTACTCTTTCTATTTTTGTGTGATTTGAAAGCTGGCTAACATAATTTCAAGATGTTTTAAGAAGAGAAATATAAACTATAATTTCATTTTTTGATAATCATAAAAAAGATAGTTGTTCTTCTATAATCATATAATCTTAGTTAGTTGTAAAATTTTTTCAACAGAATTATTATAATAAAAAAGGCTATATAATGCAAATAAATATTTATCATATATAATTATATTTAATATTTCCTTATAGTGATATAATATTCTCTTGTAATTACAAAAACATTATTTTTTTAATTTTAAATTATGTTTCAAGATGAAAAAGTTATGCAAACTAAAGTTTGTAGACATTGTAATTCTGAGTTTGAAATAACAGATAAAGATTTAGAGTTTTATGAGAAAGTTTCTCCTATTTTTGAAACCCCCTCTAACTCCCCCTTATCAGGGGGAGAATTAAACAATCCCTACCCTGACAAGGGGAGGTTAGGAGGGGTTTTAGATTTATGAAACTGAAAATTAAAATACCTAATCCCATCACCAACTCTTTGTCCAGATTGCAGACAACAAAGAAGATTAGCTTTTCGTAATGAAAGAAAACTTTATCATAGAAAGTGTGATCTAACTTGAAAACAAATCATTTCTATTTATTCTCCAGATAAGCCTTATAAAGTGTTTGAACAAAATACTTATGTTTCTGACACTTGGAATCCCTTAGATTATTGAATAGATTTTGATTTTAATAAATGATTTTTTGAACAATTTAATAATCTCTTATTATCTGTTCCTAGAAAATCTAATAATCTTTATACTGATTTTGAAAATAGTGATTATTGCAATCATTGTTGGCATATTAAAAATTCTTATTTATGTTTTAATGTTTGATATGCTGAGTCTTGTATGTTTTGTAAAGAATCTTATTTTGTAAAGAATTGTCTAGATTGTTTATTTATCAAAGATTCAGAGCTATGTTATTGACTGGTTAATTGTAATAAATGTTTCAAAACTTTTTATTCTGATACTTGTAATAATTGTTCAAATATGTATTACTCTTTTTCTTGTACTTCGTGCACAAATATAATTTTATGTTCAAATTTAACAAATAAAAATTATTGTATAAAAAATATTCAGTACACCAAAGAAGAATATGAAAAAGAAATTTTAAATATTTATAAATATGAAGAAATATTATATAAAGAATACTTAAAAGTTAGGTGAAAATCAATACATAAATTGGATAATAATATTGATATAGAAAATTGTGAATGAGATTATTTAAAGGAATGTGAAAATTGTATAAGCTGTTTTAATCTTTTTAGAGGTGAAAATTGTAAATATATTTATGATTTAGATAATGATTGAAAAGATTGTTATGATATGAATAATCTAGCTGAAGCTGAAAAATGTTATGAATGAGAGTGAGTTGCTTGATATAATAATATTTTTTGTTATGCAACAGTATATTGATGATACAACATTTATTGTGATTTATGTGAATATTGTGATTATTGTTTTGCTTGTATATGATTGAGTAGAAAAAAATATTGTATTCTAAATAAACAATACTCAAGGGAAGAATATGAAATATTAGTTCCAAAAATAATAGAACATATGCAAAAAACTTGAGAATGGTGAGAATTTTTCCCAAGTTCAATTAGTCCTTTTTGATACAATGAAACAGTAGCAGAAGAATATTTCTCACTTTCAAAAGAAGAAGCCATAAATAAATGATTCAACTGGTCAGACTACGAAAAACAAAACTGATATGATTGAGAATTTTATGAACCAAAAAGTATAGAAAATTATGATGAAAATAAAGTATGAAAAGAAGTTGCAGAGAAAAATATCAAAGAACTTTTAAAATGAATTTTACAATGTGAGATTACAAAAAAACCTTATAGAATTATATCCCAAGAACTTGAATTTTATATCAAACATCATCTACCAATTCCAACTAGACATCCTGATCAAAGACACATTGATAGGATGAAACTAAGAAATTCAAGAAAGCTGTATGATAGAAAGTGTGATAAATGTGGAAAAGATATTAAAACAACTTATTCTCCTGAAAGACCCGAAATTGTTTATTGTGAAACTTGCTACAACAAAGAAGTTTATTAATTGATAATCGAAAAATTTACTTAATACTTATTACTTAATACTATTATTATGTTTCAAGATGAAAAAGTTATGCAAACTAAAGTTTGTAGACATTGTAATTCTGAGTTTGAAATAACAGATAAAGATTTAGAGTTTTATGAGAAAGTTTCTCCTATTTTTGAAACCCCCTCTAACTCCCCCTTATCAGGGGGAGAATTAAACAATCCCTACCCTGACAAGGGGAGGTTAGGAGGGGTTTTAGATTTATGAAACTGAAAATTAAAATACCTAATCCCATCACCAACTCTTTGTCCAGATTGCAGACAACAAAGAAGATTAGCTTTTCGTAATGAAAGAAAACTTTATCATAGAAAGTGTGATCTAACTTGAAAACAAATCATTTCTATTTATTCTCCAGATAAGCCTTATAAAGTGTTTGAACAAAATACTTATGTTTCTGACACTTGGAATCCCTTAGATTATTGAATAGATTTTGATTTTAATAAATGATTTTTTGAACAATTTAATAATCTCTTATTATCTGTTCCTAGAAAATCTAATAATCTTTATACTGATTTTGAAAATAGTGATTATTGCAATCATTGTTGGCATATTAAAAATTCTTATTTATGTTTTAATGTTTGATATGCTGAGTCTTGTATGTTTTGTAAAGAATCTTATTTTGTAAAGAATTGTCTAGATTGTTTATTTATCAAAGATTCAGAGCTATGTTATTGACTGGTTAATTGTAATAAATGTTTCAAAACTTTTTATTCTGATACTTGTAATAATTGTTCAAATATGTATTACTCTTTTTCTTGTACTTCGTGCACAAATATAATTTTATGTTCAAATTTAACAAATAAAAATTATTGTATAAAAAATATTCAGTACACCAAAGAAGAATATGAAAAAGAAATTTTAAATATTTATAAATATGAAGAAATATTATATAAAGAATACTTAAAAGTTAGGTGAAAATCAATACATAAATTGGATAATAATATTGATATAGAAAATTGTGAATGAGATTATTTAAAGGAATGTGAAAATTGTATAAGCTGTTTTAATCTTTTTAGAGGTGAAAATTGTAAATATATTTATGATTTAGATAATGATTGAAAAGATTGTTATGATATGAATAATCTAGCTGAAGCTGAAAAATGTTATGAATGAGAGTGAGTTGCTTGATATAATAATATTTTTTGTTATGCAACAGTATATTGATGATACAACATTTATTGTGATTTATGTGAATATTGTGATTATTGTTTTGCTTGTATATGATTGAGTAGAAAAAAATATTGTATTCTAAATAAACAATACTCAAGGGAAGAATATGAAATATTAGTTCCAAAAATAATAGAACATATGCAAAAAACTTGAGAATGGTGAGAATTTTTCCCAAGTTCAATTAGTCCTTTTTGATACAATGAAACAGTAGCAGAAGAATATTTCTCACTTTCAAAAGAAGAAGCCATAAATAAATGATTCAACTGGTCAGACTACGAAAAACAAAACTGATATGATTGAGAATTTTATGAACCAAAAAGTATAGAAAATTATGATGAAAATAAAGTATGAAAAGAAGTTGCAGAGAAAAATATCAAAGAACTTTTAAAATGAATTTTACAATGTGAGATTACAAAAAAACCTTATAGAATTATATCCCAAGAACTTGAATTTTATATCAAACATCATCTACCAATTCCAACTAGACATCCTGATCAAAGACACATTGATAGGATGAAACTAAGAAATTCAAGAAAGCTGTATGATAGAAAGTGTGATAAATGTGGAAAAGATATTAAAACAACTTATTCTCCTGAAAGACCCGAAATTGTTTATTGTGAAACTTGCTACAACAAAGAAGTTTATTAATTACCCCCACTATCCTTCCCTTAAATAAAGGGAGGAATAAAAAGGAAGTTTATTTTCAAAAATCAAAATATGTTCCAAGATGAAAATGTTATAGAAACAAAAACTTGATAAAATCAGGTTTTTTTTTATTATAAAGCAAAAATTTATATTTTAAAAATAATATATGAAAGTTTCTTATAAAATACTAAAAAAATATTTACCTTATTTAGAAAATGCTCTAAAAACAAGTCAGGATTTAATAATGCATACAGCTGAAGTTGAAGAAATAAATTCTCAAAAACAAGATTTTGAAAATATGGTTGTTGGAAAAATTATAAAAATTGAAAAACATCCAGATGCCGATAGTTTAAGAATTTGTTTAGTTGATATTTGAGAAAAAGATAATTTACAGATAGTTTGTTGAGGTTCAAATTTGGAAGTTTGACAATTAGTTGCTGTTGCTAAAATTGGAGCAAGTGTTTTATGGCATTGAGAGTGAGAAAAAATTGTTATGAAAAAAACTACTATTAGATGAGTAGAAAGTTTTTGAATGATTTGTGCTAGTGAAGAAATAGGTTTAAAAGATAAATTTCCAGCTAAAAGTGAAAAAGAAATTTTAGATTTATCATTTTTAAATGTTGTTGCTTGAAAATCTTTATCTGAAGCTTTAGAAAAAGATGATGAAATACTTGAAATAGATAACAAAGCTATAAACCACAGACCAGATATGTTTTCTTATATGTGAATATTAAGAGAATTAGCAACTATTAATTGAAGAAAACTTGATTTAGAATATAAAAATATAGACTTTTCTAAACTGCCAGAACTAAAAGCGAAAAATGAAATCCCAGAAGTTGTTCAAAGATATAGTTTATTAAAAGTTTCTTGAGTTTGAAATACAATTTCAAGAGAAGAAATAGAAACTATTATAGAAGCAGCTTGACATTGAGTTAAATGACTTTTAGTTGATGTTTCAAATTATAGTTTGTATTTTTACGGACAACCAGCTCATATATTTGACGGGGATAAAATTGAATGAAATATTACAGTTAGATATGCAAAATCTTGAGAAACTTTAGAAGCACTTGATGATAAAATTTATGAATTATCTGATAAAGACATTGTTATTGCTGATGATAAAAAAGTGTTAGCTTTAGGTTGAATTATCGGATGAAAATCATCTGCAGTTAGCGAGACAACAAAAAATATTATTATAGAAACAGCTCATTTTGATCAAGCAGTTTTGAGAATGACTTGAAAAAAACTTTGAGTTAGAACTGATGCATTAAATGTATTTGAAAAAGATATTTTACCAGAATTAGCAAGTTATGCTACATCTTTAATAGTTGAAGAATTAAAATTAGTTTTTCCAAATTTGAAACTAGAAAATTATTTTGATAGTTATACTAAAAAACAAGAAATTGTTAAACAACAATTTGATTTAGAATTTTATAATAACTTGATTTGAGCTAGTTATAAGCAAGATTATGTAGAAAATATTTTAGCGAATTTATGAATTAAAAAAGTTTGAAATGAATTATTAATTCCATTTTGGAGAAAAGAATTAAATTTTAAAGCTGATATTGCTGAAGAAATAGCTAGAATTGATGGTTATGATAATATTATAACAACAGTTCCAAGAATAAACCTTTGAGCTATAGTTCAAGATAATACTTATTATTTAAAAAATGATTCAAGAGCTTTCTTTACTGGTAGATGATTTTTTGATGTTTATAATTATTCTTTTGTTAATAAAGATTTAACGACTAAATTGAATTTAAATATAAATGATTGTGTTGCATTAAAAAACTCATTAAGTGAAGAACAAACTCATATGAGAAATAGTTTAATTCCAAATTTAATGAGAGGATTAGAGGATAATATTAGAGATAGAAATAATATAAAATTGTTTGAAATAGAAAAAGTCTTTTCCAAAAATTGAAATGAAATTAGTGAAGATTATTATTTATCTTGAGTAATGACTGCTTCAAAAGATTTAGTTTATTATGATATTCAAAATATTGTTAGTGATTTTTTTAAAACGATTTTTGTAGATAATTTTTATTTTGAAATTACTTCAAATTACCCAGCATTTGCTCACGGATGAAGAATTGCAAAAATAATTGTTAGATGAAAAGAAGTTGGATTTGTTTGAGAAATTCATCCTACAGTTGCAAAAAGATTTGATGTAAAAACAAGAGTTTGATTTTTTGAAATAGAAGTTTCAAAATTATTGCCACATCTTTATAATAAAGTAAAAGCTCATGATTTATCAAATTTTCAAGAAAATAATTTTGATTTATCATTTGTTGTTGATAAAGAATTATCTGGAAGAGAAATAGCTTTAACTATATCTTGAGTAGATAAAAAATTAATTAAAAAAGTAGAACTTTTTGACATTTATGAAAATGAAGAAAAATTGCCTTGAAAAAGAAGTTTATCTTTCAAAGTATTTATTCAATCAATGGAATGAACTATAAGCGATGAAATTAAATGAAATCTAATAAAAAATATAGTTGCAAAAGTTGAAAAAAAATGAGGAAGTTTAAGATAAAAATTTAATTTTAAGATTATGTCTAAAATTTATAAAAATAAATTGTATTGAGTTTATCTTTGATGAAAAAAATCAAATTGAATATTAGAAGATCATGATTTGATTTTTGTTGTTGCATCTAGTGAAGATGAAGCAAAATTATTAGCAAAATCTAAAACTTGGATAAAAAATGAATTACATACAGATTGAATAATTTGTGTGGAAAATATAGATTGATATAAAATTAATCTTATAAAAAATTCAAAAGAAGATTGCTTAAAATGGAATACTAAATATGAAGAATTATAAAATAATTTATTTACTATGAAAATCATACTTGTTGATGCTTGGAATACTTTTGTATGCGAAAATTGAGTAAATATTCAATTACAAAAATTACTTGATAGTTTTCCAAATAAAAAAATAATTCTTACAAATGCAAATGCTGAAGAAAAAATAAAGTTTGGTATTATAAATATGCCTTATGAAGTTTTTTCTTTAGAACATAATCCAAATAAAACTGATCCTAGATATTATGAAATAATGCTAAAATATTTTTGACTTAATATTGAAGAAGTTGTTTATTTTGAACATAATATTGATGCTGTAAATACTGCTAAAACCGTTTGAATTAATACTTTTTATTATGATAAAGATAAAAAAGATTTAGCTTGATTGGAAAAGTTTTTAATAAATAATTTGTAAACTTATGTTTTCAAACGAAAAAATCATAGAAACAAAAACTTGTAAACATTGTAATGTAAGTTTCCCAATCACTGACAAAGATTTAGAATTTTATGAAAAGGTAAGTCCTAGTTTTAAAACCCCTCCCAACCTCCCCTTATCAGGGGAGGAGTATAAAACTCTACTTCCCCCTGATAAGGGGGACTGAGGGGGTTATAAATACCTAATTCCTTCTCCAACTTTATGTCCAGATTGCAGAAGGCAAAGAAGATTATCTTGGAGAAATGAAAGTAAATTATATAAAAATAAATGTAATGCAACTGGAAAAGATATAGTCTCAATTTATTCACCTGATAAAAAATTTACAATTTATAATCAAGATTATTGGTGGAGTGATAATTGGAATCCACTAGATTATTGAAAAGATTTTGATTTCTCTAAAAGTTTTTTTGAGCAGTTTAAAGAATTGCAAATAGAAGTTCCAAGAATCGCTTTATTAAATTGATTTCAAGAAAATGCAGAATTTGCTAATCATTCTTACCATAATAAAAATTCCTACTTAGTAAATTCTTGTTCATATGTAGAAGATTCATATCATTGTGTAAATGTTATTTATGCGAATAATGTTTTAGATAGTTATAATAGTGAGTATTGTAATAATAGTTATGAATTAATTGATTCAAAATATTGTAATAATTGTTTTTATTTATTAAAATGTCATAATTGTTTTTGATGTAGTTTTTGTGAAGATTGTGTTGATTGTAAAAATTGTATTTGATGTAAATGACTTCATCATAAAGAATATTGTGTTTTTAATAAACAAGTAAAAAAAGAAGAATTTGAGAAGATTATTAAATCAATATTTACTTGAGAAAATAAAAAAAGTATAGAAAATGAATATCAAAAAATTAAAAAATCTTTTCCATCAAAATGAGAAACAAACCTAAATTCTACTGAGATTATTGCATGTGATAATTGTGAAAATTCCAAAAATCTAAAATATTGTTTTGAATGTAGAGATTCTGAAAATCTTGCTTATTGTTTTTGGATGTGATGATGATGAGCAAAAGATTGTTATGATTATGATATTTGGTGAGAAAAATCAAGTTTAATTTACGAAACACATTGTAGTTGATGAGCAACTACAAATATATTATTCTCTAATATAATTTGGTGATGACATCATAATATTTATTGTGATTTATTTTTATCTAGTGCTTCAAATTGTTTTGGTTGTATATGACTTCATGGAAATGAACAATATTGTATATTAAATAAGCAATATTCAAAAGAAGAATATGAAACTCTTGTTCCAAAAATCATAGAACATATGATGAAAACTAAAGAATGGTGAGAATTTTTCCCAAGTTCAATTTCTCCTTTTTGATATAACGAAACTATAGCAAATGAATGGTTTCCATTAACTCGTGAAGAAGCAATAAATAAAAACTTTAAATGGTCAGATTATGAACCACCATTTCCGCATGTTGATAAAATAATACCATCAAATAAATTACCTAAAGATATTACAAAAATTCCAGATGATATATTAAATCGGGCAATTGAATGTGAAATAACAAAGAAACCGTTTCGTATAATTAAACAAGAATTAGAATTTTACAGAAAACATAATCTTCCAATCCCTAAAAGACATCCAGACCAAAGACATCTTGATAGGATGAAGTTAAGAAATCCAAGAAAATTATTTGATAGAAAATGTGATAAATGTGGAAAAGATATTAAAACTACTTACAGTCCAGATAGAAAAGAAATTGTTTATTGCGAAGAGTGTTATAATATAGAGATTTATTAAAATATAAATTTATTTTTTAAAATCAAAATATGTTTCAAAATGAAAAAGTTATAGAAACAAAAACTTGTAAACATTGTAATACAAATTTTGAAATAACTGATAAAGATTTAGAGTTTTATGAGAAAGTTTCACCTGTTTTTTGATGAAAAAAATATAATATTCCTTCACCAAGTCTTTGTCCTGATTGTAGACAGCAAAGAAGGCTTAGTTTTAGAAATGAAAGAAAACTTTACAAAAGAAAATGTGATGCAACCAAGAAAGATATTATTTCAATTTATTCTCCTAATAAAATGTTCAAAGTATATGATCAAGACTTTTGGTGGAGTGATAATTGGGATCCTATGGATTACTGAAGAGATTTTGATTTTAGCAAAAGTTTTTTTGAACAATTTGATGAACTTCTAAAGGAGGTTCCCCTTATTAACCTTTGGAACATAAAACCCGAAGATTCTGAATACAACAATAACTGTTTTTGACTAAAAGATAGTTATATGAATTTCAACTCAGATTTTTGAAAAAATAACTACTATTCCTATATTTGTGAATATTGTAATGATGTAATTGATTGCTCTTATTCTTATGAATCAAATAATTGCTATTTTTCATTTGATTTGTCTAATTGTTATAATTGCTTTTATTCAAATTCACTTAAAGATTCAGCCGACTGTTATTTTTCTTCTGATTTGGTTAATTGTAAATACTGTTTTTGATCACATTCTCTTAGAAATACAAGTTATTATTGGTTTTGAAAAAAGGTTAGAAAAGAAGAATGGGAGTTATTATTTAAAGAAAATCATCAGATATCTAACTTAAAAATTAACAGTGAATTATCAAGAGAGGTGTCACTTAAATCTCCTAAAAAATGTCTAAATAATTTTGATAATGAAAATTGTTTAGGAGATTACATATCAAATTCAAAAAATGTGTATTTTTCTTATGATGTATGAAAAAGTGAAGATTGCAAATACCTAACCTATGCACCTTTTGATGTAAAGAACGTTTATGATTCATATGCATTATGAAGTGTAGAAAATTGATATGAGTGTAATGAATGATGATTAAATATAAGTAATTGTTGTTTTGTAAAAAATCAGGCAAATTGATTACATAAATCATTTTATACTATTTTATGCCTAAATTGATCTAGTAATTTATTTTGATGTATTTGATTAAAGCGAAAAGAGTATTGTGTTTTAAATAAACAATATACTCGCGAACAATATGAGAAATTGGTTCCAAAAATAATAGAACATATGATTTCTAACTGAGAGTGGTGAGAATTTTTTCCAAACTCAATTTCACCTTTTTGATATAATGAAACTGTAGCAAATGAATATTTTCCTTTAAAAAGAGAACAGGCATTAAAAGAGAATTTTAATTGGTCAGATTATGAACCACCATTTCCAAGAGTAGATAAAATTATAACTGTAGAGATGTATAGCAATACATCTTTACTAGAAGATGCAAATAAGGTTCCTGATGACATTCTGAATCGGGCAATAGAATGCGAAGTTACAAAGAAACCATTTCGCATAATTAAACAAGAATTAGAATTTTATAGAAGACACAATTTACCAATCCCGAGAAGACATCCAGACCAAAGACATATGGATAGAATGGCACTTAGGAATCCTAGAAAACTATTTGATAGAAAGTGTGATAAATGCTGAAAAGATATAATAACTACATATTCAACAGAGAGGCCAGAAATAGTGTATTGTGAAGAGTGTTATAATAAGGAAATTTATTAAAATAATAAATTTATCTTTTAAAAATTAAAATATGTTTCAAGATGAAAAATTAATAGAAATTAAAACTTGTAAACAATGTAATTCAAGTTTTGAAATCACTGATAGAGATTTGGAATTTTATGAGAAAGTTTCACCAAGTTTTTGAGGAAAAAAATACAATATTTCTTCACCAACTCTTTGCCCAGATTGTAGGCAACAAAGAAGATTATCTTTTCGTAATGAAAGAAATCTTTATAAAAGAAAATGTGATAGTTGCTCTTTAGAGTGTATATCTATGTATTCACAAGATAAGAAAGATTATAAAATATATTGCCAAGATTGTTGGTGGAATGATAATTGGGATCCTCTTGAATATTGAAAAGATTTTAATTTTGAAAAAGGTTTCTTTGAACAATTTTGAAATTTAACAAAAGAGGTGCCAAAAGTTTGTCTCACTAATACTTATAAAGCAAATGAAAATTCTCAGTATGTAAATTATATTATCAATGCAAAGAATAGTTACCTTTGTTTTTGATGATGAGTTATTGAGAATGTCTATTATTCAAATTTTAGTCTAAGATGTAATGATTGTCTTGATATTTATTCTTGTGATAATTGTGAAAATTGCTATGAGTCATCAAATTGCAGAAATTGTTATAAAACTTTTTATTCAGCAAATTCAAATAACTGTGAAAATTGCTATTTTTTAGAAAATTGTGAATGATGTAGTCATTGCATCTGATGTAAAAATATTTCAAATAAGAAATATTATGTTTTTAATAAACAAGTAGATAAAGAAGAATTTGAAAGTATTTTATCCAATATTTATTATAATTTAAATACGACAAAAATAAATAATTTATTTCAAAAAATCCCAACTAAAAATTGTATAATATTTAACTCACAAAATTGTGTATGAAATTTAATATCTGATTCAAAAGATTGTTATAATGTTTTTAATGTAAAGGAGACAGAAAATGCAAAAAATGCTACCGATATAATAATCTGACAAGACATTTATGATACAAATTATGTATGATTAAATGCCTCAAAAATATATGAGGTTATGAATACAAGTATAAATGTTTCAAATCTGTTATTTTCCATGATTTTAAGAGATAATACTTATAATATTCTATATAGTTCTGATATTCATGGTTGTTCCAATTGTTTCTGATGTATTTGACTTCGTAATAAATCCTATTGCATTTTAAACAAACAATACACAAAAGAAGAATATGAAATATTAGTTCCAAAGATTATTGAACATATGATGGAGACTTGAGAATGGTGAGAATTTTTTCCAAGTTCAATAAGTCCTTTTTGATACAATGAAACTGTAGCACAAGAATATTTCCCAATCAGTAGAGATAAGGCATTGCCTTATCTCTACAACTGGTCTACTTATGAACCACCATTTCCGCATGTTGATAAAATAATACCATCAAATAAATTACCTAAAGATATTACAAAAATTCCAGATGATATATTAAATCGGGCAATTGAATGTGAAATAACAAAGAAACCGTTTCGTATAATTAAACAAGAATTAGAATTTTACAG
Organism: Candidatus Altimarinota bacterium; assembly: GCA_028719245.1. Lineage (GTDB taxonomy): Bacteria > Patescibacteriota > Gracilibacteria > BD1-5 > UBA6164 > UBA7396. Next base: position 15,245 of record JAQUKG010000004.1, on the reverse strand, counting down.
AAAGCATAATATTCCTATACCAAAAAGACATCCAGACCAAAGACATCTTGATAGGATGAATTTAAGAAATCCAAGAAAATTATTTGATAGAAAATGTGATAAATGTGGAAAAGATATTAAAACTACTTACAGTCCAGATAGAAAAGAAATTGTTTATTGCGAAGAGTGTTATAATACATTACTTCTATGTTTTTAAAGTTTTTATATTTAATACAATAAATATTTTTTTTTGATTTTTTTGCTTTTATATATATATTCAAACTTAATTTTACCATTAAATATAATTTATGAAAAACCAAATAAATGAAATTAGAAATTATTTTATAAAAGTCTTAAAAGATGTTAAAACTCAAGAATCTTTGAATTTATTAATAGATGAATTACTTTGAAAAAAATGAAAACTAAATGAAATATTAAAATGACTTAAAGATTTGTCTGATTCTGATAAAAAAGAAATTTGAATTTTAGCTAATGAATTAAAAGAATTTATTAAATCTGAAAGCGAAAAAAAAGAAATTGAAATTGAAAAAATAAATTACTCAAAAATTGAAGAAGAAGAAAAAATAGATCCAACTTTAAGTTTTGAAAGTAAAGACTTATGACATCTTCATCCTATTTCATTAACTAGCAAATTACTTGAAGACATTTTTATTTCCCTTTGATTTAAAGTAGAAGATTGACCACAAATAGAAACAGAAGAATTTAATTTTGATAAATTAAATATTCCTGATAATCATCCAGCAAGAGATGTTTGGGATACTTTTTGGATAACTGATGAAATAAATTCAATTAAAAAATCTTGAGATAAGCATTTACTTAGAACTCATACTTCACCAGTTCAAATTAGAACCATGTTATCTAAAGAATTACCAATAAAAATAATTGTTCCTGGAAGAGTTTTTAGATACGAGCAAGAAGATGCAAGACACACTTGTAATTTTTACCAATTAGAATGACTTGTAGTTTGAGAAAAAGTGACCTTTTGAGATTTAAAATGGACTTTAGATACTGTTATGAAAAAATTACTTTGAGAAAATACGAACCTAAGATTTAGGCCAAGTATATTTCCATTTACTGAACCAAGTGCTGAAATAGATGTTAGTTGTCAATTATGTGCTTGATCAGGTTGTAAAATGTGTTCTGGAACAGGTTGGGTAGAATTACTTTGAGCTTGAATGGTTCATCCAAAAGTTTTAAGTTTTTGCTGAATAGACCCAGAAAAATATTCTGGATTTGCTTTTGGTATGTGAATTGATAGAATTGCAGCTCAAAGATATTGAGTTTCATCAAGTAGAATGTTCTATCAAAATAAGCTAAAATTAAATGAGCAGTTTTAAAAAAATATTAATATTTTTTTAAGTTTTTTAATAAATTACTATGTTAAATACTTACTATTAAGTTTTTAACAATTATAAAAAGTTTTTAACAAAATTGTTCTATTTTTGTTAGCAATAATTCAAAAAATGTATACATTGATTTAACAAAAAAATAAATAAATATTTTTTAGATATTTATTTATTTTTTAGTTTATTCTTAAAAATTAATTGATGAGATTATGAAAATAAAATTTATAAGAAACAGAGGTGGTGATTTAATTCCATTTGATAGAACTAGAATAGAAAGAGCTATTGAAAAAGCTTGAGAAGTTGCAAATTATAGTGATTTTAAATTTATTGATTCTTTAGCTGATGAAATTATTGAATATTTATCAAATATTTTACTTAATTCTGATAATGAAAAAGTTTTGACTATTGAAGAAATTCAAGATGTAGTTGAAAATAAATTGATGGAATTTTGATATTTTGATATTGCAAAAAAATATATTATTTATAGAGAAAAAAGAACTTTTGAAAGAAATATAGAAAAGCAAGAAATTCAAGAAAAATTGAAACAGAATTCACTTGAAATAATTAAATCAAATTGAGAAAAAGAATTTTTTGATATAGAAAAAGTAAAAAATACTTATAAAAGAGTTTCCTTTTGATTAGCTCGTATTTGTAAATTTGAAGATTTAGAAAATTCTTTAAATAAATATATGGTTGATTGAATAAAAACAAAAGACATATTAAAAATGATGATAAAATCTTCCATTGATTTAATAACTGTAGAAAATACCTCTTGGCAATATATAGCTTGAAGACTTATGACAATTGATTTGTATAAAGAAGCCACAAATAATAGGAAAATGAATATTAATGATATTTATAAACCATCAACATATAAAGCATTATTTGATGAATATATAAGTGCCTGACTTTATTATAAAGATTTTTATAAATATTATTCGCAAGAAGATATACTTGAAGCTTGAAAAAGATTAAAAAAAGATACTGATTTTACATATAATTATACAACTTTACTTATGTATAAAAAAAGGTATTTATTAAATCCAAACAAAATAATTAAAGAACTTCCTCAAGAAATGTATATGAGTGCAGCTTTATTTTTAGCAATTCCTGAAAAAAAAGAAGATAGGTTAGAAGTAGCTTTCAAAATATATGAATATTGCTCAAAAGCAATGATTTCACTTCCAACTCCAACTTTATTAAATGCTAGAACAAATTATAACCAATTATCAAGTTGTTTTGTTTTTAATGTAGATGATGATCTTAGAGCAATTTATCATAATATAGAAAATATGGCTCAAGTATCAAAATTTTGAGGTTGAGTTTGAGTTTATTTATGAAATATTAGATCAAAATGATGAACTATTAGATGAACTAAATGAGTTTCAGGTTGAGTTAATCCTTGGATAAAAGTTATAAATGATACTGCAATTGCTGTAAATCAATTATGAGCTAGAGCTTGAAGTATTTCTGTAACTCTTGATATGTGGCATAAAGATATTTATGACTTTTTAGATTTACAAACAGAAACTTGAGATATTAGAAGAAAAGCATTTGATGTATTTCCAGCAGTTTCTATTCCAGATTTATTTATGGAAAGAGTTCAAAATAATGAAGATTGGACATTATTTGATCCAAAAGAAGTTAAAGATAAAACTTGAAAAGCTTTACAAGATTTCTTTGGAGATGAATTTGTTAAATTTTATGTTGAGTGTGAAAATAATCCAAAAATAGAATTAAAAGAAAAAACAAGTGCAAAAGATTTATTTAAGAAATTTCTAAAATGAACTGTAGAAACTGGTATGCCATATGTATTTTTTAGAGATACAGTAAATGCATTAAATCCAAATAAACATGCTTGAAATATATATTCTACTCAACTTTGTACTGAAATTTGTCAAAATACTTCTCCTTCAAAATTTATAGAAGAAACTCTAGAAGACTGAATAATTTCTATAAAATATACTCCTTGAGATAATGTAGTTTGTAATTTAGCAAGTATAAATATTGCAAAAGTAAATGATGATGAAACGATTGAAAAAGTTATTCCAATTGTTATGAAAATTCTTGATAATGTAATTGATTTAAATTTTTATCCCGTTAAAGAAACTGAAATTACAGCTAAAAAGTATCGTTCAGTTTGACTTTGATTTTTAGGATTAGCTGAATATTTGGCAGTTAGTAAAATAGCTTATGATAGTGTAGAAGCTAGAGAATTAGTTGATAAAATGATGGAAAAGTTTGCTTATGAAACATTTTTAGCATCAAATAAATTATCTTTAGAAAGATGAAAATATGAATTATTTGATTGAAGTGAATATTCTAAATGAATTGTTTTAGGAAAAGATGATAAATGGTTTTTAGAAAATTCAAAAACTAATTGTGATTGGTCTAGTTTAATAAAATCTATTCAAACTAATTGACTTAGATTTGGTTATCATATAGCACCAGCACCAAATACTTCAACAGCTTGAGTTGTTTGAACTACAGCAGCATTATTACCAATTTATAAAAAATATTTTGTTGAAACAAATATGGTGGCTCCAAGTGTTGTGGTAGCTCCAAATCTAAACAATGAAAATTTTTGGTATTATAAAGAATATGTTCATATGAATATGAATGATGTAATTGATATGATTTCTGTTATTTATAAATGGGTTGATCAATCAATAAGTTTTGAATGGATAGTAAATCCAGCAAAAGTAAGTCCAAGAGAATTATATGAATATTATATAAAAGCCCATAAACAAGGTATAAAAACAGTTTATTATGTAAGAAGTATGACATTAGAAGTAAATGAATGTGTAAGTTGTAGTTGATAATTTGTAATTAGACCAATTATAAGATATAATTCGGCTAATTAATTTATAAAATAAAAATAAAATATGATTGGAACTCTTGGTAATGATATAACTAGTTTAAAAAGAAAAATAGTAGAAGTATATAATTTAGATCAAGATGTATGAGCTAAATTATCAGAATATACTTGAAAAATGTCAGTTGAATTAGAAGTAAAAGAAGGTGTAGAATTAGAAGAAGCTAGTCAAGAATATGAAGCAGTAATTGCTAAGATTTTAGCATTAAGTCCTGAAGAAATAATAGAAATATTAAGAAGAGAACAATCATCTATTGTAAATGCTTTACTATATTGATTAAGTAAAGATGAATTATATGACGAAGAATTATTAAATTCAGAAATTGAATTAGTTAATTCCATTATTGATGACATTATGAAAAAAGATCAAAGTGTGTATGAAATATTGAGAGATTATTATTGAAATAATATTTTAGCATTAAAATTATTATTAGAAAGAAGAGATACTTGGTGTGAAAAAGATAACACTGCTTATGAATGACTTAGAGTAGAAATTAGAAGATTTTTTGAGTTTATACTAATATGTACTGATGATGATGGAGTAATACTAAATGATAAAATAACCGAATTTATTGATAAAATTAAACAAGCTATTCCTACAAATCATCAATCACATACTGTTTCAAATAGAGATCTTATTCTACAACTTCTTGATTAAGAATAATTTAAGAACAATTATGGATGTTAATTTAACTTAAAAAAATAAATAACTAAATTACATTTAATTTATAATTAAAAAATATGACAAAAGAAATGCAAGCAAATCCTATATTTAATCCTGCTTGAGATGATAATGTTTCAGTTAGAACAATAATAAAATGAAACTCTACAGGGTTATTTCAATTAAATGCCACAAAATATACTTGGGCAAAAAGTATGTATCAAGTAATGATTTGAAACTTTTGGATTCCTGAAAAGGTTTCTGGACTTTGAGAAGATGCAATTCAATTTAAAAACCTTTTGACAGATGATGAAAGAAGAGCTTATAAATGAATTTTATCATTTTTAATATTTTTAGATAGTATTCAAACTGTAAATTTGCCAAATTTTAATGATTACATCACAGCACCAGAAGTAAATTTAATACTTTCTATTCAAGCATATCAAGAAGCAATTCATTCTCAATCTTATGCAACTATTCTTGAAACTGTTGTTGATAGTAAAGAAAGAGATAATATTTATTATTTTTGGAGAGAAGATAAACATTTACTTGAAAGAAATAAATTTATTTGAGGTATTTATCAAGAATTTATAGATCATCCAAATGATAAAAATTTCTTTGCTTGAATAATTTGAAACTTTTTACTAGAAAGTATTTATTTTTATAATTGATTTGCCTTTTTTGACACTTTAGCTGATTCAACAAAAATGGTTGCAACAGACAGAATGATTAATTATATTAGAAGAGATGAGTTAACTCATGTGACTATTTTTGCAAATATTATTAAAGAAATTAAAAAAGAATTTCCAGAAATATATGATGAAAATATGATAAATGAAATGATGTGATTAGCTGTAGATCAAGAAATAAAATGGTCAAAACATATTTTATGAAAAAATATTATTTGAATGAGTCATCACAATATAGAAAATTACACAAAACGGCTTGCTAATAATAGACTTAGTATGTTATGAATTTCACCACTTTATCCAGAAGTTATAACTAATCCTTATAAACATCTTGATAGACTTCAAGATAATAATTCAGAAAAATGAAATTTCTTTGAATCAACAGTTACAAATTATTCACAATCAACTTCTATGAATTGAAGCTGGGAGTTTTAATAAATTGTTATTTAGTAAATATATCATCTATTATTTCCTAAACTAAATCTAATTTATTGCCTAATAATATCCTTTTCTTAATAATTTCACTTTACAATGTTTTTTCAAAAATATTCATAAAAATGATATACACTAATATTAGCAGAAATATCTTATTATAATATCAATAAAAATAACCGAGTTTCAGCTCAATTATCTTTATTCTCTTATATTAATTTATGAAAAATTGGGGAGATTTAAGTTATTTTTCTTTGACACTTTATTTTTTAATATTACATTAATTCATAATAAAATTTAAAAATTAAAAAATGTTTTGACTTATTACTTTTTTTTGTTTTTTATTGATTTTTAAGCTAAAAATTCTATAATCAGAAATGTCTTTTATTTTTTAATTAAAAATTATGAAGAAATTAATTATTTTTGTTTTACCTATTTTACTTGCCTCTTGTTTTTGACCTAATAAAGCTGAGATTCAAAATGCAAAAGAAACTCTTTTAGATAGTTCATGAACTACAATTAGTTTAAATAATTCTAATTCAGATAAAACTTGAACAACTAATATAATTCAAGAAGAAAAATCATATTTTGAAATTAATTATTTAACAGATGATAAATCTATTAGTTTAGAAAATATCTCAAACATTGAAAATATTAAAGATAATTTAGATATAAAATGAATTGTTTTAAATTCAGAAATAGACAAAATAAAAGTTATTTTTCAAAATAAAACTTCAACCTTTCCTGTTGATAATTATGAACTAAAAACTTATAAAAAATGAAATAAAGATTTTTTATATAGAGCTTATAAAAAATATGCAGTTTTAGATTTTTGATTAAATGAATATACTTTTGAGTGATATGTTAAAGATAAAATAATTTCATCCGTAAAACTTGATTTATTTATAGTAAATTCTAAAAAGCTCCAGTCTATGAGCTGAGATATTCTAAATTCTTCTTGAACAACTATAAATACTTTAAGTTGAGATATTTTAGAAAATTTATTAACTAATGAAATTACTTATTGAAGTCCTAAAATTAATGATGATGAAACTTTTAATTATTCTAACATTGACAATTTTACATGAAGTGTAAATAATGAATTATCTTGAATTAATTGTGTAAATTTATGAGATTATTTAAAGCAAAATTATACTTGGTATTACTGGAATACTTGTAGACCAATAATTGATGAAAATAATTTCTCAGTTTATGTTTTATATTTATCTTGAAATGAATATAAATATGAAAAACAATATATTTCTCAAAAATTATGAATTTATGGAAAGATTTTACTTGATAGTTGAAGCTGAATTACAAGTTCTGAATTACAAATAAAAAGTGATGAATTAAAATCTCACATTTTTGATACAATAAATTCTGATAAATTATTTCAAGATTTATTAAAATAATATTTTTTAACTAAATAAAATATAATGAGAGTATTATTAAAAATTTCCTGAGAAGCATTGGCTGAAAATTGAGATTGACTATTTGATGTAAAAGTTTTAGATTTTATTTGTGATAGTTTAAAAGATTTATTAAAAGAAAATATTCAAATAGCGATATTTATTTGATGATGAAATATTTTTAGATGAACAGATTGAAATTCACTTTGAATTGATAGAGTTAGTTTAGATTATATGTGAATGTTATCAACTATTATGAATTGAATTGCTTTAAGTGAATATTTACAAAAAAATAAAATTAATTCAAAACTTATGACAGCTACTAAAATTGATTGTGTTTGAGAAAGATTTGACAAAAAAGTTGCTTTAAAATATTTAGATGAAAAAAATGTAGTTATTTTTTCTTGATGAATGTGGAATCCTTATTTTACAACCGATACTGGGTGAGTTTTAAAAGCTTTAGAAATAGAAGCGAATATGATTATAAAACTTACAATGGTTGATGGAGTTTATGATAAAGATCCAAAAAAATTCTCTGATGCCAAAATGTATAAAGAAATAACTTATGATGAAGTTTTGTCAAAAAATCTAAAGGTAATGGACTCTACAGCAATAGCCTTGGCAAGAGATAATAAATTAATTTTAAAAATAGCAAATTTATCAAAATTATGATCTATAAAAAATACTATTTTAGCTGATGAATGAACTAAAGTAGGATAAAAAAATAATTAAATAATCTAACTTCCTATGAATAAATACATTCTTGCAATAATTTTCATTTTATGAAATTCGCTTCATATTTGGTTTTTAAAAATAAATGATATTTTAAAAATACCTGATAGTTTTGCATATTTACAAATGGCACATTATTTTAAAAATACTTCCATTGGTTGATTTTGAAATTGATGGTTTGGTTTTTTGTATAGTATGCCAATCGCATTAGTTTGAAAAATAGCAGAAAATGATATATTATCAGCTTTTATAGTAAATATGGCATTATTTAATTTATTTGTTTTAGCCTGTTATTTAATTTGAAAAAACTATTTAAAGTCTGAATATAATGCATTATTTTTAATTTTAATATTTTTATCGCCAATACTTTTAAATTACAATATAAATATATTATCAGAGAATATTTATTTACCTTTGTTTTTAATACTTTTTATTTGAATTTTAAGATATAGAGATATTCCAGATTTTTCCTGAAGTATTTTTTTATGATTAATGTTAGCACTTTTGTATTTTACTAGAGCTGAAGCATTTATTTATTTATGAAGTATTTGACTTATTATTTTATATTTACTTTTATCAGGAAAAATTACTTTCGGTAAAGCATTTTTTAATTATTTGACTGTAATTATTTCGTTTTTTATATTTATTTCACCATATTTGTTTCATCTACATTCTATAACTTGAGAACGGTGATTGACTAACAAATGAAGTGCAAATTTAAGACAAGCAGAATTAAGATGAGTTTCTAAAATGGATGATGATGGATTTGAACAAGCTGTTTGAGAATTAACTTCAGATAATCATCATTTAATTGCCTGATTTGCTTGATGACTAAAATATGATAAACCAGAAGAAAGTCAGAGCTTTAAATATTATTTACTTAATAATCCACAGAAAATCATTGAAAGAATAAAAGAAAATCAGATAAAACTTTATACAAATAACCTACCAAATTTAATTATTTGAAATGCTTTTAGTCTTTATAAAATAGAGTGAAATCAGATATTTTACCAAAATAAATTATTTTTAATACTTTTAATAATTCCATTTTTATTAATTTTTTATTCATTAATTATTTTAATTAAAAACTGAGATTGATATTTTGTATTCAGTTTTGCAAGTTTATTCACTGTTGCAAGTTTATTTTTTACTTTATTTTTTGTTTTAGATAGATATTTTTTGGTATTTTTACCAATATTTATATTTTTAATAGTTTACTCTATTGAAAAACTTTGAACTGAAATTAGCGAATTCTTAGAAAATACTAAATATATTTTATTTTCAATACTTTTTATCTGAATTTATTCTCTTTGAACTTTTAGTTATTATAACACATTTAAAAACGAAGACACAAAATATCAAGTTAAAAAAATAGCATGAGAATGGATAAAACAAAATGATTTTAGGACAAATTTAAAAATTATGGAAAGATTTCCAGTTGTAACTTATTATGCATGAGCTCGGGAAAGATGGCTAACTCCATATACTCAAAAATTATCTTCTTTAGCTGAATATGCTCGTTTTAATGAAATAAATTATTTAGTTGTAGATAGTATTGATTTTAAAAAATATAGACCAAATTTAATTTTTTTGCTTAATAATTCAAATATAAAACTTCCTTGATTTGAAAAAATAAAAGAATTTGAAAATGCTTGAGAAAAAGTAATTTTATATAGAATTAAATAATATAATCTTAATCAAGATTAAACCAAGTCTTTCTTTCCTCAGAATAACTAAATCTTCAAAAAGGGAAATAATAAGTATAATAAAAGAGAAAATCCTGTTTTTCTTTACTTAATAAATAATAATGAAACTTATAATCAATTGACGAATAATGTATAGGTATTTTTTTATAATATTTTGGAATTAAATCATCTAAACTATTTGGATATTTTCATGTTTCGTCTTTATAAAGCATAATATTTTTTATTATATCATCAGCTTTTATTCTCGTACTTTCTTCAGTTAAACCACTAATATAAAAATAAGTTATAATTAATAAAATAAATATCAAAAATTTTTTCATAAGTTTATTTTAAAAAATAATATAAAAAATATGTAAATATATATACTAATAAAAAAACTATTATCAATATATATATTAATAAATTTTTAAAACTTCATTTAGGGGATATATATTCTATCCATTCTTTCTTTTGAAATGAAAAAAATACTCATTTTCAGTTTTCATATTCTAAACTCCAAAACATACCAGCTATAATATATATTGGAATAGAAAAAACAAAATTTGATATCCAAGTTTCTGGGTAGTATCAGTGTAAATAAATGAAATTATATCAGTCATAAAACCAAGAAGAAGAGAATAATAATAGAATTATTGAAATATATAAATTTAATAAATCTTTATATAATCAATTAAAGAATCTATAAAAAATTCAAATTACATATGGAGAAGTATAAAAATATAAAAATGAAATTCATAAGGAAATTCATATATCCCAAGTAGGGTCTTTTGAAATTATTCAAGTTAAAATAACTCAAATTGTTGCAAATATAATGGTAATTATCTTCCATTTAACAATCAAGAAATTTATATATATTAAACTCGTAATTAACAATTTATTTTTATTTTTAATAATAAAAAATAAAGTTATTAAACAATTAATTAACCAAAATATTAAATAGTAAAACATATTATTATTTATTAATTTATATAGAATTAAATAGTTTATTTCAAATGTTCTAAAATAAAATGCAGAGAAAAAGCAAGTTCTTCATTATCAATTTTTAAACTTGTTGGAATATCTTTAAAAATAATTATGTAAACCATACTTCAAGCTATAATTATATTTATAGAAGAATTTGATGCTGGTAGATTTTGAAGATCTAAAATATTATTTGTTTTTCATAAATTTTCCATTAGACTAATTCAATTTCATAAAAAAGTGTCTAAAATAATTTTATTTTCATTTAATCTTTGAAAAAATATTTCTCTTATATTTTTAACGATTTCATTTCAGCTTCAGTTAGATTCAAATGTGTTTGAAGCAAAAAATTTTATTGATAAAAAGTTTTTTTGCTTCACATAATTATATATATCTTCATAAATATTTTTAAGTCCATCAATATTGTCAAAAATAGTTATTTTAGGAATATTTGACTTATATTCTTTGTTAAATTGCAAAAGTTCAGTTTCTATATTTTGATAGTCCTCTTCTAGTTTTTTATAATTATTTTGCTTTTGTTTAACATATTTTTTTAAAATATTTATGTCAGGGATAAAAAAACTCTTTACTCAATTTTTTGTTGTTGTAGAAACTAAATTTTCATCACATAATTTTAATAAAACTTTATATACATAAGTTCTTTCAAGATTTGAATATTTAGCAATAACACTTGCAGGCTGAGTTCAGAGTTTATATAAATTCAGAAAAATTATAGATTCTTTTTCATTAAATCCTAATTCTTTAAAATATTTTGTAAATTGCATAGTTGTGAAAATGTTATCACATATAATTTTGCTTATAATATAACAATAAATATATATATCAAATTTTTATACTTTACAATATGTGAAAAACAATTATAAAGACTTCTAAATTTGAATTTAGAAAATTAAAAATCCAAAATAAAAATATTTTATTCTTTTATCTTTAAAAATATGTCAATTAACGAAAAAGTAGTAGAAGTAAAGACTTGTCCAAATTGTAATTCAAATTTTGAAATCACTGACAAAGATTTAGAATTTTATGAAAAAGTAAGTCCTAGTTTTTGATGAAAGAAATATAATATTCCATCACCAACTCTTTGTCCTAATTGTAGACAACAAAGAAGATTATCTTTTAGAAATGAGAGAAAACTTTACAAAAGAATTTGTGATGCAACTTGAAAACCAATAATTTCTATGTACTCACCAGACAAACCTTATAAAGTTTATAGTGAAGAAATTTGGTGGAGTGATAAATGGGATGTTTTAAAATATTGAGTAGATTTTGATTTTACTAAGTCATTTTTTAGTCAATTTGAAGAATTAGTAAAAATAGTTCCTCATAATAATTTGATAAATCATTTTATGACAAATGAGAATTCTATGTATTGAAATTTTACTTGAAATAATAAAGATAGTTATTTAGTATTTGAAGCTTGAAGTTTGGAAAAAGCTTATTATTGCGAAAATATAAGAAAATCAAAAAATATAATAGATTCAACTTGATGTTTTTTTTGTGAAAATTCATATAATTTAATTGAATGTTATCATTGTACAAATTGTAAATTTTGTATAGATTCAAATAATTGTTTAAATTCTGAGTTTTTGTGTAATTGCAAAAATTGTGAAAATTGTTTTATGTCTTATAATTTAGTTGATAAAAAATATGTTATAAATAACAAACAATATACCGAAAATGAATATTATGAAATTATTAATGAATTAAAAAATAGTAATTCTTTAGATAAATTATATTTAGATTTTTTAAATAATAATTCTAAAAGAATTTCTCTATATTCTCATTGATTTTGAAATGAAAATTGTACTTGAGATTATTTGTATAATTCCTCAAACTCGTTTGATTGTTTTGATGCAAGAAATTTGGAAAATTGTAAATATTGTTCTGTAATGAGTAGTTCAAAAGATAAAACTGTTAATTGTTATGATTATGATTTTTTTTGATCGTCTGAGAAATCATATGAAATAGTAACGGTATGATCTAATTCATTTGATATATTATTTTCAATTAATACTTGGGATAATGCATCAAATATATTATATTGTTATAATTGTACTTGATCTAAAAATTGTTTTTGATGTTTTTGAGTTACATATAAACAATATTGCATCCTAAATAAACAATATACCAAAGAAGAATATGAAATATTAGTACCAAAAATTATAGAACATATGATGACAACAAAAGAATGGTGAGAATTTTTCCCAAGCTCAATATCACCATTTTGATATAATGAAACAATAGCAAATGAATATTTTCCACTAACTCGTGAACAGGCTATAAATCCCCCGACTCGTTCCTCGTCTCCCCCTTTACCAAAGGGGGAAAGCTGAAGCATAGCGGAAGCTGGGGGATTAATTAGATGACTATTTAACCGGTCAGATTATGAAGCACCATTTCCAAAAGTAGATAAAATTATACCAGCAAAGAAATTGCCAGAAAATATAAAAGATATACCAGATGATATACTAAACCGGGCAATAGAATGTGAAATAACTAAAAAACCATTTAGAATTATAGCTCAAGAATTAGAATTTTATAGAAAACATAATTTACCAATACCTAAAAGACATCCTGATCAAAGACATCTTGATAGAATGAATCTAAGAAATCCAAGAAAACTATTTGATAGAAAATGTGATAAATGTAATAAAGAAATTAAAGCTACTTATTCTCCAGATAGAAAAGAAATTGTTTATTGTGAGGAGTGTTATAATAAGGAGATTTATTAAAAAATAAATTTATTTTTTAAAATCAAATTATGTTTTCAAACGAAAAAATTATAGAAACAAAAACTTGTAAGCATTGCCAATCAAGTTTTTCAATCACAGATAAAGATTTAGAATTTTATGAAAAAGTAAGTCCTAATTTTTTATGAAAAAAATATCTTATTCCACCTCCGACACTTTGTCCAGACTGCAGACAACAAAGAAGACTTAGTTTTAATAATATTAGAAATTTATATAAAAGGCTTTGCAATGCTACTTGAAAACCAATTATTTCAATTTTCTCTCCTGATAAACTCTATAAAGTTTATAACCAAGATTTTTGGTGGAGTGATAATTGGAATCCATTAAATTATTGACAAAACTTTGATTTTAATAAATGTTTTTTTGAACAGTTTAATGAATTAAAACATAAAGTTCCTTTCATGAATTTATATGTAGATTCAAATGAAAATTCAGATTATGTAAATCAATCAGGATGGTCTAAAAATTGTTATTTATCATTTTGTAGTGATTATTGTGAAGAATGTCATTATTGTAGTGATGTATATAATTCAAAAAAATCAATAGATTGCACTTACTGATTTGATATTGAAAATTGTTATTTTTGTATTGATTGTAAAAATTGCTCTAATCTAAAATATTGTAAAAATTGTATAGATTGCTCTAATTCATTATCGTTAGATAATTGTATTTGATGTAAAAATTGTATAAATTGTTCTGATTTAGTAAATAATCAATATTTTATAAATAATAAACAATATTCCAAAGAAGAATATGAAAAAGAAGAAAAGAATATTTTACTGAAAAATGAATTTTATAACGATATTATGAAGCCTAAGAGATTTTATATATGAAAAAATAATGAAAATGTAAATTGAAATTATTTAATTAATTGTAAAAATTTGGATCATTGCTTTGATGATAATAATCAAGAAGATTCAAAATATTGTCATAATTTAAAATGATGAAAGGATTGCTATGATATGAATAGATGGTGAAGATATTCTGAATTATGTTATGAATCATCAGCAATTTGAGAAAATACAAAAAATGTGATATTTAGTGAAGCATGTTGGTGAAATATTAATAATTTGCTATATTGTTCTTTTTGTTGTAATAATTCCTCAAATCTTTTTTGATGTATTTGACTTCGTAATAAATCCTATTGCATTCTAAACAAACAATACACAAAAGAAGAATATGAAATATTAGTTCCAAAAATTATAGAACATATGCAAAAAACCTGAGAATGGTGAGAATTTTTTCCAAGCTCAATTTCTCCATTTTGATATAATGAGACTGTTGCAATGGAGTATTTTCAGGTAATCTTCCCTAACCACGAGAACAGCCCTCACCCTAACCCTCTCCCAATGGGAGAGGGAATTCAAGGGTGAGGGCAAGGGATTTTTAACTGGTCAAATTATCAAACCCCATTTCCAAAAGTAGAAAAAACAATCCAAGCAATTAAATTACCAAATAACATAAAAGACATTCCAGATGATATTTTAAATTGGGCAATTGAATGTGAAATATCTAAAAAACCGTTTAAAATAATATCTCAAGAATTAGAATTTTACAGAAAACATAATTTACCAATTCCTAGAAGACATCCAGATAGGAGGCATCTTGATAGAATGAATTTAAGAAATTCTATAGGGTTATTCGATAGAAAATGTGATAAATGT
>JAQUKG010000003.1 GCA_028719245.1 Candidatus Altimarinota bacterium | reverse complement strand
ATTAAAGATAAAAATATTGTAAATAATCAGATTTTTAATATATTTACATCTTTAAAAAATAATTTTATGATTTTTAATCATAAAATTTGGTATAATACTGCTATTATTCATACATATCAAAAAATTAAATAAATATTTCTTATTCACAAATTAAAAGTATCTTTTAAAAAAAATGGTAATATTGTCTGAATTCCAATTAATGTTAAGGTAACTGAAAAAGATATAAAAAATAGAAAGAATATTTTTTCAAATTTTAATGATAATTTCATTTTAGTATTATTAACTATTTGTTTATCACTATTTTTAAAAAAAAATAAACAAATAAACAATGCTATAGATAACAATATACTAGAAAAAAATCATATGAAATTTAGATTATATCAAATCAAAAAATATCATATAATTGGTCAAAGTAAAAATCCAAGTCATATACTTGCTCACACATATCATAAATTAGTTATTTTTTCATTTTCTTCTGATATATCTCAAATATAAGCTTGTAATACACTCATTCATCATCATCAGAATCAATTTAAAAATCTAGCAAATATAAATATAAATAAATTACTAGATATTCAAAATAAAATATATCAAATGATATTTGATATTATACTAACTAGTAAAATAAATTTTCTTCAAAATTTATCTGATAATTTTCAAAATACTATTGATCAAAAAAACATTCATAATGCTGTTAATGAAATAGTTATTCATACAAAAGTTGAATCACCTCAAAATTTTTCAATTATAAAAGGTATAGAAGGTAGTATAAAACTAAATCATAATATATCTAGAAATATAATTATTAGCGGAATATATAGTTTCTTATTCATTTAAAAGATATAATTAAATATTATTTTATCAATTATCTCTAGTGATTTCTCTGTTTTTTTGAGATTATCTAAAGGAGATAATTCAGTCGTTTTTTTAATTAATTTTTTAAAGTCATCCTTTTCTTCTCAAAATACAAACATATTTTTTTCTTTCAAATAAATCGCTAAATATTCTTGTTCTGTTTGATTTGGAGTTGGAAATAAAATTGCCTTTTTTCATAACTCAACTAAATCCATAATTGTAGTATATCAAGCTCTTGAAATGATTGTCTCAGCATTAAAAAACATTTCTTTTCTATCTTCTCAACCTAAAAAAGAATAAATATTTATATCATTTTCCAATTCTTTTTTATAATTATTTTTTGTATTTCAAAGTATGAAAACTTTTTTTCAATTTAATTTTTTTGCTTGTTCTAATAATTTATCTACAAAACTTTCTTTATGCTCATGCAAATATCAGCTTATAGTAAATAAATAATCTATTTTATTATTTTGTTTTTTTTCATAATCTAAAAAAGAAGACAAAATTCAAATATAGCTATGATTTACTTTATTAATCCAATTTGGATGTGAAAGCCTTCAAGCTAGAGAATTCTCAAAATTTTCATAATCTGGAATAAATAAATAATCAAAATTTCTTATATATTTTATATTTAACCAATCAGTAAATCATTGTAGAAATCACATTCATTTTGGCATAACAAAAGCAAGTTGATGGTTTAATAAAAAACTTGGAACCTCTTTAGAATAAACTCAATATTTTCAATCTGAAAATATAAAATCATAATTTTTTGCTATATTTTCTACAAATTTATTTTCTTTTTTTATTAAAATTGTTGTTTTAAAAACATCTAAAAATAAATAAAAATAAAATTTCCATCAAGTTCACCTTTCTAATGCTGGATAATCTGTAAATTCTATAAAATTTATTTTTTGATTTTTTAGTTCAAGTTTTAAAAATTTTAAAGCATTTCAAAAACTAATTAAATCGATTTCATATCATTTTTTTAAAAAATGGCTAATTATAACCATTGTTCTTGTAGCATGTCAAAGTCATAAAGATGAAATAGCAAATAATGCTTTATTTTTTTTCATATTTTTTATTAAAATTTAAAATTATCATTTTCTACCTTTCAATCTTTCAACAATATAATCCTATCAGCAAATAATGCAACATCTTTTGCATGAGTTACCATTATAATAGTTTTTCAAGCTTTTTTTAATTCAGCTATTAAATTCATAATTTCAAGTGTAGTTTTACTGTCAAGATTTCAAGTTGGTTCATCAGCAAGTAATATATCTGGGTCGTTTATTAAAGCTCTAGCAATTGCTATTCTTTGCTGTTCTCAACCAGACATTTCTCAAGGATAAGAGTTTAATCTATGAGACAAAGAAACTTTTTCTAATAACTTGATAGCCTTATCTTCCCTTTGTTTTCACAAAGTTCATGCATAAATTGCTGGTAAACAAACATTTTCTATAGAATTTAATCTTGGTAATAAATAAAATTGTTGAAAAATAAATCATATCTTTTTATTTCTAATAAAAGATAAGGTTTCATCATCTTTTATACTTGAAATATTATCTCAGTCAAAGAAATATTCTCAAGAAGTCAACGGATGCAAAAATCAAATTATGTTTAATAATGTAGATTTTCAACATCAACTTTCTCACATAATTGCGACAAATTCATTTTTTTTGATATTTAAATTAATTCATTTTAAAATTGGAATTTCAACTTGATTTTCCAAATAATATGATTTATAAAGATTTTTAAATTCTATTATATTTTGCATAAAATAAAAATTATCTCAAAGCATCAACTGGATCTAAATTTGATGCCCTACGAGCTGGATAAATTCAGAAAAATATTCAAGTAACTAAAGCAAAAGATATCGCAAGAATTATTCAAGATAAAGCATTTATAACTTTATAAGGGCTAAAAATATTAAAAATATATAAAACTAAACTTCACAAAATTACTCAAATTATTCAAGCAAAAATTGTTAAAATAACACTTTCAATTATAAATTGGTTTAATATATCTTTTTTTCTAGCTCAAATAGACATCATTATTCAAATTTCTTTTTTTCTTTCAGCAACTCATGCAAACATTACATTCATTATTCAAATTCAAGAAACTATTAAAACAATAATTCAAACTCAAATAAGTAAATATTTTGTTACTATTGCTACTCACTTTGCTAAAACTAATATTGCTCATTGATCCATTAAAGCAAAATCATCATCATTTCAAGGTTTTATATTATGAAGTTTTCTTAAAATTATTTTTAATTCTTCCATTGCTTTTCAAACATTATTTATATTGTCAGCTAAAAAAATCATTGGATTAGGTTCTCAAGAGCTTGATAAAAATTTATTTGTAGTTTCAATTGGCATAATTAAAGAATCATCAAAAGAAAAAGATCAAACTCAACCAGATGGTTTTAATGTTCAAATTATTTTAAAAATTTTACCACTGATAAGTATTTCTTTTCAAACTGGATTTACTCAAATTCAAAATATATCATCAACTATTATTTTTCAAATTACAACAACCTTGTCTCATTTTCTAGCTTCGCTTTCATTAAAAAATCTTCATTTATACATTGAAAGAGGCATAGCAATAGAAAAATTTTCATTTCAAGATAATATATTATATTGTTTCTTTTTGTCTTTATAAACTACTGTTCATCTTCAAAAAAATACTTCTGTTCAAATAGTTACATATTTTGCATTTTTCATAATATATTTTATATCTCTTCCATCAAGTTTTGATTTTGCATTTGCAGTATTAGTTGGATGAACGACTATTGTAGTTACATTTAAAAATTTAAATTGATCTTCAATAGCTTTTGAAACCGTATTTCAGATTGCAACAACTAAAATAATTGTAAAAACTCAAATAACTATTCATAACATACTCAAAGCTGAACGAAGTCTATTTGCTTTTAAGGATTTAAGTGATAATTTAAAAATTTCAAAAAATAATAACATAAATTTTAAAAATTATAATTTTAATAAATAACTTCATCTCAAACCTTTAATCAATCCAATATTTGAACAAAATCTCAATCAGAAATTCAAAGTTTAACAGTTCTTGTAGTTTTATTTTTTAATATTACACTTGAAATACCATTTTCAGTTTTTATAACTTCAGTAGGCAAACAAAGAACATTTTCAGCCTTTGAAAGTATAAAATATATTTGAGTTGTAAATCATTCTTTTACTTTTGGATTAACTTTATCAAATAAAACTTCAACTTTATAAGTTACAATTCAATTAATATCAGTTTCAGCTTTATCGGAAATATAACTTACCTTTCAAGTTAATTCTAAATCATTTATTGAATTAAAAGTTAAGTTTACATTTTGTCATAAATAAATATTTCAAATATCTCATTCTTCAATTTTAGCTTCTATATATAAAGAATCTTTATTTATTATTATAACAAATGGATTAATTGAATTTGAAGAAATAATTGTTCAGACTTTTGAAATATTTAATTTTGCAATTTTACCATTTATTGGACTTAATAAAGATGTGTCAGATAATCTTTTTCTAGCTTCTTCAACTCATACTTTAGCATTTTGTATTGCAGTGTAATATGGTTGTAATTCGCGATTATCAAAAGACGATATTTTATTGTTAAGATTAGCTTTTGAAATATCTATTTGAGCATTTGACAAATCAATATTATTTTGCAATTTTATTTTTGCTCATGATAAAGTTGTAAGTGCTTGTGAATATTTTTGTTCTAAATCATCAATCGTAGTTTTAGATTGAAGTTTCACCTTATCTAAGGCAGTTTTAGATTGTTCTATTTGCAATTCAAGTGAAGAAATAGAATTATTTTGATTAATAGTTTTTGTTTCTAATAATAATTTAGAAGAATCTATGTTTTGATTGACTCAAATAAGTTTTTGTTTTTCGAAATTTAAAGCATTTATATCTGTTTGTATATTTAAAATATAACTATCAATTGTTGATTGAGAAAAATCTGAACTTGAAATAGAGTTTTTAAGCATTTCCAAAGTATTTTCTAAAGCATCATTTATGTTATTTATTAAAAGTAAAATATTTTCTAAATATTGTTTTATATCATTTCCTTCATTATATAAACTCCATTCACTTTTATATTTATTTAAAGCCAAATACGATTTATTATAATAATCTTCAGCCTGAATTTTTGTTTGAGAATTTTTTGCTCAAAGATATATTTCAAAACTATCATTTAAATTTTTATTTTGATTACTTACTCAAATAATTAAATCAATATCTCTTAAATAAGTTTCAAAAAGCGGAATTGATGAGTTTATTTCAATTTGTGATTTCTCTATGGTATTTTTTATATTTAAATTTTCAGTTGAAATAATAGTTTGTAAATTGATTTGAGCATTTTCTAAATCTTTTTGTTTTGATTCTATATTTTTCTGAGCATTTTCAATATCTTTTAAATTAGATTCTTTTGTATTATTTAAAGAAATTAATAAAAAATCTGCATTATCTTGAGCATTTTTCACATTTATTTGTCATTCTTTTATATTTGTTTCTAAAGAAGTTTGGGTTGATTTCAATTGTTCTTCAGAAATATTTATATCTGTTTTTTGTCATTTAGTAGCTAATTTAGCATTTAAATTTGCATTAGCAGTTTTAAGTGCAATATTCGCTTTATCAAGATTTATTTGTAAATATTTATCATCAAGTTTTGCAATTATTTCTCAAGTTTTTACTTCATCTCATTCTGATTTATAAAGTTTAGCTAAAGTTCAAGTAGTTTGAAAATTTAAATCATATTGTTCTTTATAATAAACTTTTCCATCAGAAGTTAATGTTGAATAAATAGTTCTATTATTTGCGGTTGCTGATTTAAAAACATCTACTTGTGATTTTTTTTGGTAAAAATAAACATATCATAATATTCATATTCAAATAAGAAAAATTAATAAAAATAATTTGAATTTCTTTTTACGATTATTTTGTTCTATATCTTTTAATACTCACATATTATCAAAAGTTAAAAAATATATTACATTAAATATAAAAATTATAGATTATTTATAAAAAAAGCAAAAGAAATATAGCTATTTTTCATCATAGATTTCACTATGCATTTTTTTGCAATATAAAAAAAAAGGTATATAATACTATTACTTTTATATCTTAAATTTTAATATTATGAATTTTAAAATAAAAACTTTTTTGATGTTTGGATTATTAATATCCTCTTTTGGTTTATCTTTTGCTACTTGAACAATAAATACTGCTTGAACTTGAACAAATAATACTTCTACTTGAAATACTATTAATATTCCAAGCATAAAAGTTATGTGAATAAATTTTATTGATGATAAAACTTTTTGAATAAATTTATCAAATTCTATTTCTTGAATTTCAGATGATTCTGAAGTAAAAATATTAGAAGATATTTCAATTATATCTTCTACAAAAGATGAAACTAATTCAAAGAAAATGGTTTTAACACTAAGTAATAATTTAGTTGATTGACAAAGATATAGTTTAGTTTCTGTTTCTGATGCAGTTAATACTAGTATGGATTTTAATTTATCTTGAGATAAATTAAAAATTTTAAATCCAACATTTTCAAAAAATGATTTATCAATTGAATATATAAGTGTTATTGATCAAAAAACTATTGAAATATATTTTAGTAAAGACTTACTAAATCAAAATGTAGAATTTAAATTTTTTAAAGAAATTACTCCAAAAAGTGTTTCTTTAA
The DNA here is from genome assembly GCA_028719245.1 of Candidatus Altimarinota bacterium. Taxonomy (GTDB): domain Bacteria; phylum Patescibacteriota; class Gracilibacteria; order BD1-5; family UBA6164; genus UBA7396. The sequence continues at coordinate 36,678 of JAQUKG010000003.1, read as the reverse complement.
AAGATAAAATTTTAAATGTTAAATTTATAAATCCATTAACTTGAAAAAAAGATTATATAGCTATTTTATCTTTAAAAGATTTAAATAACAAAGATATAGAAATAGAAAATGCTTTATATGATTTTACAACTCCAGAATTTAATATTGCTGAAAATATTGTACCATTAGCTGATAACAATATGTCAACTTGAGTTCTTGCTGATAATTGAAATAATTTAACAACAACTTGAGCGAATATTGAAAATGTAGCAATGAATGCTGAAAAGACTCCTGATACTTGAACTCAAACAAATATATTAATAATTTTGGCTATGATTTTATCATTAACTTTATTTTTATTTAGAAAAAAAGTATATAAATTATAATCAAATGGTAGTAAGTTTTCTTACTACTTTTTTTACTTTATTAAATATAAAATAATATGGAATGAACTTTATTGTCAGAATATAATTTAAGAGATCAATTACTTCAGGTTATGATAGATAATGAATGAAGTGATATGTATATTACTGTTTGAGCTTATCCAGCAATTAAAATATCTGGTGATGTAGTAAAAATAGATGAATGATTAAATAAACTTACAAGTGAAGATACACAAAATTTTGCTAAATCATTAATGAAAGAAGAACAATTAGATTTTTTAATGAAATATAAAAATTTAGATTTTGCATTTACATTTTCTTGAAGAAGATTTAGGTGAAATATATCTTTTCAAATGGGAAATTTTATGGTTGTTTTAAGATTATTATGAGTTAAATTACCATCAATTGATGATTTAAATTTACCAGAAATATACAAAGAAATAACTAGAATATGACAATGACTAGTTCTTGTAACTTGACCAACTTGAAGTTGAAAATCAACAACCCTAGCAGCAATGATAAATTATATTAATCAAAACTATAATAAACATATTATTACAATAGAAGATCCAGTTGAATATATTCATCCACATAATAACTCAATAGTTGAACAAAAAGAAATATGAAAAGATGTGCCAAATTATGAAACAGCACTAGCTTGAGCAATGAGACAAAATCCACAAGTAATATTATTTTGAGAAATGAGAACAACTGAAGAAATGGAAATGGCTTTAACCTTAGCTGAAACTGGACATTTAGTTTTTTCAACACTTCATACAAGAAGTGCATATCAAACGATTTCTCGTATAATTGATAGTTTTGAATCATGACAACAAAATCAAATCAGACTTCAACTTGCTGATAGTTTAGTTTGAATTTTTTCTCAAAGATTATTAAAAGCTAGCGATTGAAGTTGAGTTAAATTAGTAAAGGAAATATTAGTTCGTAATAATGCAGTTTCAAACCTAATAAGAGAAAATGATTTACATCAAATTCCTTCTGTAATGCAAATGTGAAGTAGAGAATGAATGCAATTGCTTGAAAAAGATATAATTGATTTAATTAATTTCTGAACCATATCTTTAGAAGAATGACTTAAATATTCAAATAATCCAAAAATGGTTAAGGATTGAATAAAATAATTATTTTCAAGCTTTGATTCTTCTAATTTCACTATAAAAATATTTAAAATCTCATAAATTTATAATAAAATAAATTCAAAAATAAATTAGTGAAATAAAAACCAAAAATAAAAACTCATATATTCTATCATTTATGCTAACAAAAATAGGAATTATAAAAAAATATATAAAAATTCAAATTAAACTAAAAACTCAGATATTTTTAAACAAATATTTATAATCAAATTTTGTAAAATATTCACTCAACTTTATTTCTGATAAAATCCAAATTAAAATCCATCAAAATCAAGTAGCAAGTGCGGATCAAACTACTCACATAAATTTGATAAATATAAAATTTAATATAGTATTAAAAGCTAAAGCTATTAAAATAATATTTAATCTTTCATGAATTCTTCAATTTGCAGCCAATATACTAAAGTTTATTTGAAGTAAAAAATTAAAACTTAAAAATAAAACTGAATATTGTAAAATAATTCAAGACATTAAAAATTTATCTCAAAATAAAATAGTTGAAATTACACTTCAAAAAACAAAAAACAAAATAGAAAAGCAAATTGAAAATGATAAAAAATTTTTTGTAAATATTGATTTTATTAATTTAATTTTTTCAAATTCTTTTTTTGAAACCATTTCAGAAAATACTGGAAATAAAAATCAAAAAATAGGACCAATAATCATAAAAGGAATTGAAATAATACTTAAATAATTTGTATAATATCAAGCATTTGTATTTCAAAGCATATATATTATCATCTGCATATCAACTTGACTTAATAAAGTTCAAGCTTGAGAACCCAAAAAAACTATTAAAGCATATTTAAAAATAGTTTTAAATAATTCTTTTGAAAAAATAACTTTTACATTATTTAAATAAATTTTGTAATAATTTTTATAAAATAAAAAAATAGTAAAAAATATTCAAAAATAAAGTCACAAAACCCAACTTAAGCTATAATTAAATATATTTCAAGAATCACTTAAAAACATATAAGTTGTAAAACATAAAATAAAGGACATTCTAAATAATTCAGTTATTTTTTGTAAAAAAGTATTTTGAACAGCACCAAAAAAAACATTTATTACATGAAAAAAAGTAGTTCATAAAAAGAAAAAAGAAAAAAGTTTTACTATATTTAAACTTCTTACATCATGAAAATAACTATTTGCTAAATAATTTGCTCAAAAATAAAATCATAAAAATATTATTCATCCCGTAATAATTTGAGCTAATACGGCATAAACTAAAATAGACTTTACTTTATCATACCTTTTCTCAGTAATATATTCTGGTAAAAATTTATTTAAACTTTCAGCCATTCATAAATCATTAAAAGAACTAACTAAAACCATCAAACTCATTACTCAATAAATAATTCATATTTCATCTACTTCTAAATCTCAAGATAAAATTATTTTAATAATATATCAAATAGGCGAAATTATGAAGGAAAAAACATATAACCAAATTCATTTTTTTAAAAATTTCTCCGCTAGAGTATTATGTTGTTCTATCATGTAAAAATATTAAATATTAATTTAAGATTTAGTATATTTTAGTTTTAAGAAAGTCAATTTTTGTTTATAAATAAATTTGCAAATTCACATCTAATTAATAAAATGCATTAACTTGATTTAATTAATAATTAATTTTAAAATGCCTCCAAAAAAAGAAAAATCTCCAAAAAAAATTAAAACTCCAGAATTAAAAACTAATAATTTAAAAGCATTTGTTTGGCTTATTATTATTTCTTTATTAATTGCCTATTTTGTACCTATTTTATATAAATGAAATATTTATTTAGATAATAATGTTTCTCTAGATACATTCACAAAATCTTATAATTCTTGAGTTTATAGTGATGTTTTAGTTGATTGAAACAAAGCAATTGCAACATTAAGCTGAAAAATTATAGAAAATAATATTGAAAAAGAGCAAAGAGATATTGTTATTTTACCAGAAAATGATAGTCTGAAAGATTTATGATTACTAAACACTTGAAGTTGAATAACTACAAAAGTTGAAGTAAAAGATTTAACAAGTAAAAAATTTTGGGAAGATATACTTCCATCAATAGTTTTATTCATACTATTTGCAGTAATTGCATTTTTAATAATTTGAAGAATGTGATGAGTGGCTAATAATGCAATGAGTTTTTGAAAATCAAGGGCTAGAATTTATGATAAAAATAAAGATAAAATTTTATTTACTGATGTGGCTTGAGCTGAAGAAGAAAAAGTTGAATTAATGGAAATAGTAGATTTTTTAAAAAATCCTAAAAAATATAAAGAAATTTGAGCTAAAATTCCAAAATGAATTTTACTTGTTTGACCACCCTGAACTTGAAAAACTCTTATAGCAAGAGCAGTTGCTTGAGAAAGTGATGTTCCATTTTTAAGTATTTCTTGAAGTGAATTTGTTGAAATGTTTGTTTGAGTTTGAGCTTCAAGAGTTAGAGATTTATTTGAGCAAGCTAAAAAATTAGCTCCAAGTATAATATTTATTGATGAAATAGATGCAATTTGAAAAAAAAGATGACCTTGACTTTGAGGTTGACATGATGAAAGAGAACAGACTCTAAACCAAATTTTAACTGAAATGGATTGATTTGATCAAGATACAAATGTAATAATTATGTGAGCTACAAATAGAGCTGATGTTTTAGATAAAGCACTTTTAAGACCTGGAAGATTTGATAGAAAAGTTACAATTAATTTGCCAAATTTAGAAGATAGAGAAAAAATATTATTGGTTCATTCAAAATGAAAACCAATTTCAAAAAAAATAGATTTTAAAGCTTTAGCCTCTAAAACCGTCTGATTTAGTTGAGCAGATTTATGAAATTTAATAAATGAAGCTGCTATAATTACAGCAAGAAAAAATTTAAAGGAAATAACTGATGAAATAATTACAGAAGCATTTGAAAGAATTGTTATGTGATTAACTAAAAAATCACAAGTTATGGATGAACAAGAGAAAAAAACTACAGCTTATCATGAAGTGTGACATGCTTTAGTTTGAAAATTACTTCCAAATACAGATCCAGTTCATAAAGTCTCAATTATTTCTAGATGATGAGCTTTGTGAGTAACTTGGTTTTTACCAGAAAGAGATAGACTTCTAGTTTCAAAGGCTAAATATTTAGATGAATTAGCAACATTATATTGATGAAGAGTTGCTGAAGAAATATTTTTTGGTCGTGAAAATATTACAACTTGAGCTTCAAATGATATAGAAAGAGCAACAAAGATTGCAAGAGATATGATTACAAGATTTGGTATGGATGAAGAAATCTGAGCTGAAAATTTTGCTCCAGAGTATATTAGTTGAAATTATTTATGAGCTGAATGACAAGCTAAACCTTTTTGAGAAAAGACTCAAGATTTAATTGATGCTAAGGTAAAAGAAATTTTAGCAAATGCTTATAAAAAAGCTAAAGAATTAATTACAAATAACAAAGATTTACATATAAAAATTGCTGAAGATTTAATTATAAAAGAAGAAATAAACAAAGAAGAATTTGAAGCATATTTTGCTTAATGGATTTGATGTTTTTAAAAAAACTACTTTCCATATGGAAAGTAGTTTTTTTAATTTATAGTAAGAATTTTTCTTAAATCAGCTCGTATTCAATTTAAGGTATTCTGAAAATTAATACAATAAGACTTGTCTTCGTAACCAGCATATGGAGACCAACGACCATGATTTATCCATTCTCAATGAGATATATCACATTTTTTACTTAATAATTCATTTCTTTCTCCTAATACTCATCAAGTTAATTTTGCTCATAAAGCCATTTGTCAATCCCAGTCTTGATAATCAATAGGTCAAGGACCAGTACTACTAGCATCAACATCCATTCATTTTCTATCTCAACTTGTAAATCTTTTCCATAACTCAGCATATTCAGGGTCTTGTTTAATATCTGTGGAGTGATATAATGTTTCTCATCATAATATTAATCAAGAAGCAATAGCAAAGATTTTTGCTGCTTTTTTTAGTTTATCTATACCATAACTGCTAATACTATTACAGACGGGAGCAACAAACTCTTTTAACATAAATTAAAAATTTAAAAAATAAAATAAGGTATATTTATAATAATTGTTTTTTAAAAGTCAAAAAGATTTTTTATAAACTCTTACTCCTAATTTCTTCACTCAACTTACTAATAAATTCATCTAAACTCAAAGTGAATTGTTCTTTAGTTCTAACATTTCTAACTGAAACTGTTTTATTTTGCATTTCTTGTTCTCAAACTATTGCAACATAATTATATTTATCCATTTCAGCATTTCTTATCTTTTTAGAAAAACTATCGCTTGAAAAATCAACTTTACTTCTAATATCTAAATCTTTTAATTTTTCATCTAAATTCTTCCCATAATCTTCAAATTTTTCAGCAACTGGAATAATTGCAACTTGTCTTGGAGACAACCAAAGTGGAAAAGCTCCGGCAAAATGCTCTATAATTATTCACATAAATCTCTCTAAACTTCCTGAAATTGCTCTATGAATTACAACTGGTCTTTCATCATTTCACTGCTCATTTGTGAAATTTAATTTAAATCTTTCTGGTAAGTTAAAATCACACTGAATAGTAGCAAGTTGCCATTCTCTTCCTATACAATCTTTAAACATAAAATCAAGTTTTGGTCAGTAAAATGCTGCTTCTCCAGGCATTCTTTTGTAAGGCAAATCATTTAGTTTTGCTGCCTCTTCTAAAGCATTTTCTGCCTTTTCCCAAACTTCGTCAGATCCTAAATATTTGCTTTTATCTTCTTCATCTCTAACAGAAAGCGAAACCCAATAATTATCAAGTAATCACATTGTTGAATAAAACTCTTTTATGATGTCAGTTATAATTTTTACTTCTTGTTTTATTTGGCTAACTCTACAAAATAAATGTCAATCATCTTGAGTAATACTTCTAACTCTTGTAAGTCAAGAAAGTTGTCCAGTTTTTTCATCTCTATAAACAGTTGCTGGTTCAAAATATCTAACAGGCATATCACGATAACTAAATTGATTATCAGCAAATATTTGCATATGATGAGGACAATTCATAGGTTTTAGATGAAATTTCTCTTTACTAGTTCATCCAAAAACACTAAACATATCTTCTAAATAATGTCCTGCATGACCAGAAGTAATATATAAATCTTCTCTTGCTAGATGTGGAGACCAAATTCTTTGATACCCGTGTTTTTTATGTAAATTCCATAAATAATCTTCTATTTCTTTTCTAATAATCATTCAAGCTGGTTGTATCAAAGGAAGTCAAGCTCAAACCATTTCTGAAATAGTAAAAAGTTTTAATTTTTTTCATAAAATTCTATGATCTCTTTTTTTTGCTTCTTCAAGCATTTTTATATGATTATCCAATTCTTCACGAGTTTCAAAAGCTAATCCGTAAATACGAGTAAGCATTTTCTTGCTAGCATCACCTTTCCAATAAGCTCAAGCAATTTTTTCTAAACAAAAGGCATTTTCGTCAATTTTGTTTGTATTATCTACATGAGGACCAGAACACATATCAATAAATGAAGTTTCTCAGTTTTGCATTATATTTTTATAAAAGCTAATTTTAGCATTTCATTTTGCAAATAATTCTTCACACATTTCAACTTTGTATTCTTCACCTTGAGATGATAAATAATCTCTTGCCTCTAGAAAATCTAAATCATATTGTTCAAATTTCTGGTTTTGTTTAATGATTTGTTTCATTTTCTTCTCAAGAGTTTTTAAATCTTCTTCTTTGAACTCTATATTTCAAAAATCAAAGTCATAATAAAATCCATTTTCAATATCTGGTCCGATTGCCATTTTACCATCATTTCCATATAAAGCTTTTACAGCTTGTGCTAAGATATGGCTTAGCGAATGTCTTGCAGTAGTTATCATAAAGTATAGTTAGTAAGTAATAAATGTTTATTATAATTAATATCTTTTCTTTTTAGGTATTTTATAAAAAGTTCTTTTCTTTTTTTCTGGAGTTCAATTTGCCCTTAAAATATGTTTTATTCATAATTTTTTTAGTAATTTAGTTGTTATAAATATTTCTATAGAATAAATAAATTCTTGTTTATCTGTATTTGAAAGACTCTGAGAGTAATAAGATATTTTTAAATTATTTCTTCAATTAAAACTAAATATTAAATTTCACATTCTTTGTTCTGCTATTTTTTGTTCCCAATATCTAGCTTTTATAAATTTTACTCATTCTCAAATTACATTTGGTAAACTTAATCATATTTCTTTTAGTTCTGCTCTAGCATGTTTATTTGAAATATAATAATCAGGAGTATTTTTATATCAATTTTTTTTCCATCTAGCATATGCTAATCATAATACTCAGTTTCTATTTGCTAATCTACTTATATGAGAATTTACCACCATAAGTATTGGGACATCAGGAATAAAATGAGTAGATATTTTTCATTTTAAATATCTTACCATTACTCAAGAATTACAATATCAACGAAGTTTTTTTATATCCCTATTTTTCTCTCGTATATGGATACTTTCAACTGTAGTTAGTTGTATTCAATATTTTATACCTTCTTTTGTTATAACAAAATCCATTTTATTTGGTTCTAATTCTTCAGGTCATTTTTCTATTTTTACTCAATTACTTTTATGTAATCTTGAAACTAATTCAATTATAAAATATTCTAATGCAACCCCAGGTCTGCTTCTAAAAAGATTACTTTGATCAAAATTTATATTTATTTTGTTACCTTTATGTTCTTGTAATATTCTTAATAATCTTATACCTATTTTTTGAGCTTCTCTTTTTAATTTATGATTTCCATTTAATTCTCAAGAAACATATCTTTGTAATAAATTAAATTGTTCTTGAGTTATAATTCAAAAAACTTTTAAAACAAATTCATTAGAGACTTCTCATATATTAAATTGTTCTGGATTTAAAATTGTCGGATTTAAAATATCTGGATTTAAAACAGGAAAAGTTCCTAAGAATAATCTTGTTTTATGACTTGTAGAACTTGTTTGTGATTCTAGAAACATAATTCTAAATAAAAATATAAATTACTCAAATCATTTATATTCATCATAAACGACTTTTAAATTATCTTCGTTTACCTTTAATCAAAGTTCATTTGCAATTGGTAATTTTAATAAGAAATCTAGAAACTTTTTAAACATTTCTTTTTTATTTCAAACTCAATCATCATTAAAAATAAAATCATAACTTTGTTTATAAATTCCATCTCTATAGTTTAATACTTCGTCTAAAGTCATTCTTCAATTTGACATACCAACAATTCTATCAACTTTCATAATTTCAAGCCTATTTTTTATTTTATCTAGTGGAATATTTATCAAAATTGCATATCAAATAGTTCTTAGATAATCCATAGCTTCTTTTCTCAAAGGAATACTTCAAGTACAAGAAATTATTGAATGTTTTGGTTTTAATTTTAAAGAAATTTCTTTTTCAAAATCAAGAAATTTTTCTTCTCAATATTTTGTTAAAGTATCTCAAGCTGATCTTTGCATTGATTCTTCAATTAAATCATCAATGTCTATTATTGGCATTTCTAAAGCCCAAGATAAATATTTTGCAATTGTTGTTTTTCAACTTCAAGGCATTCAAATAAGAATTATATTTGTTTTCATAAAAAAATTATAAAATGTAAAGTGTAAAATAGTTTGTCATTGCGAACGATAGTGAAGCAATCTAGAAAATTATTTAAAATTAAAATATTATTTACTATAGCTTTATTGTTAATATATAACTTCAGAAAAAGCAGTTCACTTTTCAATATTTTCCAAAGCAAGTTTATTATAATTAATAACTAAATTCTCATTTTTATAATCTAAAAATTTTAGTTCACTACATTTTTCCGGCTCAGTATTGGTTATTTCTCAGTTATATAAGGTTATTTCAAAGAAAATATCAAAATATACTCTATCATTTTTAGTAATTCTATGAGAAATATGAACTAATTTTATATTTTTTTCTAATATATCAATTCAAAGTTCTTCTTTCATTTCTCTAATTAAAGCCTCATTATAAGTTTCTTCTCACTCAATGTGTCAACTTGGTAATTGATAAAATCAATCAGCAAATCAAGTATTTTGTCTTTTTTGAAATAATATATTTCAGTTTTCATCTTTTATTATTCAAAAGACTGCTGCATAAAATTCTGGTTTTCTAGACATAGGATTTAGTTTAAAGTTAAGTTATAATTATTTTTATTAATTCCCCCGAAGTTATTTTATTCTTTCCTCTTTAATCTTTCCTCTTGAAGCTTTTTACTTCATCATTTCAATTGCTTTTTTTATTGTTTCAAAAGCTTCATCAAACTCTCAGGTAATCATTATATAATTTTTTCATTCAACTCATTTATTTTGCTCCATTTTTTCTATTTCCTTATCAAATTCATTCATTCCTGAAATATTAACTCATTTTTCTTGCAACTCCTTTTTAAATTGTGCTATATGAGAAGTTTCTAAAAATACTATTTTTTTAGAACCAAAATCAAAATCTCATCTAGTAAAAGGAATAACTGCAGTAGCTCCGTGTGGATCAATTCCGTGATTAAATGTTTCTCAGAAGTATTTTATAACTTCAACCCTTTCTTCATTTGTGCAAGAAGCTGAAATAAATATTTCTCTGATTTTATTTAATATTTCATTTTCAACTCTAAATTCTCAAGTTCTAGCTAATTCATCATATAAAGATTTTATTTTTTCATCATCAAAATTGTATATATCAAAAAGTACTCTTTCAAAATTACTTGATTTTGCTATATCCATAGATGGAGCATTTGTGATTTTAACAAAATCTTTTCCGTCTTTTTTTGGTGGAGCATAAACTCAAGAGTCAAAAAATACTTTTAGCATATCATTTTCATTTGTAGCAACAACTATTTTTTCTATTGGTAATCACATCTTTTTTGCATAATAACCTGCAAGTGCATCTCAAAAATTTCCTGAAGGAACACTAAATACTACTTTTTCTCAAATCTGAATATTTCAAGATTTTAAAAGTTCGCTGTAAGCTCTAAAATAATAAACTATTTGAGCTAAAATTCTTGCAATATTTATAGAATTAAAAGAAGTAATTTTATGTTTAGATTTAAAGTCTGCAAATTCTTTAGAATTTAGTTTTTTTACTATGTCTTGAAGAGGATCAAAAGGAGTATCAGCCAGCAATGTAAAAGCATTTGGATTATTAGAAATTCCATTTACTGCTTGTAATTTTTGAACATAAGATGGTCCATAATTTGTAAGCATAAATATTGATCTAATATTTGTTCACTTTACTCAAGAATGAGCTGCATTTATCGTGTCTCAACTTGAAGCTCAAACTACATTTATTATTTCTCCAGGAGACAACTTAGATAAAAGTCTTGGTAGAAATTCTAAAGCTACATTTTTAAAAGCAAATGTTGGTCAATATCATAAATGAAGAGAAAATAAATTTGTATCTCACATTTGTTTTACTGGAGTGATATCTTTGTTATGCCATTGATTTCAATATGCATTATTTATAATTTCTTTTAAATCTTCGCTTGATAATCAAAAATCAAATTTTGATAAAATTTGAAAAGCAACCTCTTGATAACTTTCTCATACTAGTTTTTCAATTTCCTCCAAAGTAATTTTTGGTAAATCTTTTATAGCCCAAAGTCATCCTGAAAGTGGTTGGCTTGATTTTATAGCATTTTGCAAAGTTGTTGTTTGCTTGCTTCTTGTGTCAAAAAGTGTTGTCATAAATAGAAAGTTAAAAAATAAAAAACTCCTAAATTTATTTAGAAGTTCTTGTTTAAGTTTTATTTTAGCACTTTACAAAAATCCTCTAAATTTTAGAAGCTGTTATAATAATGGTTTCAAGTTGTGCTAAGCTCATATGTCTTTGGTTAATTATTTAACAATATTTATTGTATAGATTTTTTTGATTTGTCAAAGTTTATATTTACCTTTATATTTACCTTCAAAGTAATTTTTTAAATACTCCAAAAAACCATCCACTTTTTTTAGGGTTCTGAAAATTCTCTTTGGTATTATCACTAGGTTTTGTTTTTCCTAAAGTATTTTTATCAACAGTAATATGACTATTTCATATTACTGCTTTACAATATGTCTTTCAAGGACAATCTTCAAAATATTCAATTGGTTCAGAATATCATTCAATATGTAAATCTAATTTTTCTAAATATTCTGGTTTTACTAAAATATACCTTTGTCTTGATAATCAATATTTTAAAACTTGTTTTCAATTTAAATGATGTCCTTCAATTTTTAAAACATACTCCTCTCAATGCATAATTGGTTCTAAAGTTTTTGCATCCAATATAATATCTTTCTCAGTATAAGTATTTGGTCTAAATTCATTATTTATACTAACTTTTATAAATTTTCTTCATAAAACTGTATATTCAGAATGAACTTTTGTAATTATATCACCATTTCTACCAACTCTAAAAGGTTTTAAAGTTTCAGTATCTAAAATTGCATTATTAAAATCACTTCAAATAATATTTCATTTAACTTCAATATAATTTCTACTTCATAATTTTTTCTCCTCATTTCATACTTCATAAACAGGTTTTCATCATAACAATAATGGTTCTAATGAATCTAATTCAATAAGAATTGTTTTTCTTCACTTAATATCAACTCAAATAACCGTTTTTCAATTTGTTTTTCTAACTGATACTATACTTACTATTTTTGATAAAACATATTTTCAAACCAAATTATTATATTCTCCTATTCTTTCATAATCATCTACAGTTTCAATTTCATTTGGAGTAATATCAACTTTATTCATTGTGCTAGGATCTACAAAGCAAGTATTCCAATTTTCATCTTTTACTTCACATATAATATTTCAGTCTTTTAACACTTTTTTTAAAGATAAAACCTCTGTTATTTTCAGTATTTTAATTTCCCTTCATTTCAGATTGCTATATTCTTCTAATCATTTTAAAACATCCGTAAATCTTCTAGCATATTCTAAATGTAAAGACCCTGGAGTTCAAGCTAAAGATTCTGGAGTTCAAGCTAAAGATTCTGGAGTTCAAGCTAGAGTTTCTGATGGCATCATAATTATTAATTTAATATTAATTTTTTTTAGTATATCAAATAAAAGTATTTTGCAAAAAAATTATTATTTTTTAAAAAATAACTATAATAAGAAATATATTTTTTAATTTATTATTTATGAGAATCCACTTTTTATGACACTCAGAATTTTTGGTTGAAATAAAGAATTCTAAAAATGAAACCGTAAAAATATTATCCGATAGTTGGCTTTCTAATTATGTATTTTGAGATATGATGGCTAGATATCCAAAAATAGAAATTGATTATGAAAAATTAGAAATTGATGCAATTTTTATAAGTCATTCCCACTCAGATCATCTTGATCCTTATACTTTAGTAAAAATTTATGAAAATATAAAACCAAGACCGATTTTACTAATTCCTGAAACTATTTCATTTTTAGTTCCGCTTTTTGAAAAATATCTTCCAAAACAAAAAATTCAAATACTTAAAAATTCTCAAACTTTTAATCTAAACTGAATTGATATTAAATGAATAATTTTTGAAAATGATTATATAACAAATGAAGACGATGTAATGACTCTTGCAATTTCAAATGATGAAGAATTAATTTATACTGATGTTGATACTGTTCCACCAGAAAGGCAAGATTGTATAAACTTGCTTTATGATTTATTTACTCACAAAAACTTCTCTCAAGCAATTTATATGTCAACTAGAAACGAATTACCTTGAAATTTTCAAATAATTGAAAGTAATTCAATTGAAGAAAGAAAAAAAATACAAAAAGAATATTTAGAACAAAGGATGCAAGAAATAGAATACAATTATTTTAGATTTGAAGAAGATTTTTTAGAGTGCTCAGATATTCAAGAATTACCGTATTTTATGAAAGTATTTGTCGGACAATGAATAGTTCATCCAAATCCAGATTTTTTAAAACTTAGAATTTTAAAACTTGATGAAGAAGCCAAAATTGAAAAATCTATTGCTAAAAAATATTCAAGAAACTTCCCTATTACTGAGCTAATTCCTGGAAAAACATATAATATTGAAAATAGAAAAATTGAAACAATTTGAGATATTCCATTTTTAAAATCTATTCAAATACCTAATCCTGAAACAAATTTAGAACTAGAATTATTTAAAGAAGATAAATTTTGACCACTTGAAAATAGAAAATGAAATTATAAAGCTCAAGAATGAAAAATAATTCAAATGTTAAATACAAAGTTTTTACCTTATCGGTTAGCAAATACCGAAGATAATTTAAAAAATGCTATTTTAAATAGTAAAAATCATAAATATGTTGTAAAAATAAGATATTGAAATATAGAAGAATATTTTGAAAGAAATTATTTTTTTGATTTTTCAAGTTTTGAATTTTGTGAAGAAAAAGGAAAACATGAAGATTATAATGAAGATTATTGGGCTAATGATTTGGAAGATTTTTTAGAATGAAGACAAGAATTATATTCAAACTTTCGGCATAAATTAAACGAGAAAAAAACTTACAGAGTTTGGACTTGTCTTTGAGCTAATTTTTTAAATAATGATATTTTATACAAAAAATACTCGCTTCATTTTAAAAGAGCAAGTATTTGAAAAGATGTTGAAAGTTTTGTAGAAAATTATATAAAATAATTTTATTTGTTATAATATTTTTTTACTTTGATAAAAATTAAACCTAAATTTCTTTTAAAATTTTTCAATCATTAAAAATAAACATAAATTTTATATTACTATTTTTACAAAAATCTATAGCTTTTTGTTTTCACATAGCAATTACTCAAGTAGCTAATCAGTCAGTCATATATCAAAATTGATGAATAATACTTGCTGAAACAATTTCATTTTGAGTTTTGCTTGAAAAAGGATTTCTTATATGATGATATTTTTTTCAGTCAATTTTCCATTTTCTTTTATAAATTCAGGAAGTTGATATACTTTCATTTGAAATTTCAATTATATCAATATTTTCATTTTCTAAAAAAGGTGACGAAATTGCTATTTGCCATTTTTTTCATTCAAGATTTAATCAGCTAGCATAAATGTCTCATCATAAATTTACTAAATTATTTTTGTATCATTTTTCAGTTAAATAATCACTTAATTTTTGAGCTAAAAATCATTTTGCTATACTTCAAAAATCTAAATTCATATTTTCTCAAATTTCAAGTTCATCTCAATAATTTTTCACCTTATCAAAACTCAAATCTTCATTTATTTCTAATTTTCTAAATTCTTTTTTATCAAAATCATTTATATATCAAATTTTTCTAACATCAATAAGTGGGTTAAAATAAGCATTAGTTAATTTGTAAATTTCTCTTGATTTATAAACCAAAGATAAAAAATCTTCACTAACTTTTAGTCTTTTTTCTTTATTTAACTTAGATAAAACAGAATCTGTTCTAAATCTAGAAAACTCTTGTTCAAAGCTAAGAGTTTTATTATAACAATTATTTATTATTTTATTTAAATTTTCATCATTTTCATTTATTACTGATATTAAACAACCAGTTCACAAAGCACTAAAAGAATATTCAAATTTTTTCATATTTTAAAATTCTTCCCTATAAATATTTTTATGTCATTTTGACTCTAAAGTTGCTATAGCTGTTTTTACAACTCAAGGATTTCAGCAAATATAAAATTCAGTATTTTCTTCAAATATATCATTTGATAAATCAATTCTTCAAAAATGACAAAACTCAACTTCTTCTCTTGAAACACAAATTTTTAATTCTAAGTTTTTAATATTTTTTAATTTTTCTACATAAAATAAATCAGTTTTAGTTGCAACTCAAAAATATAATTTTTTACTAATATTTTCTGGAGTATTTAATAACATAGAATAAATTGGAGCAAGTCATGTTCAAGTTGCTATAAATACTTTTGGATTAGTAGTATTTTGTAAATTAAATTTTCAAGAAATATTTGTATATCACAAAATATCTCAAACATTTTTAATTCTAAATAATTTTCAAGCTCTTCCATCTTGTTTTAATTTTATCAAAAAAGTATAAATATTTCACTCTTTGTTAGCTATAGAATAAGATCTATTAAATTCTCCAATTTCATCAGTTAAAACAAAAGTTAAAAATTGTCAGCAAATATAATTTAAATCTTTTTTTAAATCCAATTTTAATTCTATTGTATCACTATTTAAATATTCTAAAGAAACTATACTACTTTCATTTTTTTCTATTTCATTTTCTAAAAGAATAAAATCACTTTTTCAAACTCCACAAACAGGACATCTCCAATTATCAGGAATATCTTCAAATTTAGTTCAAGGAACTATTCAAGAATCAGGATCTCAAATATTTTCATCATAAATATAGCCACAAGGAACACAAAGCCATTTTGGTCAAGTAGATAAATTTTGTTTAATTTTATTATTTTTAAAATAAGCTATAATAAATAATATAAGCCAAATTCAAAAAATAACTAAAGTTCATATTTCTCATTCTATTAAAAAAATATGCACAGCTACAAATAAAAACATAAAATATGAAAGTCTTTGAAGTGTCTTCCAATATTTTCAAAATAAATGAGTAAAAAATCAATTTGAAGTTATTAAAAGTGGAATAGAAACTAAAAATCAAAGCATTCACCAAAACAACATTCATTTATAATTCCAAACATATTTATCAGTAAAAATTTCAAATATACTTTCATATCAAGCTATTTTTATATATCAAATAACATGAGCTATTCAGAAAACTCAAACTAATATTGCTACTTCCCTTCTAAATTTTAATAAGAACCTAAAAATTTTACATTTAGGAAAAATATCCTTAAATGGTCTTAAAAACATTACAATCAAAAGTAAACTCCAAGAAATACTTCAAAATTCTTTATAAGTTTCAAATGGATAAAAAATAACAATAATAGATAATAAAGAAAACATAACAATTATTGTTTTCAAATATGTAATAATTTTATTCATAATAATTTAAATTAAATTAACTAGCCTTTGTAGTTGTATCAACTGCTGGAGTTGGTGTTACAACGGTAGTAGTTGTTTTAGTTGGAGTTGTTGTAACAGTTTTAGCTGGAGTATTTGATATAATTTTTTTTGTAGTAGTTGTTTTTTTAGTAACTACTGGTTTTACTACAACTTTTTTAGGAGCATTTATATCTAAATATTTTTTAGCTTCATCAAATGTAATAAAAGTTTCTTTTGCATAAGATCAATCAGCTTTTTTTATTACAACTTTTCCATTTTCAAACATAATAGTATATACTTTTCAATTTGGAGCAGTATATAATTCAACATCATTTATATTTAAAAGACTATTATTTGTCAAATCATTTTGTAATTCTAGATTTTGAATTTTTGTAGAAATAATTTCTTTAACATCTATATACACATTTATTTTATCTTCAATTCTCAATATATCGCTTTCATTATCTAATTTTGTTTTTGAAATTTTTAGATTAACAATTAATCTTTTTAATTTTGATAATATAGGATTAAGTTTATTTATCTTTTTCTCATTAGTATTATAAATATTAAGTTTATTATCTATTAGTAAATTAACTTTATTTTTTTCTGCCTCAGTTAATCAAGTAGACAAAACATTACTAATAATATTTTTTACTTTACTATTATCAATAACTCATGTATTAGTAGAACTAGTATTTGTTTGTATATTTTGTATAGTAGTTGGTGAATTTGTTATTTTCTTTGCTTTTAATAAAGCATCATCTATAGCATCTTGTATAGCTTTTGATGTTCCTGATGCTCAAGAAACTGTGTCAATAACTGTATTTTGAGTAGCTACAATGTTAGATAATTTAATATCAGCTTGTTCTCTAGTGTAAAGTCAATTTCAAGATTGTGTAAAACTTATAAATTTTGCACTTGTAATTTTTCAAGAAGAAATAATAATTTCAACTGAATAATTAATACTTCATCAAGTATATAAGTATTTTCAATTTCAAATATATGTTCAATCACTATATATATTAATATTTACTGGTATTGTATTTTTATTAATAGTTCATGAATTAGTTGTTATATTATTAATAGATGTAGTAGTACCACAAACTTCACTTACAACCTGCCTTGGAACTTGAGATGTAGTTCAAGATGCACTAGTTACTGTATCATAAATAGTTTTTGTAACAGTAGTACAATTGGATGTATTAGTAGTTCAAGAATTAGTATTTGCCAATGTTGTTATTCAAGTTTGTGTTGTATTATTAGTATTAGTATTTGTTATTATAGAATTTCTTGTAGTTGTAGTAGGTTTTACATCATTATCATCATCATCGTCGTTATTATCATTGTCATCGTCGTTATCGTCATTGTTATCATAATTACCATAATTTCTATTATAATTATCATCATCGTCATCATCTGCATAACTAATATATTTAGCAGTTATATTTATTTTTTTTATTGTCCAAAAATTACTTATTTCAGGATTTGAAAAAGAAATAATTCATAAAAATGATAAAGATGTAAATACAAATAATGTTCAAATTTGTATAACTTTAATCAATGGTTTTTTGATTTTCATATAGAAATAGTTATTAAATTAAGTAAATAGTATAAAATCTATTTAAGAAACAAGCAAGTAAATTTATTTCTTAAATAGATTTTATTTATAAACCTTAACCCAAAATGAATTTAAAAACTTTTTGGTTTATTTTTGAAATTTTATTTCAAATTCACTTCAAATTCATTTTTGAGTTTTTATTAATATTTTATAATTTAATATATCAATAACTTTTTTTACTATATTTAATCAAATACCAAATCATTTTTCATCATTTGTTTCTCTATAAAAATTATCAAAAATATTTTCTAATTTATCTTTACTAATTCAAATTCAGTTATCTTTTATTTTAAAAGATTTTTCATCTAAAAATATTTCTATTTTTCAAAACTCAGGAGTATATTTTAATGAATTATCAATTAAGTTTTTTATAATTAATAGAAATAATTTTTCATCTGTGTTAAGTAAAATATCATCATTTATATTTTTGGTGATTTTTATATTTTTTGAAATATAAATTTTTTCTAAGTCTCAAACAATATTATTTATTAAATCTGAAATGTTTATATCTTTTAGTTTTATACTTAAATTTGAATTTTGAACTTTTGATATAAATAAAAAAGTTTCTAATAATTCATTTAAAATATCAATTTGTTTTTCTATTTTTTCAAGTCAATCTTTATATTTTCCAGTTTTAATATTATATTCAATTTGGCTTGAAATAATCATTAGCGGAGTTTTAAATTCGTGAGCAACATTCGTATTAAATTCTTTTAAATTATTTGTGTTTTCTTTTATAAGTTCTAAAAATCTATTTATATTATTGATTATTTCATATATTTCATCATCTTGTTTTAAATTTAAATTTATTTTTTTTATATTATTCAAATCTATTTCTTGAATTTTTTTAACCAGTAAAAAAATATCTTTTAATGCAAATTTAATAAATAGGTATTTTGAAATAAAAAAAGAAAAAATTCCAAAAAATAACAGTCAAAAAAATGATATGTATAATAAATCAATTTGGTTATTAAAATGGTTTGTTATATCATAAGGAATATATATTCTTCAAAATTTAGAATCTTTAAAATTCATTATATAAACTTTTTCTTTATATTTATATATATCTAAAAATATTAAACTATAATTTCAAGTAATATCTCATATAAATCATTTTTTTTCTTCCAGCTCATCTAATAATTTTATTTTTTGATTTTCAATTAATTTATACTCTTTTATTATTTCTTCATATTCATTAATAAGTTTCTCAGATATTTCCTTTTTTTCACTATTATACCAGTTTAAAAAAGTATATATATTTATTAATAAAAGTAGAAGAAATATGATTAAAAATGTAAAAATAGAAAATATAAATGATATTTTTGTTCAAGTTTTTAATTTCATATTTAATTTTTTATAGAATACCCATATCATTTTATGGTTTTTATTATATCTTTATTTAACTTTTTTCTTATGCAAGATATATAAACATCTAAATTATTATCTCAAAAAAATAAATCTTCTCATCACCAGATATATTCAATTAAATCGGTTCTAGAAACAGTTTTATTATTTAATATATATTCTAAAACCTGAAATTCTTTTAATTTCAAATTTACTTCTTTTCAATTTTTTTGAATAGTTTTTGTTTTTAAATCTATAGAAATATTATCTATTTTTATAATTATATCTTTCTTTAATCTTTTAAAAATGGCTTTTATTCTCATTTCTAATTCTCTAATTTTAAAAGGTTTTACTATGTAATCATCTGCTCAGGATTCAAATAATAATATTTTATCATCATCATCTTGTTTTGCTGTAATAATAATAATTGGTGTATCTTTTTTCTCTCTAATACCTTTACAAACTTTCATTCAATTAAGATTTGGAAGCATAAGATCAATAACTATCATATCAAAATCTCACTGTAAAGCCTTTTCTAATCATAATTTTCAATCAAAAATTTGAGTGATTTTATATCAATCAAGTTCTAATATATTTTTAATATTTTGAGAAATATCTATATTATCTTCTATAATTAAAATATTCATAATTATTAAAAAATTAAAAAATTATAGTTATTAAATCATTTACTCGTATACATTTTAGAATCAGTTCAAATAATAAGTGAATCTATATTATTTCGTTCTAAGAATTTTAAGGATTTTTCTATTCACATATTAAAACAAGCTGTTGCATAAGTATCAGTTATATATGTTTTTTGAGAAATTAAACTTAAACTTATAATTTCATTTTCACAAGAACTATAATTATTTGGATTTATTATGTGATGATAATTATTTCACTTAATTTTCCAATTTCTTTTATAACTTCAAGAAGTTGATATAGATTTGTTTTCTAATTCTATTGATCAAATTAATGTATCTGGAATAAATGGATTATCTATTCAAATTATCCATTTTTTTCAATTATTATTTCAAGAAGTATATATATCTCATCAAGCATTAATTATAAAGTCTTTACATCATTTTTCAAGTAAATATTCAGCTACTATATCAACACAATATCATTTTACAATTCAACCAAAATCCAAATTTTGATCTTGTAAAAGATTTATAAAATTTCATTCAATTTTTATTTCATCCATATTTAAATTATTTAGAATAGATGTTTTTGAAAAATTATTATCTTCAAAATTAGATGAATATCAAATATTTGATAAATTTATAAGTGGATTAAAAAATCAATTGGTAATATTATAAATTTCTTTACATAAATTAAAAACATCTAAAAACCTAGAACTTACTTCCAAGGTTTTATTTTGGTTAAGTAAGCTTAGGGTTGAATTTTTTAAAAACCTAGAAAATTCTAATTCATATGAATAAAATATTCAAAAAGCTTCATAGATTTCTTTTTCAATATTTATTTCACTATTAATTATAATTTCTATATTTGTTCACATTAAGAAAAAAGATTTTTTATAATTCATAAAAATTATTAAATAATAAATTATTAATAATATAATCTCAAAACCTTAATTAAAAATGAATTAATTAAAAATTCCAAAGATTAATCTTTGGAATTTTTAGAATTTTATTATTTATTTATAGTATTTAAAAATTCATTAAATGCATTAGTTGTAAGACTTGCTCAACTCATACCATCATATTGTAATCATTTTATTTCTTTTCAAACGATATCACTTTGTAATTTCTGAGCAAATTTAACTTCATAAGATTGATCATTTATTAAGTCATATTCAGGAAAATTAACTGATTTAATTTTTCATCACTCTATTTCTAAATTACCATTAAAGTTTAATGGTTTACCATCTGGCAAATTATAAGTTAATTTAAATTCTTTTATAGAAACTCAAGATTCATTAGTAATTCAAGTAGAAATATTTTGATTTAATATTTCTTGTGTTTCTGTTCATGAATTTGTAACTTCTGTAGGAGTAGCAACTTCTGGAGTAGTTTGTTGAGTGGTTTCTATAGGAGTATTTTTTGGAGTTTCAACTTTTTCTTCATTCTTAGAGCAAGATGCCAATGCCATTAAAGGTAATATAGCTAAAGTAGTAATTTTTTTCATAAAAAAAATAGTTATATATATAAAAGTAGTTTTGATTTTAGCAAACAAAATTTTAAAGTCAATTTTTAAAACATTGATTTTTATTTAATATAGTATTAAATTATAATTATTTTTTTAATAATTCCTTCCAGAAATCAATATTTGAAATTTTTTCCCGAGATTGCAAAAGTTCATTTTTAAAATATTCATAATCATCATTTGTATAAGGAACTTCTATATATTTATAATTTCAGTCTTTTCATTCTACAAAATCAAGAGCTAAAGCTCAGATTTCATATTTTCAATTAAATTCGTTATCAAGTTCACATAACAATTTATAAAACATTAATTGTCTAAAATATTTTCATTCTCAAGGTTTTTTATTTCAAGTTTTATCAATTCATTTTATTTCTCACAAACTTTTTGGTTTTCAAGTTTTATAATCAATTATAGCAATAGTATCTTTAAAAAATGCTAATTGTCATAAAGAATTTTCATTTGAAAAATTAGTTAATCAAAGTTTCTCTATTTTATCTATTTTTCAGGTAATTGGAACATCATTAAAAACAAGTCATTTTGGTCTGAAATTGTATTCTAAAAACAAAACTTCTCTAATATTATTTTTATATGTTTCATAAAATCATTCTAATCAAATAATTCATTTTTTAAGCAAATTTTCAAAACTTTCGCTTGATAAAATTTCTTTTTCTAAAAGTAGTTTAAATGTATTAGTTAAATAAGAAACTTCTTCTAAAACTCATTTTTCTTTATATTTTAAATAAAATAATTCCAAAACTCTATGATAAACTTTTCAAAAGATTGTCGCATCATTATCTACAAAAGGATATTTAAAAACTACATTTTGTAAGAATTTTAAAGGATCTTCTAAAAACAAATTTAAATCAGTCGGAGATAATTTATAATTTTCTAAAAATCCATTAATATAATCAAATTCTAAAGAAGAATATTTAATTAAGTTATTTGTTAATTGATTTTTAATTGAAATTTGAAAATTATTCTCTAAATTAATATTTTTTATATTTATTTCTTCATAATATCAATTTATTTCTCAAATAAAAACACTTGCAAGTTTTGGTTTATTATCAACTCACAATGGGAAACTTAAATAAAGTTCTTTTTTTGCTCTACTACAAGCCACAAAAAATAATCTTCTTTCTTCTTCAATACTATCAACTTCATCTTGCAATCATTTTCAAGCTATAGAATTTGGTAATTTCAATTTATCAATAACTCTTTTATTATCCCAATTTCATGTAAATAAATTTGGTATAAAAACGGTTTCATATTCAAGTCATTTGCTTCCGTGCGATGTTAGGATATTTATTCAAGTTTTTGGTTTTCTTAAAATTTGTCTTGGAATTGAATAATTGTATTCTTTATGTAAATTGATTTTTTGTAAAAATTTTGAAATATTAAAATCTTTATCATTTTCAAAAAATCATTTAATTTTATTAAAAAGTGTAAAAATATCTTCAATATCATCAAAGCTTCAATATTTTTCTATAAAAGGAATTATTCAAATATTTTCTATAAAATATGAGAAAAACTCTAAAAAATTTAGTTCAATAATCTTTTTATTAAAATCTAAAAAATTATTTTTAAATTCTATTAAACTATTTTTATCTTCTAATTCAATTTCTTTTTTTTCAATATCAAGTAAATAATCTAAAAAACTAAGTTTAAATTTTTTAGTATAATTATAATTGAACAGATCTTTATTTATCTTAAAAATATCAACTTGATTTAATCAAATTATGCTACTTCTAGTTATATCAATCAAATTATCACTATATGAAAAATTATCACTTAAAACTTCTAAATATTTCAAAATAAAATTAACATAATCATTTTTTAAAATATCACTATTAAGTTTTGAAACAACTTCAATTTGATTTTGTTTAAAAAATAAACTAAATTCTTCAACTTCTGAATTATTTCTAACAATAATAGCTATTTCTTCAGGATTTCTTCAAGAATTAATTTTGTCTTTTATTTGAGATAATAAAAAAGCTTTTTGTTCTTCTGGTGAGCTTGGAGTTATTAAAATTGGCTTTGAATTAATATTTTTATAATCTGGATTTGATGAAATTAATTTTTTTTCTAGTCATTTAATTCTTGTTGATAATCTTTCGTTATTATTATTAATTAAATTACTACAAAGATCCAAAATTGGCTGACTTGAACGATAATTATTTTCTAAAACAACTATTTGAGTTTCTAGAAATTTACTAGAAAATTCCAACATATTTTCAATATTTGCTCAAGAAAAACGGTAAATTGATTGATCATCATCTCAAACTACTAAAATATTTGGTTTTTCATTTCAAACACTCAAGATCAAATTAATAATTTTGTTTTGAGCATTGTTTGTATCTTGAAATTCATCAAGCATAATAAATTGAAATTTTTCAGCATAAAAATATCTCAAATCTTCATCATTTTTTAGTACTTCTAAAACAAAATTAATCATATCATTAAAATCATATTTAGAAAGATTTTTTAAGGTTTCGTTGTATAATTTATAAATATAATTTAGTTCTTGTAATTTTTTTATGTGTTTTTGCCCGTTTTCTTTTGTCGTTTCATATTTTTTTAAAGTTGGTTTAATTTCAGATAATTCATCTAAATATATTTTTTCTTGATGCAAAATAATTTCTTCAAATTCTTCATAACTTACAGCTTCTTGTTTTAATGTAGAAATACGACTTTTTATATCTCTTAAATATAAAAATCTATCGTGTTCATTTGTCAAAGTTTCAATATTTCTATTTGATATTTCTTTATCTAAAATATTTTTTAAAAGCTCTAAACTATCTATTTCATCAATTGCATTTCAGGCTTTAAATTGCAAAAACTTTTCAGGAAAATTTTTTATTACATCCTGACAAAAAGAATGAATTGTGCAAACTACGACTTTATATCATTCGCTTCATAAAAATTTTTCAAGTCTTTTTTTGATTGCAATTACTCAAGCATCGGTAAAAGTTGTAATTAAAATATTTCCTGGATTTACTCAAGTTTGCAAAATAATATTAGCAGTTCTAAGTCAAATTATTTGAGTTTTTCAAGTTCAAGGTCAAGCTACAACCATAACAGGACCATAAATTGTATCTACAGCTTTTTTTTGATTTTCGTTTAATTTAGCATATTCGCTTTCAAATATTTGGTTTTGCATGGGGAGAGTTTATAAATATAAATCATAATTATTTTGAATTTTAATAAAAATCTGATTTTTTACAATAAAAAAACAAACTAATTAGTTTGTTTTTAAAATAGATAATTTTAAATTTTTAAAGAACTTCATCAAAATCAAAAATTACTAATATATGAGCCTCCAGTAGATAAAATAATTTCTCAAATATCTTTTGCTATATATCATTCTTCAAAAGCTTTTCTAATAATTTCTTCAGCTCAATCATTTTCACAAATCACAACATAAGGAATTCACATATTCCAAGATCAAATAGCATCTTCATCTGAAACATTACATAATATTTGTATTAATTCTATTATTTGAGGTATTTTTACTCAAGTTAAATCAATATTTATTCATAAATCATCGTTTCACCTAAGTCAATCTTTAATTTTTCTTCAAGGATTTCAAGTAACATGTATAATAGATGATATATCTGCAATTGGGTTATTACCTAATCATCAAAGTAAACTCCTTGAAACTAAAGGATTAAAAACAGTTGTTTTACCAGTCGCAATATCCCACATTTTTAGTCAACTAAGCTCAGCTGTTAATCTTTCTGGAATTTTATAAGCTTCTTCTACTCAAATCTTATCGCAAAATTCCTCAAAAGTTAAATTTTCCCATCACTCTCAAGCTAAACTTGTCATATATTTTCTAATTGCTGTAATTCAATTTGATCTAGGTCAAATAATTCAATCTTTAGTTGGTTTTTCTTGCAAAGCAATTATTCTTTGTCAAGGTTTTAATTCAACTAATTTTTCTGCAGTTCAAACCACTCATAATCAAGTTCATCAAATATTAAATTCTAAATCACTATGAATTATTGAAGTTTTTGAATATGCTTTATCTAAAATGGCTCTTATTTTATTTTTTGCTACTTCAGATATATCTAAATCCAACACTTGAGTTAAACTAGCTCATATATCATCAATTAGTCATAATAATTGGCTTACTTTTTTAGGTTCTCACAATATTGCTGTTTCTCAAGCTGTCATAGCAATATCAAGTTCTGTAATAACATTTCACATAGCTTTCGCCATAGAATCTGCAAAAACTTTTCATCTAATTCATTTTAAATGATTAATATCAATTATATTTGTGACTGCAATAGCCATTTCTCAATCTCTTAAATCATCAACATTCATTGCAATTAAATCATGGAGCATTCTTTCCCATAACTCAACGGATGTATCAAATAATTCTTGATCTGAAATTTCTCAAGATTCTTTTTGTTTTACCAATTCATTAAAAACATTTGTATAAATTTGAACTTTAGTTCAAACTCAATCAATACTTTCAACGACTCTTTCAACTCAATTTTGTCAAGTTTTTATTTTCCATCATCTTCAAGTATTTTCTAAAAGATTCCTTATAGTTAGTTGTTCATTTGCACTATCACAAGCCCCCTTAAAATTTCAAGAAGCTTCATCTCAAGCTCAAACAACTTCAAGCCTATATTCTTCTGCAACTGTTGTAATCATAAAAATAAAATTAAAAAATAAAATATTAAAAATTTAATTAACTTCCTTTATAAGGAATTCAATCTTGTAAACTTAAGTTTGCTGCAAATACAGTTCATTCTGGAAATTCATATTTTTTAACCTGTTCCATATTTACTTCAACCTTATCTTTTTTATCTCAAGTCCAAGAAATAGCTCAAGAAACTATTAATTGTGTAATCTTCCATTGTATAAAGTGTTCAACCGCATTTACTCTTTCTCAAACTTCTTTGGCATTTCTACATCAATGCTCTTGATGACAGCTTCACAAATCAAAAGGTCAAGATAAGTCAACTGGAACTTGAACTATTGTAGCATTTGGGTCATCAAATATATCAGTTGCATAATGCATAGTTACACAAGTTTGATTTATTTTTCAATCCACATAATCTTGCCAAACCTTTTTATGAACTGCTTCTCAATGCATTTTTTCTCATCAATATCACTCTTGAGTTGGTCCAGGATGGATGTTTATAACTTTGTTAAATGGAATTCAACAAACATACCTAAGCCATCAAGATAAAAATATATAATCAAGTCAATATTGTTTAAATATTTTCTGATAATATCAAGCTATTATTTTTAGACTTTCTGGAGAATATTCTCATCTATCAAATCATAATACTTTTCTAGGAGGAAATTTTTCATAAATAGTTGCTAATTGAACTTCAAAATTTGTAGCATGAGTTTCAACTCATATTCAAGGTCTGCTACTAACTAGAGCCTCAACTCGCATTTTTAATTCTCACGATTTAACTTTATCTAAAAGTTTTTTAATTCAACTTCATCATCCAGATCAAAAAAGTGCTACTTTTGGAGTTCATTCTGGTCCTAATAAATTAGTTTGCAGTAAAAACTTATATAATTTTAAAATGTTGTAAAACATAATTATATTAAAAAAAAATAAAATAAACTAACTTAATTGTCCTGTAATTGATTTATATGCTCAAGCAAATACTGGCATAAGTTTTTCTCAAGGAATATTTTTAAATACATTTCTTCAATTTCTTTCTGGATGAGGCATCATTCAGAAAATTTTTCAAGTTGAATCTGTAAGTCAAGCTATTCAACTTTCAGATCAGTTATATCTATTTGTTGGTTCTCAATTTTCATCTATATATTGAAGTGGGATTTGTCAATTTGCTTTAAATTCTTCTATCGTTCTATAATCTGGTATCAAAATTCTTCATTCTCCATGTGAAACTGGAACTATAAATTGATCTCAAATTTCCATTCATCTTGCAAATGGTGATAACACTGAACTAACTTGAAGTCAAACAAGTCAAGTAATATGTCTTAAGTTATTGTTGAATGTTAGAGTTGGATCATTTTTTCAAAGCATATCATTAATCTTTCAATTATTAAACACTCAAAGTTTAATTAATGCTTGAAATCAATTACAAATTCAAGTAGTCAAAGTATCTTTTCTATCTAAAAATGCTTGAAAAGCTTCTCTTATTTCTCTTGATCTCATCATATTTGCTATAAATTTTGCTGATCAGTCTGGTTCGTCTCATCCTGAAAATCATCCAGAGAAAACAAGTAAATGTGATTTGTCTAATAAATCAGCAAAATCTTTTCTAGACTCTTCGGCTAACCTTAACTCAATTTCATCATTTCAAACTCAAAGTTTTGGAGTATAAAAAACATGTTCTATAACATCAAATCAAGCTTTTAATAGTGCATGTCTTGTATCTAGTTCAGAGTTAGTTCCAGGAAAAACAGGAAGTACTGCTACTGGTTTTTTTGTCATAAATTCTATATTTCTAGCTACCATATTATTTCCACATATATCTTGTCAATGTTGGTTTAAAATTATGGGTAATCTATTTTTAAACGGTTCTATTGCTTCAGCTATTCAAGTATGTTCTTTTGTTGGAAATACACCTTCTAAAGTTCATTCTAAAGCTCATTTTAGTTTTAATAAATCTATCACATTAAAAGTTCAAGATATACTATCTCTTCATCAGGGATTACCGGGTGATTTAATAGTAAATCAAATATTTCATTTATCCGTTGTTTCTCAAATCATTTTATCATCAAATCATTCCTCATTTTCTCCTACTTCAATTATTATATCTCAAATACCTGGTTTAAATATATCGGTATGATCTGAATTTATAAAATCAAATCAAATTCTATTTCATAAAGTTAGTTTTGATATAGCTGTAATTAATCATCCAGCATCAACAACTGAAGAAGATAAAACTCTTTTTTCATTAATTAATTTTTGAACTGCTTCAAGATTTTTAACATATGACTGCCAATCTGGTAATCAGTTTTCATCTCTTTCAACTCTAAAAAGCAATACTTTACTTCAAGGTTTTTTAAACTCAGCTGAAACTATTTTATCACTATCAACTGGAGTATTTGCAAAGCTTACTATCGTAGGAGGAACATCTAATTTATTTCAATTTTCTAAAGTTGTTGTTCAACTCATAGAGTCTTTTCATCAAATTGCTGCAATTTTTAATTCAAGTAATGCTCTTAGAGTTCATAAAAGTCAAGCATAAACTTCTCAGTATTTTTCATCTGTAGTTAATTTCCCAAAATATTCTTGAAGACTTACCCAAGCTTTTTTATGATCTCATCCCATTGCAACTATTCTTGAAATAGAATCAATTATTGCATATATTCATCAAACATAAGTATTTTGTTCCATCAAATATGGATTAAATCAGTTTGTAGATATAATTGCTGTTTTTGCATCAACTCATGTAAAAGTTGGGATTTTTGCAGCCATTCATATTTGAGGACTATCTTGGCATTTTCATCAATAAGGAGCTAAAATAGTTCAACCTCAAACTGATGAGTCAAATAGACCTCCAAGTCATCTTTGGGAAGCATTTCATAAAAGTGCTAATTGTTTTAAAATAGCTCAATTTAAATCTCAACCATCAACTAAAGCTTGCACTTCAGGATCTAATTTTTCAAAAAAGTCAACTTTTTTTAAATCTATTTTTGCATTTGCTTTTCTTTGAGCTCAGTTTGTATCAAGAAATTTTCTACTTAAATCTATTGGGTTTTTTCAATTTAAATTCATTACAAGTCTATCATTTTCAGGATTTTCTAAATCACTCGTAACTTTTCAAACTTGAAATCACTCTATATTTTCAGCTATTAACAATTGCATAACTTTATCATAGTCCTCAGGAGCTATAACTATTGACATCCTTTCTTGAGACTCTGAAATAGCAAGTTCCACATCATTTAGTCATGCATATTTTGCATATCTCTTTACTTCATCTAGATTTATTTTTATTCAAGAAGCTAATTCTCAAATAGCAACAGAAACTCCTCAAGCTCAAAAATCATTACTTCTTATTATGGCTTTACAATAACCTGAATTTAATAATAACCTAAAAAACTTTCTTTCTTCAACTGGATTTCACTTTTGAACATGTGCAGCAGCACTAGTATGAGACACCTCTCATCATTGTTTGGATGAAACGGTTGCTCATCAAACTCAATCTCTTCAAGTTCTTCATCATGACATAATAACTAAATCTCATTTTTTTGGTTCATATCTTAGTAAATTTCATTCTTTTACAGCTCATATAACAAATCAACACTCAAATCTTTTTGCTCTATATCAAGGATGAAAATATTCTTGAACTCTTCAAGTTGCAAGTCAGATTTGATTTCCATAACTTGAATATCCTAAAGCTGCTCAAATAGAAATTGCTCTTTGAGATAATTTTCATAGTAAAGTTTCACTAATTGGCTCTGTTGGGTTTCAAGATCCTGAAACTCTCATACATTGGAAAGGGGCAGTTCTTCACGATAATAAATCTCTTATAGCTCATCCAAGACAAGTTGCAGCTCAACCAAAAGGTTCAACTTCAGTTGGAGAATTATGAGTTTCGTTTTTAAACATTATTATCCATGTTTCTTTTGTTCCATCCTCCATTTCAACTTCAGTTTTGTATGAAGCTGCATTATTTTCTATAGAAACATCTAACCACTGCTTTCATTCAAATTCTGGATCATCTTTTAAAAATCTCAAACTAGCTTGAGCTATTTCCATAAAAGTGTTTCCAGGCTTTCAAGCTTGTTCACTTTGTGATTTGAAAAAACCATGAACTGCTTTTAAATCTTTAGTAATAGCTTCTTCTCAGCTTATTGTAACATCCTCAATTGCTGTGGTAAATGTTGTATGTCTGCAATGATCTGACCAATAGGTATCTATAAGTCTCATTTCAGCTAATGTTGGATTTCTACCTTCTTCATCTCTAAAATAATTTTGAACTAAAACCAAATCGTCAAAATTTATAGATAATTCAAGTAATTTAAGTAATTTATCAAAACAAGATAATTTAGAACTTTCCAAAACACCTTTCTTTTTACCATCTTCATCGTCTTCAAAATCTACTATTCAAGATAAGGTTTGTAATAATTCTCCATTGTCAGATTTTTCTGCTAATCATATAAAACCATTTAATATTTGGTGATTTTTTGGTTCAGCTACAATTCTATCAAAACTTTTATCTTCTAAACTAGATTTATAAGCTTCAACTGGATTTATTAAAAATTTTTCCAATTTTTTTAATTCTTCTCTTGATATAGGTGAATCAATTACTATAACTTTCTTGAAACGACAATTATGTTGTTTTCATGTTTGAAGAGTTAAATTTTGTTGTACTGCATCAACTCTATTATCATATTGTCCTGGATTTGATTCAATTGTTATAACGGTTTTTCATTCAGTGCTTGTTTCAAAATCAGATAAATTTAAAACATCATCAACAGGTGCTTCTGAAAATATAGTTCAAATAGCTTGTTTAAATCAAGATTCATCTAACCCATCAACTAGATAATTGTTATAAATTTTTATTCAAGAAATATTTATTCATAAAACTTCTTTGACAGTCATTTCCAGATCTCTAGAAATTGTATCTTCAGAAGATTTCTTAGAAACAAAAACTTCTCTAGTTGATTCTAAAGTCTCCACTAGCTTATTAATATCATTCATTCACATAAAAATAAAATTAAAAAAATAAACTTAAATAATTAAATTTAAGAGATTATTATAAATTATTTTTTAATTTGTCAAAATTAAAAATAATTATCACTCCAATCATTTTGAAAAACTATTACATCTCCAGATTTTAACACATTTCTTAAATCATTATGAGCATTAAGAGTTGTTTTGTAAATTATAATATTATATTTATTAAATCAGTTATTTATTAATCATTCTAAAATTTTCTTTGTTGCATTATTATCTATTAATAATACTTTATCAACAACTTTTGATAAAAGTTTTCATATTTCAAGATGAATATTATCAGATTCTTTTCATAATTCTACAAGTCAAGGAGTTAAATAAAATCTTTTATGATTTTTGATATTTTCAAGTAATTTTATGGTTGATTTTACTCACTCCAAATTTCAATTAAATGAATCATCAATTATATAAAGATTTGAATTTGGATTATAAATCAGTTCAAGTCTATGTTTTATATAATCAATATTTTTTATTCAATTTAATATTTCTTTAGTATTTAATCATAAATATTTTGCAACTTCATAAGAAATAATTATTTGATTTGCACTATGACTTGCAAGAAGTTTTGTTTGTATTAAATTTCAATCATATTCAAAGCTAATTCAAGCTAAATCTTCTAAATAATTTATTTTTTTTGGATTTGAGATTTTTACAATATTTTTAACTTCTAATTTTTCTTGTTTTTCATCTAATCATTTTTTTACATTTTCATTTGAAATATCAGCAATTGCAAGTCAAAAATTATCTAAACTTTCAATTAATTCAAATTTTGCTTTTATAATATTTTCTAAACTTCAAAATCTTTCTAAATGTTGTATTGTAATTCAAGTTAAAATTCAAATATTTGGTTTAACTAAATCACAAAGTTCTTTAATATCTCAAATATGATAAGCTCACATTTCAACTATAAAAACTTCATAAGTTTCATCAAGTTCGTTTAATATTACTTCACTAACTCAAAGTGGAGTATTTTTATTTCCAGAACTACAAAGCACTTTAAATTTTTGTTTTAAAATCGTTTCTAAAATCTCTTTTTGTGATGTTTTTCAGTAAGAACCAGTAATTCAAATAATTTTTAAATTCTTAAATTTAGATAGTTTATTTTTTGCTTGCAGAATAATTTTATTTTTTAAATATTTATCAACAGGATAAAGACAAAAATTAGCAAAAATCATATAAATCGGTAATGCTAGAAATACCAAAATATATAAAGGTATTTTTATAACCAAATTTCAATCTGGAAATACAAACAAATAAATACTTATTAATTTTGATAAAAAAATAAATATAGTTAAAACAGCCAAAAGTTTAGCTTTTTTAGTCCAAACTATTTTTTGTCTATTTGGAGGTGAAATCCAGAATTTTGGGTGAGTGTAAATAAACTTTAGAAATCTAATATTATTATAGTTTTCCAATTGATAGGCTGTTAGAATATTTTTACAAATCATATTTTTAGGTTATTAATATTTTTTTAAATATATTTATTTTTATAAAAAACTCAAAATAAAAGTGAGTTTTAAATCTCACTAATTTTATTTCCAAACTCTTCTCAAGAGTAAATACTTATTTTAACTTTTGAAAAATTATTTATAAATTCATCAATTTCAATTCAAGCTTTATAAATAAGATGAGTTAAAAAATCTTCTTCAGATTTTATTTCGTGCCAAACAGATGGTAGAAAAGTTGCTTCTCTAAATCATAATTGTATTATTAATCATGGTTTATTTTCTTTTAAAAATTTTAGTAATTCTTGTATACTCAAAAAATATTTTTCTTGAATTTCTCACAAAATCGTAATTTCTACAAAAATATCATTATTTTCTAACTCTTCAAATGTTAAAGGTGAAAATCTAGGATCAGAAAATGCAGAGTTCTTAGCATTAGAAATAATAGAGTTATATAAATTTCAAACTGGAAATATATTTCATATACATCATCTTAAATCTTTTTGAAATGATTTTAAAGTTACAAAACAAGCTTTTTTTTCTAAAAGTTCTTTATTTAAGATTTTATATCATTTTAGAGAGTATTTTCAAAATTCTTCCAAAATTGATTTCTTTGCTATTTGTAAAGCCTCTATTTGATAATTTTTCATAAATTTTAATAATAAACTAAACTAGAATAACCAACAACTTTTTGTTTATCTCAAGCTGTATCTCAAGAATTTTGGTATTTTAAAAGTTTTACATTCCAATTATTTAATATAGCTATTTTTTCAAGACAAAGCCAAGGATAAATTCAACAAGCATCAGCCTCGTTTATTACATTATTTATATCCTTTGAAATAAAAGAATTTATGGTTTTTTTATCTAAATCTTTTGCAACTTCATAACTATTATAATGACTTAGATCACTACTAACTATAAAAAATATTTCATTTTCTTTTAATATTTTACTTAGTATTTCTCATATTTCTAAAGGATTAATTTGTCAAAATATTAATGGCAATATTTTGACATTTCTTTCTTGCAAAATATATTTCAAAAATGGTAATTGGACTTCTAAAGAATGTTCTTTATCTTGAGCTTCAAAATTATTTACAAAATAATTTGGATAATTTGTTAAAAGTTTTTCAGCAAGTTTTTTATCAACTTCTAAATCTCAAAATGGAGTTTTAAGTTTTTCATATGATCAAACACTTACTCAGAAAAAATTTACATAATGTGTGGGACAAAGTAAAACTATTGTTTTTGGAATATTTTTTAAATTTCTTTGCAACAATTCATAACTATAACTTGCTACTTGTCAGCTATAAATATATCAAGCATGAGGACAAACTAAAGCTTTTGGTTTTTGTATATCAATTTTTTCATTTATATTATCAAAAAAAATATCAATCATTTTTTTTAATTCAATTTTATTTCAAGGATAAAACATTCAAGCAAAACTCATTTTTCTTGATAACATATTTATAAAATTATAATTTAAAATCTTACCAAACTCAATAAATTTTTTCTCCACATTTATGACAAACTCAAGGAATTGTCCGAAATATTTTTACATCTTGTCATATATATCAAGCTCTTTTAATAAGTATTTCTCCACATTTTGGACAATAAGTAGTTTCTGTTTTACTATCTCAAATATTTCAAATATAAATATATTTTAATCAAACTTTTTTTCATATTTCATAGGCTTTTTTTAAAGTTTCAAAAGGAGTTACTGGAGTTTGAGTCATTTTATAATTTGGATAAAATGCACTTATGTGCCAAGGAATTTCATCTGAAATATTTTTGGTAAAATTAGCAATTTCTAAAAAATCACTATCTTTATCATTTTCTCAAGGAATTATTAAAGTCGTTATTTCTTGCCAAATATTAGTATGCTTTGCTACAAATTCTATATTTTCTAAAATAGGTTTCAATCTTGCTCCACAAACATTTTTATAAAATTCTTCACTAAATCATTTTAAATCTATATTTATTGCATCAATTAAACCAGAAGCTTTTTCCCAGAATTCTTTAGACTGAAATCAATTTGAAACAAAAACATTTTTTATATTATTTTTTCTAGCCAAAATCATTGTATCATAAGCATATTCAAAAAATATAGTTGGCTCGTTGTAAGTGTAAGCTATTGATTGAATATTATTTTCTTTACAATATTTTATAATATTCTCTGGTGGCAAGTAAGTTCCTTTATTTTCTATATCTGGAGTATTTGATAATCTGGTTTGAGAAATATCCCAATTTTGACAAAATTTACAAAAAAAATTACATCAAACAGTTCAAAATGAAAAAATTTTAGTTCAAGGTAAAAAATGAAAAAGTGGTTTTTTCTCTATTGGGTCTACATTTATGGCAACAGATTGAGAATGAACAAGTAAATATAATTTTCAATTTATATTTTGTCTTATTCAACATTTTCAGGTCTGAGAATTTTTGATAGTGCAATAATGGTTACAACAAGTGCATTGAACAATATATCATTTTAGAGGTTTATATAAAATACATTCTTTTTTCATAATATTGAAATTAGCATGTAAATTGATGTTTTAATTATAGATTTTTTGAAAATAATGCAAAGTTTTTTAATAATGTTCATAAAATCTTTTGAAAAATTTTTAAAAATTACTAAAATCTATTTATATTCTAGCAATTATATCTAATAAAAATTTCATTTATATAAAGCTAATTATTTTTCCAAATTTTATTCTAATTCATAACTTTCTACCTATGCAAATAATTTTAAATTCACCTTTAGATATGCATGTTCATTTGAGAGATAATGATATGCTAAAAGTTGTAGCACCTTTGACTTCAAAGACTTTCGCTTGAGCTTTAGTTATGCCAAATCTTGTTCCTCCAATTAAAACTTTAGAAGATGTTGTAAGTTATAAAAAAAGAGTTTTAGATGAGACTTGAAATGATATTTTCACTCCATATATGACTGTATTTTTCAGTGAAGAATTAACTTTTGAAATTTTAAAGCAGTTAAAATCAGAAATACTTTCAGTAAAACTTTATCCAGAATGAGTTACAACTAATTCGCAAGGTTGAGCCAAAAATATACTTTCACCGAGAAATTTAGAAATATTTGCAAATATGGAGACTTTGTGAATTCCTTTAAGCATTCACTGAGAAACAAGTGATTTTGTGCTTGATAGAGAGAAAAACTTTATCTCTATTTATGAAGAATTAGCTACAAGATTCCCAAAATTAAAAATAATTGCCGAACATATTACAACAAAAGAATTAGCTGAAACTTTAGATAAATTTGAAAATTTATATGCTACAATTACTGTTCATCACTTACTTATTACTTTAAATGATTTGGCTTGATGAATGTTAAAACCACATCTATTTTGTAAACCAATTGCAAAAAGAGATGAAGATAGAGAAGCTTTACTAAAACTTGCTTTAAGTTGAAATTCTAAAGTAATGTTATGAACCGATTCAGCTCCACATCCAATTCACAAAAAAGAATGTTCAGGTTGTGCTGCTTGAGTTTTCACTTCACCAATAGCTTTGCAACTTTTGACTGAACTTTTTGAAGAAAATAATTCTTTAAACAATTTACAAAAATTTATTAGTGATAATGCTGTTAGAATATATAATCTAAAACCAAATCAAAAACAAATTATTTTAGAAAAAAAGGATTTTATAATTCCAGAAAAATATTGAGAAGTTGTTCCATTTAAAGCATGAGAAAATTTGAAATGGAGTATAATAAACTAAAAGAAAGAAAAATTATTTTTTAACTTTTCACTTAATGAAAATTTTAAAACAATTTATTAAAACTAATTTTAATAGTAGTACTAATAATTCAATTAAAAAACTTAAAAAAGCTTTTACATTAGTAGAACTAATAATAGTAATAACAATAATAGCAATATTAGCTACAATAGCATTTACAAGTT
>JAQUKG010000002.1 GCA_028719245.1 Candidatus Altimarinota bacterium | reverse complement strand
AGATTATGTTTAAAATGAAATGATTGATACTTCTTTTCTTCAACTGCAATAAACTCTTCTTGATCTGTAATTAGAAATTGTTCTGATGTAAAATTAAATATCTGACAAAGCTTTACAATAAATGTTTTTTATTGAATTTGAGGAGCTGCAAAAAAAGAAATTGATGTGTTAAATTTAAGTAATTATGTGGTAGCTCAAAGTAATACTTTTAATATATGAAAAAAAACTATTTTTAGTGAAACTCCTAATATAAGTGATTTAATAACAAATAATTCTAATTTAATAATAAACACTGACTGAACTTTATCATCAAATAATGCAAAAGATTTAATATGAAAAAAAGTAAAAATAACAAATAAAGTAACAAAAGTATATACAGAGATAAAATTTAAATAATGCAAAAGATTCAGTTTATTATTATATATTTCTTGACTTAAGCTATTTCTTACTTTACACACTTTTTTTGAATTATACTCTAACTTCCTAAAAATCACAATATCCCATTATATCTGCTATGACTAAAAATTCTGTTTAAATTTGAATAAATAAAGTTTTTAAATAAAATACAAAATAATATTATTTTGTATTTTATTTAAATATGTGATTAGACGATTTTACTCCTATTGAATCCTGAGAATGATGACAAAAATCATCAGAAGTATCTGAAAAATTTAAAGAAGCAGTAAAAAAATCTTCAGCCGGAATTAAAAGAGTTCAAAAAGATGAGAAGAAAGCTAAAAAATTTGATAATATTTTGGCAAGTTTTTTGGTTCAAATTATTAAAAATAAAGATTATGATTTTTTATTAAATGATTTATTTAAATCTCTTGATAATTGATTTAGTTCAAATTTTTTGCTTTGAATTTTATCATTGATTTACTTACCAATTAGTGATCATATAAGACAAATGTCTAAGAAACCAGTAATAAATTTTAATTATAATAAAAATTTTTCTATTTTAGATTTTAATGATAGTTTATTAAATGATGAAATAAAAATTAGAATTAATCAGTGGATAGAAGATATAATTGATATAACAAGTATAGAATATTCATCTTTACAAATATTAAATATGATAGAAGTATCTAAAAAAGAAGATTTTAAGATTATACAAATATTTACATCTAAAGTTTTTACATTTTTCTTTTCTGAAATAAATATAAATATATCTGAGAAGAAATCTAATAGTTATGCTAATTTTATATTATCAGAAGTATTTGAAAAGATAAAAAATTTAAATATTGATGAAATATAATTTTATAATAATAATTAAATTATGAATATAATAATAGCTTTTTTTTCAATTTTGTTTTGATCTTTATCAAATGTTTTTTTAAAAAAATCGTTAAAATATAATGTAAGTATTTGGAATAATGATTTTTTAAGCCAGTTTTTTACTATTTGTTTATTTTTATTTATATATTTTTGTAATTTATTTCCAATAAATATAAATTTAAATTTAGGAGTAAAAATAGTAATGTTTATTTGAATAATTTTCTTTATTTATACTATCTGATTTTATTTTCGTACTAAAATTTTAAAAGTTGAGAAAATTAGTTATCTTCTTCCATATACAAATTTAGAAAAAATATTTACTATAATTTTATCATTTTTTATATTTTGAGATATATCTATCATTACATTTTTTATAATTATTTTTACTATTTTTATAATTATAATATTTAGTATAGACAAAAAAAATCTAACTTTTTCAAAAAATATTTTAATTTTTTGTTTTGCACAAATACTTTATGCGATTTGAAATTTATTTACTTGATATGCTTTACTTGAAATAACAAAATGATGATTATGAGTTAGTTCTTTTTCTTTTATAGTAAATTATTTAATTATTTGAACCATAATTTTATTTATTCCTTTTTTAATTTTAAGGTGGTTTTTAGAATTAAAAAATATTGAAAAAGAATTTTATATAAATATGTTATCTGCCTGATCTTTATCGTGGATTTCTTGGTTTTTATCACTTGTTGTTGTTTCCAATTTATGATTATCTATGTCAATTTTATTATCATTTTTATGAGTATTTACAACTTTAATTTTTGCATTTTCTATTTTAAGAGAAAAAATAGAATCTAAAGATGTTATTTTATCAATAATGATTCTATTTTTAATTTCTATTTGATATTATTTTAAATAATTTTTTATGAAAAAAATATATAAAGACAAAATTTTAAATATAGAAAACACATCTTTGTTTGATAATAAATTTTTATTTTCTTATTTACAAACTAATTTTTCTTTTGAAAATGTAGAAGTCTTTTTTATGTGAGAATTATTAAAACAAAAAGAAAATTCAAAACTTTTAGCTGAAATATGAGATAAATATGCTATATTTTCAAATGTTTATAGCGAAGAAGATGAATTTAATATTTTTAAAGATTTATTTGAATATGCTTTAAAAAATAATAAAAAAATTCATATAATTTGAATAACTTTGGATAGCGAAATAGAAATGCTTGAAAATTATTATACTGAACTTGGTTTTCTCAGAGAAGACATAAATTGTTTTAGAGTTGATTTTTCTAAGCCTTTAATAACAACTTCAGTTAATATAGAAAATCTTATGTGGAGATGAAGCGATTATAAAAGAGAGTGAAAAAATATTTTTTTTATTCCACCAATTCGTGAGGCCTGACTTACTAAAGCTATGTTTAAGTGAATAAATAGGGGAGTTATAGCATCAATTTATATAAAAAATTTAACTCAAAGTAAAATAGATTTTTTGAGAAAATGTTTATTAGAAGAACATATCTTGACCTTAACTTTATGAAAAGTTCTAAGCTATAATTTAGAACAGATTTGATTTAGTTGAGAAAATATTGAAATTGAAATTGAATATTAATATTTTTACCAATCCTTTTTATTATTATTTCAACCTAAATCAGAATTATCAAAAAATGGATCATTGCCAAAAAAACTATCAAACTGACTAAAAGGATCACTTGAATTTTGTGAAACTTTTCAAACCTGATTTTGATTTTGTTTTTGGTCTTGTTTAAGTTGCTCTTCATATGCTTTTAGTTGTTCTTTAATATCTTTTGAAACACTTCAAGAATTAGAATTCTGACTTCAAGAACTTGATTTTTGTAAACTTCAAGAATTTGATAATTCTCAAGATTGTGTTTTAGTCCCGCTTTGATTAGTTTCTCAAGTTTGAGTTTGTTGATTTTCTTCTTTAGTTTTTTTTAGTTTATTTAAAACAAAATCAAGATTTTGTTTTGTTTGCTCATCATACCTAATATTCAAAGCAGAAGTATAATAATGAACTGCATTTTCTAAATATTTTATTTCATTTTGTTTGGCATTCAAAGATAATTTATAATAATTATTTCAAATATTATGATTTAATCTAAAACTAAATTCTGTTTTATTATCACTTAAAATACTTAAATATTTTTTTAATGAAACAATATATTTTTTTTGTTTATAATAAGTATTTGCTGTATTTAAAATACTTTCTTTATTATTTGAGTTAGAATAATTTCCTAAAGCATTTTTAAAATCAGCTTTTGAGAAGAAATAATTTCCTAAAGCATTATAATAAAAATCTTTTATAGAAAATATATTTAAAATCAAAAATCAGATTATAAATGAAATTGCTAAAACTTTTTTCATAATTTATCATTTAAAAAGTAAAATAATAAAAATAACATAAAAAATATTAAACCAATTATAGATAATTTTCTACTTGCATCAGCCAGTTCTCAAGAAGTTCATTTTTTTATAATTGTTTTATTAAGTTTTTCTATATCATTATTCAAATTTAACATATCTCATAAATTTTTAACTTGTGTAAATTTTGCACTTAAAGCACTTGAAATTTTTTTTAAATTAGCAATTTCTAGTTTAGAAACTACTTCTTCTCAGTTATAAGTTTGATAATTAATTCTTCAAAAAACATCTTGTCAATTTATTATTTTTCATCAATTATTAGTTCAAATTCAAACTACAAAATAATTTATTCAAGGATTTTTTGTAGAAATATTTTTTATTCAATCATAATCAATTTTATCATCGCTATCTCATCAGTCACTTAAAAAAATCATTACTTTGCTTCTATTTTCATCTGTAAATCTACCAATTCAAAGTGAAATTGCACTTAAAAAATTGCTTCATTGTTTCACTAAATTTTTATAATCAACCCCATCAAGTAATGTTAAAAATAAATCATTATCTTCTGTTAATGGAACTGCTGAAACTGCTTCTCAAGCAAATATTACAAGTCAATATCTATTTTCTGGATGTTTTATTGCAAATTCTGAAATTGACTTTTTAGCAATTTGAAGCCTTGTATAATAATAATTATCATCATTAAAATCTGCAACATTCATAGATTTACTAACATCTAATGTAAAAATTATATCAACTCATTTCAATTCACTATTTCCAGCTTTTTCTCAATATTTTATTCAAAAGATTGAAACTAAAACAAAGAAAAATGATAAAAATAAAAATATATATTTCATAAAGAAATATCTTTTAGAAGCCAATAATTTATAATCTTTATTAAAACTAATTTGAGAAGTTATTTTTTTATAAAACAAAAATCAAACTACTAAAAATAAAATTATAAAAACTATAAATGTATAAAAATTAAAATTTGTTATTTCCATATTCTAAATCTCTAAAAATTAAAATACAAAACG
Source organism: Candidatus Altimarinota bacterium (assembly GCA_028719245.1). GTDB lineage: Bacteria > Patescibacteriota > Gracilibacteria > BD1-5 > UBA6164 > UBA7396. Next base: position 44,563 of record JAQUKG010000002.1, on the reverse strand, counting down.
AACTTAAAGCTAAAAGTAAAACTAAAACAAAATAATCATAATTTTCATTATAAAGTTTTGTTATATTTATTTTTATATCGTTTTTGTCTAATTTTTTCAAAGTGTCAAAAATATTTTTAAGTGTATTATTATCAGTTGCTCTGAAAAATTCTCAAGAAGTATTAAATGCAATTTGTTTTAGAGATGTATCATTTAATGGAGGAATTTGCATTTGCTGAGTAAATCATCAAGATGTATAATTAATAATTCATCATTTTTCACTTCAAATTCAAATTGTATAAATTTTTATTTTATCATCTTTTAAAGATAATGAAGCTAAATTTGGGTCAACTCAGACATTTGCATCTCAGTCAGTTAGTAAAATAATTACTTTTTGTCTTTTTTCATAATCATTCTTAGATATTCACTCTGGAGCTTTAAAAAGTGTTTTTGACATTAAAAGTGCATCTCAAATCGCAGTTCAATTAAGCCCTGGATTTTGTTGGTTAATAGTTTGAGTTGAAAGTCTGGAAATATTTTCTTTTAAAACATTATAATCAAAAGTTAGTGGTATAGAAACAAATGGTTTTCAAGCAAAAATTACAAGTCAAAGTCTGTCTGTTTTTATATTTGAGATAAAATTGTTTATAACATTTTTTGCTGATTCTATACGACTTGGATTTAAATCTTGAGCTTCCATACTTCAAGAAACATCAAAAGCAAAAACTATATCAATTCAATCTTTCGTAATATTTTGTTTTGAATTTACTAAGTTTGGGTTTGCTAAAAGCAAAATAAAACTACAAAGTATTAAAAATAATAAAAATATTTTTATATAAAATAAAATACTATTTCACTTAAAAATACTTTTTAAATCTAAAAAAGTTATAATATTTATTCAGGATTTTTGTTTTTTATAAAATAAATAAATTATTATTGGAATTAAGACTAAAAGCCAAAAATAATATTTATCTAAAAATTCTATATTTTCTAAAGTTTCCATAATTTAAAAAATTAAATAACTTTTGAAATTCTTTCTAAAATTTCTTTTCTATAATTTTCACTATCTTCTTTTAATATTTCAGAATATTGTCTAAAATATATTTCTTTAAAAATTTCTTTTAGATCTTTTGTAAAATCAATTTTTTCAAGTTCACTAAGAGTCATTTGCGAAATATTACTTTTTGTTTTGTATTCCAAAAATAAAATTATAAATGATTTTAGTTTTTTATAAAAAATTTCTTTTTGTGAATTTATATAATTTTTTGAAATATCTTCTAAAAGTTTTATAAAATCTATTTGAATTTTCTTATAGTCAATTTCTTCTATTTCTATTTTTTGGGGTTTTCTTTTTTTAAAATAAATAAAAATCAAAACCAAAATTATAAAAAATATATAAATTAAAGAATAATTTAAATTAATTAAATCGGGCAAAACATTTGCTTTTATATCAAAAATATCTTTCATATTAGCTTATTTTATAAAAATATTGTCTTAATTCATTGTAGAAGTTCATATTTGTATCAATATACAAATATCAAATATGGTTTTTTTGTAGTTTGTTTTTAAAATTTTCTAAATTTTCTTTTCTAAGATTTACAAATTCAGTTATTTTTTGTTTATCTAAATTTATATTTATAGAACTTTTATCTAGGTTTAAAGCTAAATTAGAATTATTTAGAAATAAATTATTTTCAAAAAAATCAAAAATATTTATGATTATTATTTGGTTTTCTTTTGATGCAATTTTTAATACTTTTTCATCATCAATTTTTTCATCATCAGTTAAAATAAATATCAAAGATTTTTTTATATGTCTTTTAATAATTTCTTTTAAAATATTTATGGTATTTTTATTTTTAGTTCAGTTTTGTTCTAATTTTTCAAGTATTTTATATAAATTTCAAAATCATTTTTTAGGGAAAATAAATTCTTTTATTTCTTCATCATAAATTATTGCTCAAACATTATCATCGTTTTCTATAGCCGATAATCACAATGTATAAAATATTTCTTCTTGAAGTTGTTTTTTAGTTATATCTTTGCTTCAAAAATTCATACTTTTTGAAATATCTAAAACAAATATGACATTTAAATCCCTTTCTTCTTCATATTTTTTTGTGTATAATTCTCATTTTTTGGCTGTAGTTTTCCAATCAATGTTTTTTATATTTTCTCAATATGCATATTGTTTTATTTCGCTAAACTCTATTCAACTTCAAATAAAAGCTGATTTATAAGCTCAAAATAAATTGCTTCAGAGATTTTTTTTAAATTTAAGTTCAAAAGTTTTTATTTTTTTATATGTATTCATAATCAATATTTTATTAATTTTCTTGATTATAAATATATTTTGTTAAGAAACCGTTAAGGTTTTGTTTATTTTTCGTTTTTTAGTAAAGATAAAAATTGATTTAGATTTTATGTTGCAATGCAATATCTCTTATGATTTTTAGTTAATAATTTTTTTGAAAATGTATTTTCAAATATAATACACAAAATATAATATGATAAATCATAAAATAAGTATCATTCTCATAAATGCAGTATTTTGAAGTATTTTTGAAATTTGTTCTTGAAAATGGAATATTTTTGAACTTTCAGATAATCAATTTATAAATATTTCTATGAAAGCAAGTCAAGACAATATTTCTTTTATATTTTTTATATGATTTATTTTCTTTTTATCATTTTCTAACTTTTGGCTTTCTATATTATTTTTTGTAAAATTTATATAATTTTCTAGTATATTTTCTTTTATTAAATTATTCTTTTTTAATATAGAGTCAAAAGATTCAATTATAAATTTTGCTTTTTCAATATGATTTAAAAAATACCTAGAATTTTCTGCTCAAATGGTTTTTAATCTTGATTCTAAATTTTCTAAATTACTATCTAAACTTTCTATATCATACATCAATCAAAAATTAACAGCTTGTAAGTTGTTAATTTTTTTATTTAATTCTATTAAATCATTTTGATTTAATTTTGTAATATCTCATTCTATTATTTTTGAATAATCGTTTATTAATTTAAAATTTGATTTTTGTAAATTTGGATAAGATAAGGAAAATTTTTTGTAAAAATTAAGTATTTTAGAATAATAAATATCAAATTTAATAATATGTTTTAAAAAATTTGTTATAAATTCATTATTTTTTATATCAGAATAAATATATCTAATTTCATCAACTTTTTTATAAAAGATGTTATAAAGTAAAACATCACTAAAAATTAAATTTAGATTGTTATTACAAATAATATAATTTCTATTGCAAAAAATCTCAAGATTTAGGATGTCTAAATTTATATTTAAGCTTAAATATTTATTTATAATTTCTTCACTACTATAAAGTTTTTTTGTGTTGTTTACAATTAACCATATTTCAATAGTTGTATAATCTATTTCATCAAATATATTATATCTTAATTTAAAACTTTTATCTAAAAATAAAGATTTATTCTCAATATTTAATTTTAATAAGTTATTTAAATACTTTAAAAAAACTTCTTCACAAAAATTAATATTTTTATAAAAAGTTATAACATTTATAAATCAAGGATTTTCTAATATTATTTTTGAGTTCATAATTTATTTTCCAGATTTTGTAAAAAAATTTCTGATATCATTTCAATAGAATTAAAAATCTCAATATTATCTTCATCATAATTATTTTCTATATTCCAATCATTATTTACAGCATCTGGAATTTCTAGAATTCATCATTCTATTGCATTACAAGAACTTAATTCTTGTAATTTACTTCAAGAAGATTCTTTTTTTTTGAATTTTGATAAAAAATTTTGAAGTGAAATAGGAGATCAAGGTTTAGATATTTTGGAGTTTATTTTTGATTTTTGCTCTTTTCAAAAATAATCAAATTTATCAATAACATCAATTCATAATTCGCTTATAATCAGCTTTGCTTTATCATAATTTTTAGATTTTATTTCTTCATATATTTCAGTAATTTTTTCTAATTTGTTTTTATTTTTTATTACATCAAAATCATTAACTAATATTTGAGAATTAAGTTCTTGAAGTAGGCTTGCATATTTTTTTAATTGCATATTTTTAAAATTATTTTTGTTTTATTAAATTTAGGTAATATATAAGAAAAATTTAATATATATATTATTTATTGTCTTTGATGTATTTCTGGGGCAGTAGAGGAAGGTATATATAATTGTTCTGGTGATGGCACTACTATTGGATCCACTAAGCCTTTGATTTCATTAACTACTATTTGAGCAGTGGGAGGTAATGCTTTTTCTAATGTACCGATTTGTAAGCTTCCTTGAAAATCTGAAACTAACAAAGATTTAGTAATTGTTTTTTTATTAGCTAATATATCATCTAATAACCCCTCTAGATTAACATAATTTAATTTTTCATCAGTCATTCATAAATCTTTTCTATTAATAAAAATAAATCTATGTCCTACAGAATCTTTTTCAATGATTACTCATCACCTATTAGCCGCCCATTGTATTATTTTACTAAGTTTTTCATTAGTATCAGTCTCTCAATCTCAAATAACCACTTCCTCAAAAGCTACTGCTCATTTTAGTCCTTCATATTTTGTTTCAATTTTTCTTGATAAATTTTTATCTTCTGGTGATATACTAGGATTTGTAATATGTTTTTCAGGATGATAAAATAACATAATTCTCTATTAAAAAATAAAATATGGTGCCATATTATAAAAATATGTTTAAAAATCAAGTTATAAATTTTTAAAAATTCAAAAAGGTTTTATATAAAAAATATTTAAATCTCAAAAAAAGATTTATAAATTCTATTTTAACACAATTTTTATAAAAAATAGTATTGTAAAGAAAAATTGATTTATTTTTATAATCATTTCTAAAAAACATTCCCCTACTTTCTTGCCTTTTTAATCTTGATAATATAATTCATTTTGCAATATATTTATAAGAACATTCATATAAATTATTAATTTTTTCTAAAGATTTAATTAATTCTTTTTTTCATCATCAATAAACTAATTCAAAATTTAATAAGTTTTTTATAATATTTTTTGTTTCTTGAATTTTACTAAAATCATAAACATTATTATTTGTATCTAAATATTTAAAATTTGGATTTTTATAACTATCTAAATATTTGAATATTTTTTTTTGTATTTCACTAGAAAATCAGATTATTTCTGCTAAAGAAATTCATCAAATTCTAGAAGCTCAAGAAACTCAAATACTAGCTTCTCAATAAGAAAAAATTCAAAAAATATTTGTCATAAAATTTTTATCTATATTTATTCATCAAATAGTATAATGAACTACTGGATTATATTTTATGTCATTTATAAAAATCTCTTTATTTTTGGAAAAAATATTTAATATTTGTGAAAAATTTTGGTGAGCATTATGAGAATCAAGAATATATTTTAAACCATCAATATTCTCATTTTTATTAGCTAAAATATTTTTATTAGCTAAAATATCTGTTTTTGAAGAAATATAATCTAAATTTTTATTATTTACTTTTTTACCAAAAGGATGAAACATAATTAATTCGAGATTTTTCATTTTAATTCAAGCTTTTATAGCTATTCAATGACTATTAAAATTAAAATTATCATTTTTAATATTATCATTTTGGTGAAAAATATTTCAATATCATCAAGAACACAAAACCAATGTTTTTCATTTTATATTTTCAAAATTATTATTTGTAAATATTTTTACAAAAGAGAAAATATTTTTTTCATTATATATTTCACAAAGTTCACCATGTTTTATATTTATTTTATCAGATAAATAGATTTTTATTTTTTTTAAAATGTCTCAAATATTTAAGTTTCATCCTATAAAACTTGGTTTTATATAAAAATCGTTTGATAATTTTGTTAAATTTTTATCAAGGTTTTTTAAGAAGATATTTAATAAGTATTTGTTATTTAGAAACTCTCAGTTTTCTATTATACATCTTTTTATACTTTTTCATTCAAATCATCTTGTACATATTTCTCATCAAGAAATTAATGAGTTAGTTGTATCACTATTTCAAATCATAATTATTTTTAATTTATTATTGTTTTTAATTAGATTATAAGCCAATAAATATCAAGATAATCAAGTTCATATTATTATTACATCAAACATATTTTAGAAATTAAACAAATAAAAAAAAGAAGCTTTTTCCTAAAAAAATAGCTTCTTTTTGTGAGAAAAATTACTTTATCAAAACAAAACCAAAATCTATTTTTTAGAGATTTTAGCTTTCCACCAGATATTTGATAAAAATATTGTTTTCATAAATTTTATTCAATTTATAAATTATTTGTATTGTATAAAACTTTTTGAAAAGTCAAAATATAATAAATTAACAATTTTAAATCATAAATAATTTTCCACCTCAAACTTTATAAATCTTTCCTGCTAATTTTGCAACTTCATCATCATGAGTTATCAGTATAATTGTATTTTTTGTTTTATTATGTAATTTAATTATCAAGTCCATAATTATTTTTTTATTTTCTTGATCCAAAGATCAAGTTGGTTCATCAGCTAAAAGTAATTTAGTTTTTCAAACAAAAGCTCTAGCAACAGCAACTCTTTGAGATTCTCATCAGCTTAAATTAAAAGCATAAGTATCTTTTTTTGATTCAAGTCAAACTATTTTCAAAATTTCTTTAGTTTCAAAGTTTCTCTCTAAATTATTTAATTCAACTATTAAATCAATATTTTCTCAAACAGTTAAATTCTCAATTAATTTGAAATTTTGAAATATATAAGATATATTTTTTCACCTAAATTGTGTTATCTCATCGTCAGATAAATTTTTAATATTTTTTCATTCAATTTTTAATTCTCATTCAAAATCTCTATCTATTCAAGAAATTATATTTAGAAAGGTAGATTTTCAGCTTCAAGAAGGTCATATTAAAGAAATAAACTCTCAATCTAAAATATTAATATTTAAATTTGAAAATATTTTAATTTTATTTTCTCAAGCTAAAAAATATTTTTGTAAATTTTTTATTTGTATCATATTAATTATGTTAAATATTATTCTATAACCTTATTTTCCTTTAGAAAATCAAATAAATTTTTGACAATTATATCATATCAAAAAGAATTAGGATGAATCATATCTTGAATATTTAATTCTTGTTTTCAAGCAACTCAATCAAGAAAAAACTTTAAAAAATAAATATTTTTATTTTCATTAGATATATCACTATAAACCTTTTTAAAATCAGATTTATATTGAAGTCAAAGATTTAGTGGAATATCCATTCATGCGATCACAACTTTACTACCTTTAAATATATTTACTATACCTAAAATATTATTCTTTAAATCAGTAGTAGAAAGTCATCTAAGTCAGTCATTTCATCAAGCAACTAAAATCACAATATTTGGTTTTTTGTCTAAATATAAACTTGCTCTTGATAAAATATTTTGTGAAGTATCTCAACTAACTCAAGCATTTATAACTAAATAATTATATCAATTATCATCTAAAATCTTTTGTAATTTATAAGGATAATTTTCATTTTCTTGTACTCAATATCAAGCTGTTAAACTATCTCATAAACACAAAATTATTTTCTTTTCTTCTGGTTTTTGAATTTTATTTACTTCTGAATTATTATTTCAACAAGAAAATAATAATAAACTTAGAAACAAAAGTAAATATTTCATAAAAAAGTTTTAAATACTATATTTGCAAAAATTATAACCTTTTCTATAATAAAACAAATTTATTTTTAAGTTAAAATAATGCAAGCTTTCAATCAAACACAACATCAAAAATTTATAAATTACTTTGGTATTAAAGATAATCCAAGTAAAATAGATGAACATTTTATAAATAAAACTATTAAATACACTAAATTTATAAAATGGATCCCTGGAATTAAATTAATTTCTATTTGAAATAGTATTTCTATGAATGTATCAAAACAAACAAGTGATATAGATTTATTTATTATAACTTCAAAAAATAGAATGTGGTTTGTTAGAATATTAATAACTTTAATATTTACTATTTTATGACAAAGGAAAACTAATAAATATCATGCTGGGAAATTTTGTTTAAGTTTTTTTTGTGATGAAAACTCAATGGATTTTTGAAATTTTGCAATAAAATATGATATTTATTTATACTTCTGGATTATTTATTTAAAGCCAATTTTAGATTTTGATAATACTTATGAAAATTTTATCAATTCTCAGTCTTGGGCAAATTTTTGAGATTATAAATCAATAATTAATTCAAATAAAAATCATATAAAATATTTTTGAAAAAGTTTTTGAAATAATTGTAAAATATTTGGTTTATTTGATAAGATATTTAAACAATTTTTTTTGCCAAAAACTTTAAAACATTATGAAAAAATAGCAAAACCCTATTGAATAATAATAAATGATAATATGCTAAAATTTCATAATAATGATAAAAGAATAGAAATTAGCTCAAAATTAAATGATATATAACTATTTATATTGAAAAAATTATTTAAAAATATAGTTAGGTTCTGGAATAATCATTATTTTTCAAATGATATTGTCATCTCAAATTTTTCTTAAATTGTAAACTATATATTTATCATAAGTATCATATTCTAAATAATAACCATCGTTTAAAGTATTTATTCTTCAATCTTTAAAAATTTTAAATATTGGACTTTGAGTTTTGTCTGTTCATTCATAAATAAATAAATCTCAAGCATTCATATTTACTCAAAGAGGAATACTATAATAATCATAATTATTAGAATTAGATTTATAATAAATTCATATTTTATTTAAATTTTTAAAATCTTCTACAACTTCAACTTGTCCAGAGTTTGGAGTTGTAAGATATTCATAATATATAGGAATATTATCTTTTGAAATAATTATTTTTGGATAAGCTAAATCATTATTTTTATTATTTGAAGAATAAACTTTAAAAGTTACTTTATTTATCATTTTTTCAAAATCTCAAATATTTATTTTTCAAGTATATTCGTCAATTTTAAATAAACTACTTCAAGACTCACTAAAAGCTATTCAAGATGAAGAGTTAGCATCTCATACATCAAAACTATAATTTCAACCATTAAAAGTATTTGAAATATCTATTCAATTTTTATCTGCTAATTTGTCTATATTTCATCATCTAACTCTATAAAAACTTATCGGTTCAGTTTCTAAAGACTCGTTTATTTTTCAAGAAAGAGTATTATTTTCATAACTTGTAATTGTTGGAATTGGAGAATAAATAATAAATCAAATATCTTTATATCAAATATTATTATTAGTATCAACTATACTTAATCTAACCTTTTTATTATAAATTTTATCAAAAGGTCCTACATCCAAATAAATTTTATTTCAAACAATTTTTATATCAATTCATTTTCAATCTTTTCACATTTCATAATCTTTATCATCAGTTGTATTTCAATTATTATTACTATCAACTTTTAAATCTGAGTCAATATAAATATTTTTTATATTATTATTTCAACTATCCTCAAAAATATAATCACTTATGTTAATACTTCTTTTTTGATAAACAGGGGCTTTTATTGAAGAAATATTTGTAATTTCTGGAGCTTTATTATCAGATTCTATTTGTGGAGATAATAATATTTGATTTGAATATGTTGAAAATTTATTATTCCTAAAAGATCTAATTTTTGCATAATAATAATTATTTTCCATTGAAGTTCTTATTAAATAGGAATCAGATTTATATCATAAATCATATAATTCATAATATTTAACTTCACTAAAGTCTAAATCAGTAATACTATCATCATAATATTTTATACTTATATATGAAGTCGTATTAGTATTTGTTGTATCCTGAGATAATTCAATTTTTGCTCAAGGAAGTAAAGGTTTTTTGACATATCAGATAATTGAACTTCAAGTTAATTCAATATTACTTCCTCATTCTACATAAGCATCTCAAGTTAATCAAACCAAAATTATATCTTCATCAAAAGTTATATTAGAATAATTATTTAAGTTTATATCTTTATATTTTAATTCATTATCTTTATCTTTGTATAAATAATAAGTTAATTTAATACTGTCAGATGTTGAATAGATTTGTGTTCAAGCATTTATAGTTATTTCCTTATTTGAATTAATATCACTAGCTAAGTTTAATAATTCTTTTGTTTTTAACTTTACTCAAGCTAAATTTCAAACATTATTTATATATGCAAGATTTTTCCTAACAATATATCAATCATTTGTTATGTTCTTATCAATAGTTATATCATCAATATCTCTAAAAGAATCTATTACATATTTTTTAATATTTCCAGGAATATAAGTTGATTTAAATCAATTCATTAAATCATCAAATTTATCAACTATTTCATAAAATTCAGTTTTATAATTTGAAATATCTGAATTTGTAGAATCAAGAAATTTAATGTTTACATTTGAATTACTACTAATTGATTCATCAAACCCATTAACTGACTCAATAAAATCATTATTATAAAATTTATTATCAGAACTATTTAAAAATAATGGATTTCAATCATAATATTCTTTTACTTGTTTCTGGTTTGTTAGATTCTCTTTTATAAATATTTCATTTCAAACCATATAAATTACATCTTTATCTCAATCATTATCAAAATCTTCTTCCTTAGAAACCTCTTTTCACCCCAATTCATCTAAATAATCAAAAAGTAAATAACTAATCTTTTTATTTAGGTATTTTTCAATCATGTAAATTCATTTATAAACATATGAGTATCATCAATTTGTTGTATTACAAGTTCAAGTTGTTGATTGAGTTTGGGTATTTGTTGTAGTTGAAGTAGTAGTATTATTTGCTAGTAATTTATTAGGTTTTAATGCATTATTGGTTGAATTTATTGGATTATATGCTATTTCTTTTGATTTATTTGGAATATTTATATGATTAACTTTAACATTACTAAATGCTTTTTTTGTTTCATCTAACTTATCTGAAAAACTGGTTAATCATTCATTTACTTGATTTAATATATTTTTTGCCTCTGATTTTATATCATCAGTTGTATTTTGTTTTGTATATAAATTAGCAATAGAATTTAGAGCTTTTAAATTATATTTTTCTAATCTAGTATTATAATCCTTTGAATTATCAATTTTATAAATATTAGCTAAAATAATATCTTTTGGAGTTTCTAACAATCTTTTATCAATTTCTTTTATTAAATTATTATTTATTTCTTTTTCTTCATTAAATATACTTTTAACTTCATTCCATTTATTTTCATTATTTTTTATTAAGTCATCAATTAACTTATTTTCTTTAGAAAAAGAATAATTCAAAGTATTTTGCCAAACTCAAACAATCTTTTCATCTGAAATATTTGCAAGTTGTTTTGAAACTTCTTTTTTAAAATCATCATTACTCAACTCAATTTTTGAATCTTTATTAATAGTTTCATGTAATTTTAGTAAGTTCAATGCTATTAATTTAGCAAAATTATAGATATTTATCTTATCAGATTTATTATCAGTCTTGTAACTTGTATTTACATTTACCGATCAGTTTGAATTAATATTTACATCTATATTTTGAGGAATAATATTTCTAAAATCTAAATCTCAAATACCAATATTTAACATATTTACAATATCATTTGTAAAAGTATTTAATGGTAATGCCATTTGTTTAGCCATTTCTACTAAAAATTCTATATCTACTTCCAAATTGACATAAGTGGTAATTTTTATAGCATCAACAAAAGGAAACGAAAATTGTGGTAAAGAAATATCTAAGAAATCTAAATTTAAAAATCATCATCTTTCTGTTATAAATGCTATTTGATCTCAAGCCCTCCGTTCTGGAACAAAAGGGCTAGTTTTTAAAATACACATTATTTTTGTAACTAGTTTTAATATTTTTAAAACTCATTCTATTGAAGAAAATAATTTTGGTAATTTTGGTGGGGGTGGTAAATTTGGCAGTTCTATCTTTGGAATAGAAGGTAATAATGGTAATTCAGGAAGTATAAGTTTTGGTAATAATGGTAAAGAAGGAATATTTATATTTACATTTGGACTACTAGGAAGATATAATCTAGGTAAATGAGGTATAACTATAGGTCTAAAATTTAACTCAAATTCTGGAATTAAAAGATTTAATTGAACTCTTATATTATGTAAATCTATATAAATATCTGGCCATTTTGGAAATTGTATAACTGGAATCTTTGGAATTATTGCACTAATTAACTTCCAGATAAAATACATTAAATCATATCTTTCATTTTTACATTGATGACAAGAAGCATTATAGTCAATAAATAAATCAATAAGTAATTGCCATGATTTAAGTATAGCTTTTATTAATATATATAGTTCAACCCAAGTTTTAAATCTTTTTCAATTATCTCAAATCCGTCAACCTGTAATTTTTGTTATTGTTTCCAAATAACACAATACTTGATTTAACCGAATTTCTTTAATTTTTAACATTTTATAGATTTTTTCTGGAAAATTTTTATAATCATTTAATATCTCAATATTTTTATCAATAGAATTAATTAAATTTTTTGTATTAATTACAATTTTTTCTCTATTTCAATCTTGATTTACTGAGTTTTGATTTCATACAGTTGTATAATTATTTATATTCCAATCTTTTTGAGCTCTTTCTAGTTCTTGAGTCCATTGTTTTTTTGTAGCTTCAAAATCAGCCAATGCCTTTTCTATGGTTTTTTTATCAGGCCAAGGAACATTTAAAGTTACTTTTTGAGTTTGAATTGATATCATTGGTAAAGTAGATATAAACTCATAAGCTCATTTTATTCATCAAATAGTATCATTTGTTGTTACTGCTTTTTTTATAGCTAATTTACTTGTTTCAAGACTATCTAAAGTACATCAAATTTGATCTTTTTCGCAATCTTTCTTTGGTTTAGCATTATTGATAGCATCTATTTGCGATTGAATTTGATTTTGTTTAGCCTTAATATTTCATTCTCATTTATTAAAACTGTCTTTTAAGTTCTTTATAAAATCCTTCCATCAACTATCTAAAATTCAACTAAAGTCAGGTAATATTACAAAAACTGTTGGAAAATCCGTTAGTTTATTTGCTATTTCTTCTATTTGTCTAGTTGCCCATTCCATTATAAAATCAGGAAAAGCAGAAATTCTAGTCATTTTAATTTTTATTACATCTTGAAAATTTCAGCTTTTTAAGGCCTCGACATCAATTGACATATCAAAACTTCAATCTCAACTTCATCATCAATTTATATTCAACAATGGTCCTCAAGATATTTGAAAACCTCCAGAACCTTTTGCTACAGTTGAAAAAGAATCTTTAATAGCATCTACTAATGATTTAGATTTGACTCAAGTCTTTTTGTATTGTAAATATGATTTAACTGTATCTCATAAATAAGGTGTTTTTGTAGAGTTATTATCTCAGTTACAATTTCAATTTACTATATCTGTTCAAGGAGAACTGCTTGCCACATTATATATTTCTCAATCAGATCAATCATCTTTACATCCAAATAAAGGAGCAGCGGCAACGATACAATTTCATCAAGGAACTAAAGGATGTACTCAAGGAGGCCAATATACTAATGACATTAAAGGATTTCAAAAACATGCTGCGACTCAAACTGCTCAAGTTAATGTTGGAGTTATAAATAATCTAAAATAATTTAATGGCAAAGTTCAGAAAAATAATCATCATCATCAACCAGGAATTGGTGGCCAAACAAATGGTATACATCAACCAGGAATAGGCATACACCAAGTCATAGCTGAAAATATTGGAAATCAACTTAAGGGATTTTCAAACATTGAAGGGTATGCTGGAATAGCAGGTAATCAAAATGCAGCTATTGAACTTCAAGGTGCTAACGGTGCGGCATTTATTGGCATAGATAAACAAGAACCTCATCAAAATCAACAAGATAATCAGTCTGAAATTGTATCAATTGTTCACATTATACTATCAACTTGTGAATTTATTCAATCTAAAGAATTCATAAAATCATCATCATTATTTCTATCTGGTGAAGAATCATTACTATCTATAACTCAATCTCAATCACTATCTTTGTTTATTTCTCAAAGTTTCTCTTTTGCAAAATCAACTATTTCTGTTCAAGAATTTTCTGCACTTGTTGATAAATCATCAATATAGTCAGGAATTCAATTATTATTTGTGTCTATTGCATTTTGGGCTATAGAATCTGGTAAATCATTTTGACAAACTCATACTTTTTCTAAATATTCATAACCTCTTTTTGTAATTGATTTATAAAGATCAAATTTTTGTCAACAATTTTCATTTTTGTTTTTAAAAATAATATCTCAGTGCTCTGTAGTATTATCAAAATCTCAAACTTCTATAAATCAAAATGTGAAAGCATTTGTATTTAAGTAAACTCACAGAAAAATACTTTCTCAAGGATTTAGTGAAATACTTTTTTCATTTCAAGAATCTTTATAACTATCTAATAAAAATGTATAGTCATCACTTGGAGAACTTTTTAGTAAAATATCAGATTGTTTAATTTCTTTTCACCCTATATTTAATGAGATCAAACTATCCGTTGATAGAAAAAATGGATCTGGTATTTTATCAACATAAGCCACATTATTTATCTTTTTATTAGTATTATTTGTGATTTTTATATTTAATTTTACTATATCTCATCAAGCAAGAGAACCTGAATTTTCATCAATATAATTCTTTTCTACATTTAATAATTCATATTCACTATATTCACTTTTTATAAATGTGGTTAATTTATTTTGATTTACACTATCATAAATATTATTTCATGGGTTTAAATCTTCAGCTGTATTTGTAATAAAATCTGTAATTGAACTGTTATCTGCTTCTAATCATCAAGCACTTAAAGTTGATAAATCTGGAAGATTATTTAATATTGATTGTTTATTTTCTTCATTAGAATTTGAAGATGAAGTTACACTCTCAGTTCAATAATTCATTTGAGTAAATACCAATTTATCAACCATTGATTCATTAAAATAATTATCATCTGTAGTAGTTGTAGATTGTTGAGATTGAAGTAATTGTTGACTTTCTGTCAAATAAGTATCAGTTTTATCTTTAGGAATTTGGTATAATCAGTCAAAATAAACGGCTCATCAAGCTTTCATTGTTGTTCAGTTTAGAGTAACTCATTTTCAATCAGCTACTTTTAATTTGGTAAATACTCAATTTGTTGAAGTTCAATAATTTATATTTATTTCTCCAAAATCATCTGTAGTAATTAAATCATTTTTTCAATCTAAGTCCATATCTCTTGATATTATCTGACTTATTATTCAATTTAAATGTAAATTTAAGTTAATTCTGGAAAAATCTTTTTTATTATTTGACAGTAATACTGGTTGTCTATTTTTATTTAAAACAACTATATCATCATATCAATCTCAACTAAAGTCTCCAGTTTGAATAGTTGATTTGGTTGATAAATCGGATAAATAAACTAAATTTCATCTGTTTATGAAGTTTTTCAAATCTGTTGTTCATTCAAGTAATTCTATAAATCAAGTTCTTTTTAAAATAGCTATATCTATTATTCCATCATTATTATAATCAAATGTAGAATAACTAATATTATCAGGATCTTTAGAAACAAGGTATCAAATTGAAGAATCAAATTTTCTATCAACAGAAGTTCAAGGTAATTTCTTTTTTATTTGCTTAAGACTAATTACTGGATCTCAAAGATTAATTAATGAAAAACTCATATAATCTTTAGTTGCCTCTCAAACACTTTTTCCAGCAGCAAAAGATAATAAAGTTTTATTATCTTCTTTCCATCAAATTCAACCATCAGTTTGAAAATCTTCATATCATTTTGAAAAATTATTTGAAAAAGAATTTAGTGTTTTTGTATCAGAAGCAAAAGGGTCATTATATGAAATAGAATATCAAATTTTACCTTTTGTAGAATTTCATAAATATTTCTTTTGAGAATAATAATCTCTGGAATCTAAATAAATAACCATTCATCAGTTTGTTTGCAAATTTAAAGAACTATTTAAAACATTTATATCTCTTATAAAATTTATTTGTGAATTTCAGGAAAATTTTATAGCAAGATTTCAAGCTAACTCTCAATTATTTAGTATATCTAAAACAAATCAATTAGAATAATCCGTTGAAATTTCTAGTGAAGTAAAAGTTGATTTAGTAATTTTTCAGTTATTTGAAACACTAAAAATAATATTTCAATCTTTATCTTTTAATGAAGAATTTGAACTATTATAATTAATCAAATAATCCGTTGAAGCTTTTAAAGCAAGTATATTTTCATTCTTATTTATGCAAGTTTTTAAATCTATATCATCACAATTTGTTAAATTAAAATTTTTGAAGTTAAAATAAATCTTTGAAATAATATTATCAAAAGTATTATTAGTTGAAACCATTTCTAAGTCTCAAGAATTAATTATATTAAAATTTGTAGAAATATCTTGAGATAAATCATTTAAATTATTATTTATAGCTATGTTTCCATCTGGTTTTATATTTATTACTTCTTGAGATTTCTCTAAATTATCCAAAGTAGAAGTTATAGCTAAAGATCTATTATCTTTATCAAATAATATAGAATTTGCTAGATTATCTTTAACAGTTATATCTCAATAATTACTTCATAAAAGTGTTGTATAAAGTCAATTATACTTTTTCCCAGTTATTTTATCTTTATTCCAAAAGTAAAATGTTTCTATTTTTCAAGCATTTTCTCAAACTCAAGAAATAGTTATTTTATTGTTATCATCAAATAAATTTAGTAGTTGTGTTTGAACAGTTGAACTTAATGACTTAAAATTTTCTGAGTTTTGTAATAAATTCTTATTATAATATTTGAATCTATAATTTTCTAAATCGTATTCCTCAAAAAATAGTTTTCAAGTTATTGATAATACTCAAGATGCTCTCATTCAAGAGATTAAATCAAGTTTATCTTTTTTAAATCAAGCTTGTCATATTATTTCAATTTTATTATTTGATAAACTTGGATTTGAAGACACCTTAAAATATGCTGTTCACGGCTGATTAGTTCAATTTATAATAAATAAAGCTTTTCATTTTGAAACTGTTTGTGTAGAAGTATTTGATTTTATTATATGTGAATAATTATAGGGGATACTTATACTTAATTGTGTAGAATTATCATTCCAAATAGTATTATTATATCTATCTTTTACCTCTACATAAAGAGTTGAAGTAGAATTAGTACTTGCTTCAATTTTTGATTTTGATAATCATAAATTTAATTTTAAAGCTGTATCTGGCAAAATATCAATTTGTTTATAAATTGAATCTTTTACTCATTCAATTTTGAATTCAAGATTTATTTTTTCTCAAGCCCTAGTTTTTGTCATAAAACTTCAAGATCAAAAATTATCCTTTATATCAATAAATTCTTGATCTGGTGAAATATAAGCATTATTTGAAATTAAATATGCTCTAGAATTAAATGAAGCCTGAGAATTAGAATTTAATATTTTTAAATTAAAATTATAACTAATATTTCAAACTTTAACTTGATTTGATAATCATTCAATATTGAAGTTAATTTTATCAACAACTGATACATTAACAGTTTTTGTATCAACAACAACATCATTTACTTTTAATTTAAAAGTAATACTAGAATCTCAAGAATTTGAAGTTGATTTTAGTCTAAACAATTTAAATCATTCATAAACTCTAAAATCTCAAGAAGTAGTTCCATCTCCAAAAGTTAAACTATTTCATGAAATAGAGGCTTCTACATTATAACTATCTCATACAGTAGGATTTCAATATTTATCGTAAATACTAAAAACATTCGTAGTTATAACTCAAGATTTTTCCATTAAAGTAGTGGATAATTTTGGATCAATTTTGACTGCAACATCTGGAATAATATCAATTTCTTTTTTGATTATAAATCAAGATTTATCTTTTATTTCAATATTAAATGTTCAAGTTTCTTTAAAAATTCATAATCAAATATTTCAAGTTATTTCATTTATTACACTATTTTTAATTATATTTCAATCTTTGTTAGTTATTTTAAGAATTAATGGATAATCTACATTTAAATCTTTTCATAATCTATCTTTATTTGACAATGAAATAAATAATTTTTCCTTTGAATTAGATAAACTATTTAAAGTTCAAAGACTAGATTTTTGAGTATCAAAATTAGAATCTTGAATTAGAAATATACTTTGGTTATCAGAGGCTATAATAGAATTAACTCAAGAATCAAGAGTTAATTCTCAAGCATATTGAGATAATTTATAATTTGTTCCATAAAATAAATCTCATCTAACTTGAATAGTTTTTGTTCAGCTTTTGTAAATAACTATATTTCATTTTTGATCTTTTAATTTTATTGAAGCCTTAAATGTAATATTTGCTTCGCTTGATTTTGTGACAAAACTGTATATTGCTTTTCACTGTTTTGTGGGAGAGTTTAAATTTTTAAAAGATACATATTTTAAAGCATCTTTATAAGCATCGCTTGTATTAAGATTAACATTGTCATTATCAAAGATAACCTTTTTATTTGTATTATTAAAATCTTTTTTATCATCAACTGGAATTTCAACTTTTTGTAATTCAAAATAAATATTTGAATTATTATCAAAAAGTATAGCACTTCAAGAAGAATTTAATAAATTTGCTTCAAGATTTCAAACCCTATTGTAATAATATTTATTTGAGTCCGTTTTAAGTTCCAAACTTCAGCTTCCCAATTCATTTTCTAAATAATCATTAATTCAATTTTTATTATCATCTGTATTATCTAAATATCATCAATCTGAATCTTGAGACACAAGATTTAATCAACAATTTCAATTTGTAATAGAAATTTTTGGTGGTAACATATCTTTTAACCGACATATTACAGCTGGAAGCCATTGCCAAATAGGGACTCATTCTGGAGGAGCACATTTAAAATTTGCACCTCAATTATTTGATGTTGTTGATCTAACTCAAAGTAAGTAATTGTTTAGTATTGAATTATTTGCTATAATATCTGAAAATGGATTATCTGCTTTTTCATTGGGATCTAATTTTACATACATATTTTGAGAATCTCAAGAAGCTCATAAATATGAAATTTCATATTGTTTTTTATTTTTTGGTAAAAAGAAATCAAAATTATTTCATCAAAATTGGTCTCATAGGTAATTTTCAAAAACAAATTTATATTTTGCTGAAACAGAATTTAAATTATTCCGATAAATTGAAAAAATTAAAGTATCTATATAACTAAGAGTTTTTTTATTTCAAAATATTTCTATTTCCTTATCTGGTTTATTTTCTAATATTTTATATAAATCAATATTAGCTGTTGGATAATTTCATGTTTTTAGCAATGAGTAAATAGTTAAATCTAGTCAAGAAAGTTTAGACGGATTTTTTGCAGTTATTAAATCATTTAGTTCTTTAGATTTATTATCTAAATATTTTTGTAATTGAACTTTTGCATTTTCAATATTAAATTCATTTTTATCATCTAAAACTATTCTAAACAAATATGGATAATTTATTTTTCAATAAGTATTATCAGCCGAAATAAAATCTATATATCTATCTTTATCAATTGGTAGATTTGGTGAAACCATATATTTTGTTTGCTTAATTAACTCATCAGCCGTTGGAGATTTATGAGTAATATAAGAAGATATTTTATGAAAATTTAGAGTTTTTACTGTTTGAGTTTGAGTTGTTGTAGTTCATCATCATCAAAATCAACCACCAAGACCATTTTCTTCACTATTAATAGAACCATTACTTCCACCGGTAGTATATACCTCACAATTATTATTTGAATAAGTTTTAATGTTAACTCAATCTAATTTTAAATACTGAATTTCGCAATTAGATGATGATAATGTTGGAAAATGACTATATGTGTAATCAAAATTATAAGAATATCAAAGATTTTGATTGGTTGTAGAACAACTCCATCACATAGCTGATTGTCAATTTATAGGAACTTGATAATTTGATTTTCAAGCTAAAAATCATATTTTAAATCAACCTCATTCATCTGTTGTTATCCTTTTAGTCAAAATTAAATTATTATCAAAACAATTTCTTGGATCTGGATTTTTTGTTGTATCACTAGTTTTTAATCATCAAACTATATCATAAATTGGATTAATTGCATTTTTGAAATCACTAGATTTTAACCTCCAAATTATTCAAGAACTATTATCTGGATTTAAGTTTAATGGACTATTTCATCCCCAATATCAATTAGTTTCACCGTATGTACATTTATTTATATCAGCTTGTACCAAATTTATATTATATCATCTATTTGCTTCTACTAATGTTCAGCTATTGTAAGTTGATCATCTATAAATAGAGCAAGAAGAAGCATTTGAAATATCTTTTACTTGGTCTCAATATAAAAAATTATTGTAAGTAGAATTTCAATTATTAGAATCTCAAATTACAAAATTATCTGGAATAGAAATATCCCTTGATAATCATTTTTTTACTAAATCATCAATATAATTTTCCAAATCATAATTAACATTTTTTATAACTGCACTAGATAAGGAGTCAATACTTGATACCAAATAAGGAACACTATCCATATTTACTTTAGTTGATCAAGAGTTATATCTTCAAGAATTATGAACATCTTTTTTAAATTCTCATAAAGATGCACTGTTGAATATCTGAATAAAATTTTTTGTTGTATTTTTAATTATATCTTTAGTTTGAATATCTGGAATATTTTGTGTAGTTGGTCATAACAAAGAGCTATCTATTTTAACTCAATCTCATAATAATCCAGAGATTTGTGAAATTAAACTTTGATTAGATCAAAAATAATTTTGTTTTAATTTTTCAGCTAGTTCTTTTGAAAACCTATTATAAATTAAATCTTCAATATTTTGTAAATATCACTCATAAGCTTTGAAATCCGTATAATTTACAGCTTTTGATTCTCTAAATTGATCATAATAAAAAACATATGGTTCATAACCTCCTATCAATTCTTCTTTTGCATTTCAATTTAATATTCATTCACTCTTTTTAAAATTTCACTCTCATAAATAATAATCATTATTTTTTGTGAAGTAATCCTTGATTTCTTTTATATCTTCACTTTTATTTCAAGTATTTGGTGAAATAAATCAATGCCAGATTTCTGCTTTTGGATCTTTTATATTACTAGTATTTAAACTATAAGTCTTAGTTTCATTATTGAAAATATAATTTTTATCTTCAAAATCAACATAAGGGAAAACTGTTTTTTCATAATTTCAATCATTTTCAACAACAGGTAAAGGTAAGTTTCATACAAATACACTTCCTATAAGTTTTGAATTTCATTTATCTCAAAAAAATCATTGTGTTCACTCAAAATATAATTTTTCATTTACTGAAGCTATATTAAAAGGATCTTCATCTGACTTAGTTGGAATAATTATAGTTTTTGTATTTTCAAGTGTATTTTGAATATTTTTAGCATATATATTTATATCATTTTTAATATCATTATAAATATTATCTTCAACAAAAATAGAAACAATATTGTAATATTTATTGTCTGAAGCAAAAATAGTTCATATAAAACCAAAGAACTTTATATTAATTGTAAATGAAAATAATATTGAAAAAATAAGTAAAAATGAAATAAATTTTTGAAATTTAGTGTAATTTTGCATATAAAAATATATTAAAATAATTATTTAGCTTATTCTATCATAAATTTGTTTTTTTTCAAAAGAAAATTTGCTTTTTTAAACACAAAAAAAGAGAAATATATTAAAAAATATTTCTCTTTTAAAACTATACTTAAAAATTAATTTTTCTAATCAAATTTTGGTAAATATTCTTTTACATATCTTTCTTCACATTCTTTTATGATTTTTACAGCTTCTTCAACTCAAAAAAATCATTCAACTTTACAAGTTCAAGGTTTTTTTAAGTCTTTATAATGTTCCCAATAATAAGTCGTTTCTTTTATAAATTGTTCTCATAAATCATCTATTGATTTTATGTGAGAATTTCTTTTATCATCATTTACTACAGCAATTACTTTATCATCAACTTCACCTGAATCATCAAATTTCATAATTCATAGAATTCTAAGTTCAACAACAGCTCATGGAATAATTTCCTCAGTTACTCAAACTATTTCTACATCTAAAGGATCTCAATCTAAATCCCAAGTACAAGGAATTGCTCAGTATGTAAAAGGATATGTTAAAGAACTATATCCAACTCTATCAAGCTTTAAAGCTCAACATTCTGTAATTATTTCGTATTTATTGATAGTTCAAGCTTTTACTTCAATAATTGAATTTATTATACCTTTTTCTTCATCAGCAAAAGCTGGTAAAACATGGAGTAAATTAAGCATATATTTGCTTGGTTTGTGGTCTATATTTGCCATAGTAAATTAGTTAATAAAAATAATATTTTTTGTATTATTAAAAATTTTTTGTAAGTCCATTGAATTCATCCCTATAGTTTTATCTACAACTCAAGGACTAAATAAATATTTTCAGAGTCAAAATACTCTTTTATCAATTATTGTTAGTATATCATACGAAAATCAAAATGGTGCAATACATCAAGGAACACAATTTATAATATCTCTAACTTCTTCTTCATTACACATTGAAAGTTTTTCTCATAAAATATCTTTCAAAAGTTTAAAATCAACTTTTTGTCATTGAAATGTTACAAATATATAATATTTTCAATTTTTATTTGTCATAAAGACATTTTTACTTTCTACTCAATCCCAATTATGTATTTGTTGTTCTCTTAGTGCATCTTCATAATTCAGTATAGGTCAATGGGAATATTCTTTGAAAATCACATTATTATTTTTAAGAATATCCATTATATTATTATATAATTTTGTCATATATCTTAGTTAATAAATAAATTTTAAAATTTATTTATTAAATCTCTAATCTATTGTGATAATAACAAAGTTTTGTTCTATTATATAATCCCATATTATTTTATCTCTCAAAGTTTTAATTGAGCAATTGATTTGAGTAGCATATCTTCAGCTTCAATAAATTTTTCCATATCAACTCTATCAGCTGAATGTTTGTATTTTTCCATCATTTCAAGAGCTTTTTGTTTAGCTTGTTCGGCTAAATTTAAATCAACTTCATCAACTGAAATAAGCATATCTATAAGTATTTTCATAGAATTATTTGCAACTTCCAAAATTCAACCTCAAATAGCAAAATCTTTTTCTTGTTTCATATTATTTTCATCAAGATAAACAACTCTTAAAACAGAAGGTTTTAAAGATGTAATAAGTGCTGAATGATTACTTAAAACAGTTATTTCTCAAGCTTTTGTCATAGCTGTAACAGAAGATACAGTTTCACTTTTAAATAATTTTCAGTTAAATGATAGGATTTCTAGTTTCATAGTGTCATTTTTTAAGAAATAAACCCTCCCCTGGCCCCTCCCTTGTCAAGGAGGGGAATTCTAGTTCCTCCCCTTGATAAGAGGGAGGTTAGGAGGGGGTTATTTTTGATCTTTCTCGTAAGCTTTAATTACATCATCAATTGAAGCTTTATACATAAAATATCATTCAGGAATATAATCAACTTCTCCATCAATGATTTTTTTAAATCAACTTACTGTATCAGAAAGTTTTGCATAAACTCATGGAGTTCAAGTAAATTGTTCTGCAACAAAGAAAGGTTGAGATAAAAATTTTTGTATTTTTCTAGCTCTTGCTACAGTTTGTTTATCAACTTCTGATAATTCATCCATACCAAGAATGGCAATAATATCTTGTAACTCCTTATATTTTTGTAAAATTCTTTGAACTTCTCTAGCAATATTATAATGTTCTTCTCAAACTACAAGTGGGTCTAAAACTGTAGAAGTAGAATCAAGGGGATCAACAGCTGGATAAATACCAAGTTCTGCAATAGATCTGTTTAATACGATTGTAGAATCAAGGTGAGCAAATGTAGCAGCTGGAGCAGGATCAGTTAAATCATCTGCTGGAACATAAACAGCTTGAACTGAGGTAATAGAACCATCTTTAGTTGATGTAATTCTTTCTTGTAAAGCACCCATATCAGTTGCTAGAGTTGGTTGGTATCAAACGGCAGATGGAATTCTTCAAAGTAATGCAGAAATTTCACTTCAAGCTTGTGTAAATCTGAATATGTTATCAACGAATAATAATACATCTCTTTTTTCTCTATCCCTAAAATGTTCTGCCATAGTTAAACCTGTTAAAGCAACTCTTGCTCTTGGTCCTGGAGCTTCGTTCATTTGTCCAAATACCATAGCAGTTTTATCAATAACTCCTGAATCTTTCATTTCGTGATATAAATCATTTCATTCTCTTGTTCTTTCTCAAACTCAAGCAACTA
This sequence comes from Candidatus Altimarinota bacterium, assembly GCA_028719245.1. Classification (GTDB taxonomy): domain Bacteria; phylum Patescibacteriota; class Gracilibacteria; order BD1-5; family UBA6164; genus UBA7396. Next base: position 20,209 of record JAQUKG010000002.1, on the reverse strand, counting down.
CTGAGTATCATCCGTGTTCTGAAGCTATATTATGAATTAATTCCTGCATTATAACAGTTTTTCAAACTCAAGCTCAACCAAAAAGTCAAACTTTTCATCATTTTAACATTGGAGCAATTAGATCAACTACTTTAATACCAGTTTCAAAAACTTCAGCTTTAGTTGTTAATTCTGAGAATTTTGGAGCTTCTCTATGAATAGGGTCATTATGTTCAGTTTTAGGACTTTCTAAAGAATCTATTGGTTCTCACAAAACATTAAACATTCTTCAAAGTACTTTTTCTCAAACAGGAACTCTAATAGGAGACTCTGTAGAAATTACTTCTATTCATCTTTTTAGTCATTCAACTGGGTTCATAGCTATAGTTCTAACAACTCCATCTCATAATTGTTGTTGAACTTCTAAAACTATTTTTCTATCTCCAGATTTTACTTCTAGAGCATCATATATAGATGGAACATAGTCATTTCTAAATTCTACATCAACTACTACTCAAACGATTTTAGTAATTTTTCAAGTATACATAAATATTAAGTTAAAAATTAAATTTTTTTAGTTTTGTTAAAAATTAAAAGCTAAAAACTATTTATAATTTATATCTTTTAACCCTTAACATTTTTAATTTAAATAAATCACATCTTTCATTACTTGTTTTTTAAATCCTTCACTTAACAGTTATAAAATCATTAAAATCAATAAATACTGGAATATTTTCAAAACAATTATTTAACTATTTTATACATATTTTTAAATTAAAAATTAATTTAAACTATTTATCCCAAAAAAGTCTTTGTAGTTACTTTTAAATCTTTTAAAATTTCCTTAAATTTATCTATTTGCCTTGGTATAAAAATCTTTTTTCCTTCACCACTTATCGATAATCAGAAAATATTATTTACTAATTTTTTTATTTTTCTTCTTTCTATTATTTTAATTCATTTAGAACTTTCCTCTATTATATAATCTTCATCAATCTTATATATAATATTCTTTTTAGCTAAAAATCTTACTCATATAATATACCATAAAGCTCATACAGGTAATACTGAAATATAAAATAGTAAAAAATTACCCCAATCATAAATAGTAAAATTTCTATAAGCATTCCAATGGGCTAAAATAGAAACTATTATTCAAATAATACAAGAAATTAATACAAATAAAATTTTAGAAAATATTTGTCTTTTTATTGTATTTCTATCAAGATTAATTATAATCATATTCTATTTATTAATACTATCCATTGCAACATTACTTAATCTATCAGCTTCTTTGTTTTTCTCTCTCCTAATCCAATTAAAGTGGATTTTTATATTAAATTCAGATATAAGATTTTTTATGTCTGAATTTAATATTTTTAATTCGTCTTTTTTTATTTTCCGTTCTCAGGATAATTGCTTTATTACTAAATCGCTATCCATATATAATTCTATTTCATTACTTCATAGTTCTATACATCTTTTTATTCAAAAATAAGCTCATAAATATTCTGCTTCGTTGTTTGTTTTTATTCAAAGATATTTATATCTTTTTTCTATTTCAAGTCAATTCTCATCTGTTATATAAACTCATATTCAAGACTTGCCAGGATTTCATCTACTTCACCCATCAGTATAAAGTTTTAGTTTCATAGTGTAATAATAATTTTTACTCTTTCATACTTTCTACTCAAGATACTATTTCAGAAACTTCTTTTGTAATTGCTGCTTGTCTAGCTTTGTTGTAAGCAAGTGTTAGTTTAGAAGCATATTTATTAGCATTATCTTTAGCATTTTTCATAGCAATCATACGAGATGAGTGTTCTGAAGCTTTTGCTTCAATTAACATATCATAAAACATACTATCAATTAACATTGGTAAAAGTTCATTTAAAACTTCAGCCTTACTCGGTTCTATAGTATAATCAGTTTTTTTTACTTCATTTCTTGTTTGAACTTTCTCATCATAAAAATCTTCCCCAAATACTTGTTTAAAATACATTTCAATTCCTACTTTTGTTAAAGGTAAAAATTCTCTAGCTACTGGAACTTGTTTAATAGTATTAATATAATGATTGTAAAAAACAACTATTTTAGAATATTCTGGAGATAAAAATTTTTCTTGAATTAATCTTGAAATAGATTTAGCAAAGTATAAATCAATATTATCACTAAAATCATGGGAAAAATCAGCTACAATAGTATTTCAAGTTCTTCAAACAAATTGTGATCATCTTTTACCAACTGCAATAAAATCAATAGTCTCATCAGTATTTTCTTTCATATACTGACTAACTTTTTTCATTACATTTATATTATAACCTCAACAAAGTCATTTATTTGAAGTTATAATAATTCACAAAGTTTTTCATCAAATATTTTGTTTAGAAAAAAACTTAGATTCACTAAGAGAATCACTAATTCATAAAAATACTTCAAGTATAGATCTCATATATGACTTTTTTTCCAAAGCTAAATCTTGAGCTTTTTTCATCTTTACAGTTGATATAAGCTCCATAGCTTTTGTTATTTTTCAAGTATTTTTAATTGACTTGATTCTTCTTTTTATCTCTTTTCCGTTTGCCATAATTTTCTAAATTATTTATTTAATAAATTCTATAGAGTTAATTATATTATTAAAACTCTCATAAGAAAAATCAGATTCTATTTCAATAATAAAATTTTTATCAATATTTTTAATTAATACTGTTTCAGAATCTCACATTCAAGAGCATTTAACCCATCTTGATATAGTTCATTTTATAAAGTTATCTTTTATTAAATCGCATCAAGAACCTCATTTAGAAAGTCAATCTGAAAGATATTCATTTGCATATGTTGTTATATAATCATCTGTTTTATTATATATCTTTTTAATAGAAATATTTGGATTTGCTGTTCAATCTGTATTATTTGTAGCATATAATTTTACAAATTTAGTAATCTTATTATCAGATTCTTTATCATATACTTCAACTGGATTAGTATAATCGTTTTTATTATAGTTAAATTTTATTCAAAGTTCACCATTTACATATGTTTCAAGATTATTATTATCCTGATTTACATTTAAAACAGTTCAAGAATTAATATTTCTTCAAGTAGATATCAAAGTATCTATTTTTTTTAATTCAGTTCAGCTACTAACTTTTTCAATTACTGATTTATTATTTAAAGAAGATTGATTTACTTTAGTAGAATTGTTAATATTTTCTGTTTTTCAACAAGAAACTAAAATTAAAACCAATGCTAACAAAAATATAATATTTTTCTTCATAATTTTAAAATTTAAAAATAAATTTATTTAATTTCAGTTTTAATCCACCGGCTTTCAATTACTCCCTTTGGGAAAGGGAGAATTAAAATTTTTCCTTATAAGCTCTCCCTTTCTCAAAGGGAGGTTGGAAGGATTATTTATTCAACTCCACTACTTTTTTAATAATTTCAACTAATTTCTTTTCTATTTCATCATTTATTACTTTTTCTTTTGCAATAGATTCTAAAACAGTTTTTTCATCATCTAGAGCTAAATATAATTCTTTTTCCACTTTTTTAATTTTTGAAGTTTCTACATTATCTAAAAATCATTTAGTTCAAGCATACATAGCACAAACTTGTTTTTCAGTTGTAATTGGTTCAAAAACTCATTGTTTTAAAAGTTCCATCATTCTTTTACCTCTTTCTAATTGTTTTCTAGTTCCAGCATCAAGATCAGAAGCAAATTGTGAAAAGGCTGCTAATTCTCTGTATTGAGCTAAATCAAGTTTTAAAGTTCAAGAAACTTTTTTCATAGCTTTAATTTGAGCAGAACCTCAAACTCTTGAAACTGATAATCAAACATTAATTGCTGGTTTTTGCCCTGCATTAAATAAATCTGATTCTAAGAAAATTTGCCCATCAGTAATAGAAATTACATTTGTTGGAATATAAGCAGAAACATCTCAAGCTTGAGTTTCAATAATTGGTAATGCTGTCATACTTCAAGCTCAAAGTTTATCATTTAATTTTGATGATCTTTCAAGTAATCTTGAATGAAGATAGAATACATCTCAAGGATAAGCTTCTCTTCCTGGTGGTCTTCTTAAAAGTAAAGACATTTCTCTATAAGCATTTGCTTGTTTTGTTAAATCATCATAAACAATAAGTGCATGTTTTCCATTAAACATAAAATACTCAGCCATAGCACAACCTGCATATGGAGCTAAATATTGCATAGAAGCTGGACTAGATGCTCAAGCAGAAACTATGATAGTATAATCCATAGCTCATCTGTTTCTCAATTCTTCAACTACTCTAGCAACTTTTCATTCTTTTTGTCATATAGCAACATAAACACAAATCATGTTTTGACCTTTTTGGTTTAAAATAGCATCTATTGCAACTTGAGTTTTTCAAGTTTGTCTATCTCAAATAATTAATTCTCTTTGTCATCTACCAACCGGAACTAAAGCATCAAGTGCTTTTAAACCAGTTTGCATTGGCTCATGAACGGATTTTCTATCCATTACTCAAGTAGCAACTCTTTCAATTGGATAATTTTCACTAGATTTAATTTTACCAAGTCCATCAATAGGATTTCATAAGGCATCAACAACTCTTCAAATAAGTCATTCTCAAACTGGAACCTCTAAAGTTCTTCAAGTACATTTTACTTTTTGTCATTCTTTAATTTCTTTAAATCAAGATAAAACTACTACTCAAACATAGTGTTCCTCTAGGTTTAAAGCAATTCAAACTCATCCTGATTCAAATTCAACTAGTTCATTATAAGCAACATTTCTAAGCCCTGAAATTTTAGCAATTCAGTCTCATAAATAAAAAACTTCTCAAACATTTTCCATTTCTGGAGTTGCATCTAAGTTATCTATTTGTTTTTCAATATCACTAATAATACCATTAAGTAAGTCATTTGACATAAATAATTTTTTATAAAATAAATTTCTTTCCCACTTGGGTGTTATTTTAATAATTTTTCAAATCTTTTATAACTTAGATCATACATATCATCATTACAAAAAACTCTAAGTCATCATTTTAAATCTTGGTTAGAAATAAATTGAATTTCTTCAACTTTTAAATCTATACCAAATAATTTATTAAACAATTCAATTGATTTTTCCTTTGCATAAGATAAACTCATTTCTCAAGAATTATAATATTCAATTTTGTAAAAATTTACATCATCATTAATTCTTTGATATTGTAAAATTCATCTTTTTCATAAAGACTTTTTTAAAGAACTTAAAAGGTTTAATTTTTTTAATAAATCTTTCATTCAAAGTCTATCCAATTTAGAAATACCCATCATAAAATAATTATATAATATTAATAAACTCTATATTTTTTCAAAGAAGATAATTCTTTTTCTACAAAATCTTTGTTAACTTGTTCCTTATCAAAAAGTTTAGCATTAAATTTCAAAATCAAATCAACAGATTCTCATTTAACATCATTTAACATTGTTTGCCTTTCTGTTTGAATTTCAGTTAATGCAGATTCTTTTATTAATTTAGCTTCATTTTCAGCTTTTTCCTTTATTGATTGGCTTTCTTTTTTTGCTAAGTCAACTCAACTTTTTCTAATTTCTTCAGATTGTTTTCTAGCTTCTGATAATAAATTTTCTTTTTGTTCTTGAGCCTCTTTATTTAATTTTTCAATATTATTATAATCATTCTCTAATTTTTTTCTTTTTTCAGATTCTTTATCCAAATAACTTAAATATGGTTTAAATATGAAACGATTCAAAACCCATAATATCAAAACTAATATTATAGTTTGAATTATTAAGGTTTCTAATGTAAAGAATTGGAAATCGTGTAATTCCATAAATATATAAGATTATAAAATATATTATAATTTAACAAATCAAATTATAAATGCTATAACTAATGCATAAATAGCAACAGCTTCAGCTAAAGCTATACATAAAATAGCTAATCATTGAATCTTTCAAGATGCTTCTGGATTTCTACCTAAAGCTTCTAAAGCTCATTTACCAATTAATCAAATACCAATACCAGGTCCAATAGCACCTAATCAAATAGCTAAAGCCATAGCAACTAATTTTAATTCTTCCATATAATATGTAAGTTAATAATAAAATATAAATTCTGATCTTAGAAAGATTCTTCTAAAACCAAGTTTAGATTTTATTTTAGTGATGAGATTTACTTTGATTAAAATAAGAAATCATAAGTCAAGCGAATACTATAGCTTGTATAAAAGCAACAAATACTTCAAAAAACCAAAATGGAATAGATATAAATCTTCAAATCTCAAACAAGTTAGAACTCATTAAAACTCATAAATAACTTAAAACTGAAATAAGAACTATTCAAGCAAAAATATTTCAAAAAAGTCTTAAAGATAGAGAAGCTATAGTCGCTGGGACAGAGAAGAAATGAAGCCATCAAACAAAAACATTTATAATTTTTTCAGTTAAATTATTTCAAGAAAAATTAAATATGTATCATTTTACAGTTTTTCAAATTCAAATATGTCTAAGTGAAATACCTAAAAATGTAATTACTGTAATAATTCATAATACAAGTGTAGTATTTAAATCACTACTAATAGGTCTTAAATAATGTAAAATTGTTGGAGAAATAGAAGATCAAACCCAATCTATCATCAATCAAAATAAATTTCAAAATAATACAATAAAAAATATTCATCAAATTAATGGTAAATAAGCTCTTGCAAAATATTTATCATGGAAAGATTCAATAAAATTTTTATCTAAAACTGATACTACATCCAAAATTGCTGTTTTTAATTTAGAATTATCTTTTTTCAAAGCCATTTTAGCAAATATTGAAAAAACCAAAACAATTATTAAAAACAAAAAAGTAGTAATATTTGTATTACTAATTGGACCATAAACTATCTCTCATTGGATTTTTGGAATATGTGGTCAAGTATGTTCTTGTGTAGTTTCAATTGTATTATTTTGAGTTTCAGTCATCTTTTTTTTCAGGTAAAATATTATTAAATTCTTTTGTAGTTTTTTGAATTTCAAAAATCATAATTATTGTAAGTGGTATTATTGAAACAACAATACTAATTAATAAAAAACTTTTTGTATTTCAAAAAATCGCCCCGAGTATAATTCAAAAAAGCAAAAATGCAAATAAATTTACTAAAATTAAAGTTGATACTTTCAATATAATTTTATACATAAAAATAAAGTTAAAATTAAAAATAAATGAGGTGAGAAGTAAATAAAGGGGAGCAATTGCTCCCCTAAACATATTTTTAATCTTTTAATTTATAATAATTCCTTCAAACTCTTTGAATTACTTTTTTATTTTGAAGATTCATATATATAGTTGTTGATTTGACTTTTCTAACTTTTAGGACTTTTGCAATTATATCTTCAGTTGTTAGAGGATCTTGAGATTTAGTCATTATGTCAACTATTACATCTAAAACAGTTCCAGGTTTATATATTCCCCAATCTTTTAATGCATAAATTCATCTTCAAACAAGCACAAATTCCGAATTTCTAATCAATTCATTATGAACAGTATTTATTTTTACTTTTTCTCACATTGTTTCAGTTATTTTATTTGCAATTGAAACAAAGTGCATAGGAATTTTTTCTTTTCTAAGTATATATTGGGCTTTATCTTTTAGGGTTCTTGGATTTAAAATTTTCCATTTAGTAAGTCAAACTAAAGTTTCTTCTCAAAAAACTATATCTTCATAAACATTCAACACAGAGTCTATAAAAACATTTTTCACATTTGAATTATTTAGATTTATTTTTATTAACTCATAAAGTGAATTTTTATCTATTACATCTTTTTTCTTTTTTAAAATACTCACAGCCTCTTTAAAAATTACATCAACTAATTTTTTACTAATTTTTGGTAGATAAAAATAAGTTCTAGTTCATAGTTTTGGTTTTGATTTAACAATATCATAATCAGATTGAATTATGGTTTCAATTATTGAAGAATTTATTTCATTATTTAATTCAAATCATTTAATTATAGCATTAACTAAATTCTCTTTTGTTAAAAGTCACCCATGTTCTTCTAAAATTTCTTTAGAATACTCTTGAATTTTAACTAAATCCGTTGCTTTAATTACTCTTCCAATTTTTTTAATTCAAGAATCTTCTATTTGTCTAACTCTTTCTCTTGTAATATTTGGAACAAAAGAATCTCAGATATTTTGAAGAGTTTCTTTTTCTCATTTTAATCAAATTCTTCTTTCTATTACAGTCTTTTCTTTAGAAGATAATGCATTTAATATATCTTTAAAAGATGATATTATATTAGATTCGTTAAATGTTTTTGTTTGCATAGTTTCCATAAAGTTATAATTAAGAGTATATTATTAATATTTTTTAAATAAAAGTCAAATTAAAATGGTAATTTCATATTATTTTTACTTAAATCATCTTTATCTCAATGTTTATCATTATCTGTTTCTTCAAATCACTCAATATAAATAGATGTATTTGTTTTTAAATTCATTAACCAAATTCATCAAATAATTATAAAAATATATCATATAATTGATACAATAACTCATTTTCAAATTAAAATTCCATCTGTAAAATAACTAAAATTTTGTATTACAAAAAGGCTATTTATAGTAAAAAATAATCAAAATACTCATAGAAATATTATTATTATTCAATCTTTAATATTAAAATTAAAATAAGATTTCATTAATTCTTTCAATGTTTTACTAAAAATTATAAAAAAAATTTTTATATTTATAATAAACAATATATATCAAGTCAGTCATAATATGCTTTTAAAAGAATTTCAAATATGATTTAAATTAGTAGATTCTGTCCAATTCATAAATAATGATATAAATCAAATTATTACTCAAAATAAAACAAGTTTTTTAGGTGCTTCTATATTAAAACTTTCAAACTTAAGAATGCCTATTATACCTAATAAAGTTCTTTTTAATCTTCTATTTTTTGCACTTATTTTATAAGACATCTTTAAAAATTAATTCTAAATAATATTGATTTATTACATAAATATTTATATAAGTAAAGTTTAATATTATTTACAAATTACATAAATATTGTGTAATTATTTAAATATAATATTTTTCATAAATAATTGATTATTTATGAAAAATATTTATAGTATAGCTACCTATTTATTATATAAATAATAATTTTTATGCAAGAAATATATTGATTGAAAGTTTTTAATTGAATTGATAAAAATATTGTTGATTTAATAATTAAAAACTCAAAAATTGAAACTTATAGTGAATGAGAAATAATTATCAAACAGTGAGAAAAGTCTAATTGAAAATGATATATTATCAAATCTTGAGAAGTTATTGTTGAAATTTGATGAAAAGAAATTGCAAAATTAGGAATATGAGAAATATTTTGAGAAATAGCTTTACTAAATGAAGAACAAAGAACTGCTACTATAAAAGCTATATCAGAAACTCAACTAATTGTATTGACTCAAGAATATTTACTTGAAATAATTGATAGTTGAAATGAATCTGTAAATAGAGATATAATGTTTAGATTAGAACAAAATTTAATTAATAATTACTAAAAATGGAAGATAAAAAGCAAATTATAAAAAATTTATTAGAAAAATGAGTTTCAAAAATTATAGATAAACAAAATTTAGAAAAAAAACTTAATTCTTGAAAAAAACTAAAAATAAAATTTTGAATAGACCCAACTTGAACTCAAGTTCATATTTGACATGCTGTTCCTATTTTAAAATTGAGAGAATTTCAAAAGTTATGACATGAAATAATTATTCTTATTTGAGATTCTACAGCTCAAGTTTGAGATACATCGGATAAAAATGCTGAAAGGCCAATGCTTACAAGAGAAGAAACTAAAAAAAATGCTCAAGATTATGTTCAACAATTTGCTAAAATAATTGATATAAATAATGTCAGAATTTATTATAATTCTGAGTGACTTGATAAAGTTAATTTTAATTGAGTTTGAGAATTAGCTAAACTTTTTTCGGTTTCTGAAATGCTTGATAGAGACAATTTTTCAAAAAGATTTAAGGCTTGAGTAAGAATTTCTCTACAAGAATTTTTATATCCAATTATGCAATGATATGATAGTTATTGTTTAAAAGCAGATGTAGAGTTAGGTTGAAATGATCAATATTTTAATTTACTAGCCTGAAGAAAAATACAAGAAGCTTTAGGGCAAGAAAAACAAGATATAATGATGTTTAATTTGATAGAATGAACAGATTGAAGAAAAATGAGTAAAACTTACTGAAATTTTATCTGACTAAATTTTTCAGCTAATGATATGTTTGTAAAACTTATGGAAATAAATGACTCGCTAATAATTAAATATTTTGAAAGTTGTACAACTTTATATCTTGATGAAATAGAGGTTTATAAAAAAAGGCTTGATGCTTGAGAAAATCCTAGAAATGTAAAAATAGATTTAGCTAAAGAAGTTGTGAAACTTTATCATTCAGAGCAAGATGCTCAAAATGCTTATGATTATTTTGAAAGAGTATTAAAAGATTGAATTGTACCAGATGAAAAAGATATTGAAAAAATAGATATTGAAAACGAAAACAGTGAATTGCCTTTAGTTAGTGTTTTAGTAAAAGCCTGAATGGTTAATAATTCTTCAGAAGCTAGAAATGCACTTTCTTGAGATAGTGTTAAAGTGAATAATGAAATTCAAAATGATCCAAAATTTATGATAAAGCTTGATAAAATAAATTATATTTTAATTCAAGTTTGAAAGAAAAAGTTTAAAATGGTTAGGTAAATTTGACTAAAAAAGAAAAAGTATATAATTCCAAAGTTTTAATTTTTAATATAATTTTATGGAAGTTACTTTTTTAAGTGCTACATTGTCTTTATTCTTTTTGTTGGCAATGTCAGTTTTTACATATATTTTATCTAAGAAAATAAATTTTCCTTATACAGTTTTACTTTTGATAGTAGGTTTGATACTTATACCATTATCAAAAATAGAGCTTTTTTCTTTTATTAATCATTTTGATTTAACTCCGAATGTGCTTTTTTATGTGTTTTTACCAATATTAATATTTGAATCAGCTTATAATATGAATTATAGACAAATATTAAAAAACTGGAAATCTATAAGCTGACTTGCAATATTTTGACTTTTAATTTCTGCTATAATTATTTGATTATTAATGTATTTTATTTTTCCATTAATATGATTTAAAATACCGTTTTTGGTTTGTTTATTGTTTTGAAGTTTAATTTCAGCTACTGATCCAGTTGCCGTTTTATCAATATTTAAAAGTATTTGAGCTCCAAGAAGATTAACTTTAATTTTTGAATGAGAAAGTTTATTTAATGATTGAACTTCTTTAGCTTTATTTTTAGTAGTTTTATGAATTATACTAAGTTGAGAAATGAATATTTGGACTTATGTTGAATGATTTTGATCTTTTAGTTCTATGATGATTTGATGAATAATTTTTTGAAGTATTACTTGAGTTTTATTTTCAAAAATTATTTGAAAAATAAGAAATAATGAAATGGCTGAAATAACATTAACTATGATATTAGCTCATTTGACTTTTATATTATCAGAAGTTATTTCAGAGCATATTAACATATTTGGATTTGAATTAAAAATATCTTGAGTAATAGCAACTTCTATCGCTTGAATAATTATTTGAAATTATTGAAGATATAAAATATCTCCAAAAGTTGAAGCTCATATGAACCAATTTTGGGAATTCTTTGCATTTATTGCTAATTCACTTGTATTTATATTAATGTGATTAATATTGTCTCATATAGAAGTAAATTTCAATTCATTTATTATTCCTATTTTTATAGTTATTATAATAGTGATTTTAGCAAGAGCTGTTAGTGTTTATATTCCGATTTATGTAATAAATAAGTTAAAAATGGAAGAAAACATTCCTAAAAATTGGCAACACCTTTTATCTTGGTGAAGTTTAAGGTGAGCTTTAGCTTTAATGATGGTTTTAATGGTTCCTTGAGTTTGAGATAAAAATTATGATAAAATTCAAGCTTTTCAAAATTCAGTTTGATGGAACTTTGATTTTTGAATTAAAGATTTTTTAATAGTAATTACAATTGGTAGTATAATGTTTACTCTTTTCATTAAAGCAACGACTATTTGAGTAATGATGAGAAAATTATGAGCAACAAAACTTCATGAATTAGAAGAATTTGAACATCAAGAATGAAAAATATTAGCTCATTTAAAAATGCTTGAAAAACTTGATAATTTATACAAAAAGAATTATTTAACAATAAATGAAGTAAATAATTTAAGACTAAAATATGAAGACGAATTAAAAATAGCAATTGAATATCTAAAAGAATTTATTAACTTAAAATGAAAAGATAATTGAAATGAACTTATAGTGAAAGCTTTATCTCTTCATGCATTATGAATTGAAAAACAATATTTAAAAGATTTGTTTACTTACAATGAAATTTGAGAAAAAAACTTTAAATATATTTTTAATAAAATTAATAGACAAATTGAAAGATTGGAATGATGAAAACCGCAACTAAAAGATATTGTCTGAGAAAAAACTCAATATGATATTTTTCAAAAAATTGTAAATTATTTTTCTGGTTATGAAAATACTTTTATAGATAATTATGTTATAAATAGAACCAAAGCAATTATTACAAGAAAAGTAATAAAAGAATTAAAACATTTATCAACTATTGATTTTTGATTTGATAAAAAGAAGTTTGATTCCATAATAGATTTATATGAAAATTTTAATATAATTGCAAATGAAAAAAAAGATATAATTTTTCAAAAACATAAAAGTGAAATTTCAATTGTTGAATGAAGACTGGCTGATAAATCCTTATTGAAATTGGAAGAAAATGTTATAAAAGATTTATTTAGTAAAGAAATTATAACTCCAAAATTATACATAAAATTTATGGAAGAAATAGAAGAATGAATATTGAAAGATGTAAAAATTATTTAGTAAAAACAAAGAAACTAAAGTTGAGATTTGATTTTTAAATATAAAAAAATATTATGCATAGTAGTATAATATTTAATAATTTCAAAAATTTATGGAGTTAAATAATAAAGGTTTCTCATTAGTTGAGTTATTAGTTGTAATAACAATATTAACTATTATTTCAGTTGTCGCTTATCAAAATTTCGGTTGAGCTACGGATAAAGCTATTACTTCAAGAAAAGTAAATGATGTTTCTACTATAGAAACTACATTAATTCAATATAAAGATTCTAACTGACAATATCCTCCAGTTGATTTATACAATTCAACTACAAATATGTGGTGATATGATACTTGAAGTGTTGCAAATCCTAGCAACACTTTATATGTTTCATATAACTGACAAGAAATTAGTTGAATAAATTTTTGAGCTGGTTGATGAATAGTTTATTGAAGTTGAACTTTATGACAAATATGAGCAAAATGAACTATTTCAATGACTACTGTTTGAAAAGCATATTTATCTAAAGATTTGTATGACCCAGAATTATGAGATGTAAAAGTGTCTTGAAGTTGAACTTTAATTGATAGATGAATATGAAGATATATTTATGCAGTTTATACAAAATCAAAATGAAATATAACTTGGTGAACAAATAATAAATGATGAGATTATTATAATATAGCTTATACAGTTAAAAAAACTGGCAGTGATATATATATGACAAAAATAGTTTGAAATTATGATGAAGAAGCTTGTTATGATAATAAAGATAATTGTCCAAAAACTTTAATTTGAAGTTATGATTGAAACACTTTAGATCCAGATCAAAAATATTTAGTTGATAAACAAGATGAATGAAAAACTAATTCCTGAAGTATTTTATTAAGTTTCACAAGTGATAAAGTAAATCAATGAATTCCTTATCCTGTAAAAGGTTTCTATACTTATACACAATGGAGAGATATACCTTTAACTAGTTGTGATAATGATGATATACTAATATGATGAAAAATATGGGCTTGATGTAATAGTATACTTTGAACTACAGGATTACCTTCAGATGTTTATAATTGAAATTGTTATAATTATTTGTGAGCTACTACAACTTATAGATGTACAACTTTGTATTTAACTTATACAGCAAAAGAGAAAGCATTTAATTCTACTCGGTGAGTAGATAATAATATATGGTGAAAATTATATTTACGGGCAAATGCAGTTCAAACAAATAATGCTTGTCCAACTTGATGGCATCTTCCTAATGATATTGAATTTAAAAATCTTGAAACTGATTTAAATTGATGAATAAATTGTTCTTGAACTTCATGTTCTTGACTTTGATGGTTATGAAACCAATCAAAAATTACTTCAAATAATATAGTGAAAGCTCTTAAAATTCCATTATCAGGGCTTTGGGATCGTAACTATGGAAATTTTAATATGTTAGGTTCTAATGCTTATTTATGGTCTAATGAAATTAATTCAAATAGAGCTAATGCTATAGTATTATATGCTTTGAATAATGTAATATTTAAAAATGATTATCGGAAAGATAATGCTTTCTCTGTTCGTTGTGTTAAAGATTAATATATATATTTTTGAAAAGTTGCTTTTTTTTGTAAAACTAATATTATCTTGAAAAATTGCTATTTTATCTAAGACTTTATGAAAAATTTTGACTTAACTAAACTTTTTGGTTCTAAAACTAGAACTAAAATACTTGAAAAGTTCTTTTTAGAATATGAATCTTGAAATACAGATTGATTTCATATGAGAGCTTTGTCTCGTGATTTAGATGAACAAATTAATTCTATAAAAAGAGAACTTGATAGTTTGGAAGAATTAAATATTTTAAAAAGTAGAGAAGAAGCGAAAAAAAAATTTTTTTGTTTGAATAAAAATTTTTTTTTAATTGAAGAATTTAAAAATATTTTTCTAAAAACTTATAACCCTTATGAAACTATTAAAAAATTTTTCAAAGAACAATCAAGTCTTAATTTAGTTTTAATAAATGAAGCTTTATCAAAAAGACTTACTTGAAATACAAATAATATAGTTGATATTTTTCTAATTTGAGAAATAAATAAAATACTTTTTAATGAGTTCTTGGCTAAAACCTTTTTTAATAGAAAAATAAAATATGCCATAATTACAAAAGATGATTTTAAAAAAAGATTGGAATACAATGATAAACTTATATTTAATATACTAAGACAAAATTGAAATATATTTTTAAAAGATGAACTTGGAGCTGAAAATATGTTATAAAGAACTTGAAAAAGTTCTTTTTTTTACAAATTAAAAATTTATAAAAACTTGTAAATTTTAGAAAAATAAATATAACAAATTCATAAATTAATATTAATATAATAATTATGGAATTAGAAAATGTAAAACAAATTGTAAGTGATTTTTTTAATAAAATGCTTATTGATATAGAAAGTATAGAAATATTAAAAGAAGATGAAAATATTTTTTATGTTAAAATAAAAACTAATGATTCTCCTTTGGTAATTTGATATTCTTGAAAAAACTTAGAAGATATTAGAACTGTTTTGAGATGAATCTTGTCTAAAATAAATTGACAAAGTATAGTTATTCATCTTGAAGTTAATGATTATCTAAGTAAAAAAGAAGATAAATTAATTGATTTTATTTCAAAGAAAATCCAAATAGCAAAAACTTGAAAAGAAGTAATTTTACCTTTTTTTAATTCTTATGAAAGAAAAAAAATTCATGGCTTTGTTAGTAGTTTAAATGATGATAGTATTTTTACAAAAAGTATTTGAGAATGAGCTGAAAGAAAATTACATATTTGTAAAAAAAATAAAAATATTACTATAGATATGGATTGAATAGATATTTAGTTTTTAAGAAATATTTTTATGAAAAAAAGAATTTTAAATGTTTTAATTACACTTTTAATATTCGCTTGTTTAATATGATTTTTTTATATAAACAACCTAAATTATATAAAAAATATTCAGCTAAAAAATCAAATAGTAATTCATCCAGAACTATTACCAAATAAGCAAACTGCCAAATATACCTCTTTTTGATTTTCAAATTTAAGAGCCGATATATATTGGCTTGAAACTATTCAATATATTTGATGAAATGCTATATCAAGTGATTATAAAAAATATTTGTATAGTATGCTTGATTTAATAACTGAATTAAATCCTTTTTTTGAAAAACCTTATTTAATATGACAATTATTATTACCAAATTATAATGAAAGATATGAAAATTTATCTTTAGAAGAAAGGCAAATAAATAATTCTCAAGCAGAAAAAATATGATTAAAATGAATTGTGAATTTTTGTGATGAAAAAAAAATAAATTTAATAAAAGACGAAAATGATTTAAGTAAAATCTGGACAGATGAAAAATATAAAAATCCTTGTAAAACAGCAAATATACCATTTTCTCAAGCATTTTTATATTATTATTATTTAAAAAATCCACTTGCTTCAGCTAATTTCTATAAAGTCTCGTCAGCAAATACAGATTGACTAGAATGATCTAAAATTATGGCAGCAATAATGAGTTGAAAAGCTTGAAATAGAGAAAGATCTATAATGATGTTTTTAACTTTAGCAGATTCATTAAAGAAAAAAGATGACAAAGTATGTGAATATTTTTCAAATGAATTACAAAGAATTTCTTTTCAAATTTTTAGAAATTCAAAAGATTTAACTTGAGGTATTATAAAAAATATTCAATTTGCCAGAGATAAAAATTTTAAATTTGATGAAAAAAAAGAACAAGAAATTGTTTCTTGAGATAATTGTGAGAATTATATAAACAAAGCTATAAGAGAATTAAATTTAGAATTTTTAGAAAGAGCAAATAAAAAGTATTTTGATAAAAATAAAACTAATGCTATAAATGCTAAAATTCTTTATGAAAAGTGATTTATAGATTTCCTACCAACTGATTTTCAACAATATAAAGATTATTGAATAATTTATATTTTTGATAAGGAAAGTTGAAATTTTGATTATGAAATGTGAAATTACTAATTGTATTAAAAAAGGATTTTAATTAAAATCCTTTTTTAATACTTAAATATATTATAATTTTAAAATTTTAATTAATTTATCAGTAAAACTTAATTCTGCTTTTTCATCTTCTGAAATAAAATTTGGTAAAATATTTTTTAATATTCAAGCTATATTATTATCAATATCTAAGTCTAAATACTTAATTCATCTTTGATTTAAAGCAAGTCTTAAATAAATAGCATATTCTCAATCATAAATAAAGCTATAAGAAGCTATTTTTGAAAAATCATAAAAACTTGAATTTATTTTTATTCACAAATTTGATATATAAATATCCGTATTTTCCTGAGAATTATTTTCTATAAAAAATGAAACTCAAGTTATAAGAATTATTAAAAAGCTCATAACATATTGACGAGTTAGAAATCACCAAATAATAAGTCAAATTATTATAGAAATAGCTATTATATACCACATACTTCATCTATTTTTATCATTTGAAAAACTCCAGTTGTATATTATATCGTTCATAAATATAAATTAAATATTAAAATTAAGAAAAATTATCAATTACTAATTTCATAATCATCCAACTTAAAGCAGCTAAAACAAATCAAGCAATAGCATGAAAAATAGTTTCTTTTCATTTTGATTTATCTCATTCTAGTGTTCATAGTGCTATTTTATAAGATCCTATAATTATAAAAATTACTGAGATTGTTCCAGCAATTCACATTAAAAAGTCAATTGCATAGCTAATCATTTTTGGAATATCTTCACTATGAATATTTCAATTTCTTAAATCTGATACACTTTTTGATCATAATATTCAAGCATCAGTTGCAAAAATTTGAGAATGAACAGAAAGTAAAAATCAAAATATTATATATTTTATTTTATTTACCATAAAATCAAAGTTATTATTTAAATTAAATTATAATTTTCTATATTTGTTTTTACATTATTATAATTTTCTAAAGTTGGATTATAATAATCTCATAAAAATTTTACTAATTGTGATTTATCTAATTCTTGAGCTCTAATTCATATAGATTCTAAACTAGTTCTTATACTATTAACCCTTCCAATTAATAATTTCTTATTTTTATTTAAATTTCTTATTTGATATTTTATGGATAACAAATCATCTTGTCAATTTATTGAAGCCCAAAAATTTTTAAATCTTCACATAAAACTTAAATCCCTAACACTATTGTCTGATTCATTGTCTATTGGAACAACTATATAAAAATCTTTTCTCATAATTTGTGCTACCTCTATTAATTTTTTTAAATATTGAATATATTCATAAGTTTGATTTTGAAGTAAAGGATTTGTTTGATTTAAAGCTAAATTTTTCAATTTATTTAAATATGCTTCTATATCTAATTTTGTAGACCTAACCATAATTTGGATAGGGAAATCTATAGAATTTAAAAATCTTTGAAAACTCATAATTATAGAATCTTGTTCTTCAGCACTTTTTAATAAAAAATTTATGGTTGAACATTTTAAAACAACCCTAAGAGAAGAATCTTTCATTATAATTAAATTATCTCTTATTTGTGAAAAAGGTAAATATCTTTGAGTTGAAGAGTCGGCTATTGGTTTTTTACTTGCTTTTACAGACATATTCTAAGCTATAAATTATAAACTAAATTTTATTTAAATTTTCTTCTAGAGATTTTATTTTCTCCATTTTATCCTTAAAATCTATATTATTATCTTCTTTTTTTTCTTGATTAACAATTATTCATATGTCAAGTGGAGAAAAACTATCAACAGCTTTTATCCAATATCTTTCTTTGAAATTTATATTAAATCTAAGTAATGCTAATATAAATGGCAAAAAAGTCATTTCGTATTGTTTAAATAAAGCAATAAATAGTGTAATTAAAACTAAAACAATAGTTGGAATTAAGGCAACTTCTCATCAGATTTTTGGCTCTAAAGAATTAAAAGTTCAATAAGCCATTGCTCATCAAACCATCATAATTATAAGTTGTTTTAAACTCAATCATAAAACTATTGGGTCATCATTTTCAATTTGAACTGGAATTTTATATTGCATTTTTGTAATTTATAAAATATTTTTCCTCATTATACTATAGTTCTTGTTTTTTTTCAAATATTTCTTGCCAAATATTATTTTCTAGATTTTGCATTATTTCATATTCATTATCATTTTCATGGTCAAATCAAAGTATATGTAAAATAGAATGAATTAAAAGTTTATAAAATTCTTTTTCCTCTCAAAGTCAAAATTCTATTGCTTGTGATTTTATCTTTTCTTCACAAAATATCAACTCTCAAGCAACTTCTTCATCTTTTACATTTGAGAAATCTTCAAAATAAGCAAAACTTAAAACATCAGTTATTTTATCTATATTTCTATAATCTTTATTTAAATTTTGTATTTCTTCACTATCAACAAAAACTATATTTAAAGTTCATTTTTGATCTTTTTGTATTAAAATGTTTATTTTAAAAAAAATCTTATTTATAATTTGTAAATTAATTTTAAAATCTTTTAAATTAATTAATTCATATTTAAACATATATGTAATTTAATATATAAATTATTTTGTTGCATTATATAAACTTTGTATTTCCGAATCTGATAAAGCACGATTGTAGATACGAACTTCATCAATAATCTCATTTTATACTTGAACTTGCTGTTATATTTACTCAGCTTTCTGTTTGTGGGTATAATCAACTCTTTACATTATATGCTTCTAATCATGTTTGTATTTGTTTTAATGTTGATAATCTATTACTATCTCTTACATCTTTTGTGAATGATTGATAACTTGTAAATGCCATTGTTGCTAATATTGCTATTATTGTTATTACTATTATTAGTTCTACTAATGTGAAGGCTTTTGTAGTTTTTAATGATTTGAGGAATTTAGTTATTGATTTTTTCATATTATGTTTTAGTAAAATATTACTCATATTTGAAATCATTATATAAAATATTTTTAAAAATAAAATGTTATTTTAAAATCACACAAAAAGCATAAATTTTTGATTTTTACTTTCTTATTCATATAATCAAACAAAATATTTTCTTAAAATATAAAATGAACTTAATTAAAAATAAACTTTCTAAAATATTAATTCAAACAATCTTAGAATTATATAATATAAATTTAGAAGAAATAACTATTGAAACTCCACCAAAAAAAGAGCTTTGAGATTTTTGTTTTTGACCTTTTTTATTATCAAAAAATTTATGAAAAAATCCTGCTTTGATAGTAAATGAACTAAAAAATAAATTA
>JAQUKG010000001.1 GCA_028719245.1 Candidatus Altimarinota bacterium | reverse complement strand
TTTCAAAAATATTGTTGGTATCATACGAATGCTATTGTAGATAATATTGCTATTATTGTTATTACTACTACTAATTCTACTAAAGTAAATGCTTTTGTAGTTTTTAAGGTTTTGAGGAATATTTTTAGTGATTTTTTCATAGTATTAGATTAAAAAATAATTTTTACACACCTATTTATTCAATTTAAGTCTTTAAAATATTCAAATTTTAGTCATAAATTTTGTAAAAATTCTCTTGAATAGTAATATTGATCAAATCAAATTTCTATAAATAAAATTATGTTTTGTTTATAGATTTTTTTTAAGTCAAATATTTGTCAAATAAGTTTTTCATATAATTCAAATCAAGTTTTTTCTCATCAAAAAAGTGCTATATGTGGTTCATTTTCTAAAACATTTTTGTCTATATTTTCAAAGTCTCAATCTTTTATATATGGTAAATTAGCTGTAATTATAATAGTTTTATTTTCATATACTCCCTCTAATTCCCCTTTACTAAAGGGAAAAATTGAATAATTATTTAAAAAAATTTCTAACAAATCTGAATTTAAAAGTATAGTTTTATTTTCTAAATTATGTTTTTCTATATTAATTTTTGCTACTTCTAAAGCATCAAGCGAAATATCAAGTCAAAAAGAATTTATTAAATCAAATCTAATATTTTTTAAAATAGCTGTTAAAATACAGCTACTTCAAGTTCAAACATCTATTAATATAATATTTTTTCAAATTAGATCAATTTCTTTTATAGCTTTTTCTACCAAAATCTCGGTATCATTTCTAGGAATTAAAACTCTATTATCAACATAAAAAGGAAGAGAATAAAATTCTTCGTTGAATTCAAAATTAATTTTCAAATTTCTTTCTATTAAATATTAAAACAGTGAAAAATAATATTAATGCTAGATAAACTAGACTATAAGCTATATTTTGAATATAATAAATATTTTCTATTTTTACAAAACTTCAGATATAATCTTTTAAATTCATTGCTTCAAAAGGTGGAAATAGAAGTTGTAAAAATTTAACAAATATTTCAAGAAATTCATTTTTCATTTTTATAGCTAAATCTAAAAGTAAACTAAAACTATGACTAATAAAATAAACAAGCATAGATATAACTATTGTTAAAATATTTGACATAAAAGTTGAGAAAAACAAAACTAATGCAACTAAAATAATTAATTTCAAAAATATAAATACTAAAGAAAAAATTATTAAAGATTCAATAGGAATTGCTTTAAAATACAAAACTCATAAATATAAAATTGATTGTAAAAAAGTTATTAAAAATATTACAAAACTAAATCATAAAAATTTTCATAAAATAAATTCATACCTTTTTATTGGTTTTGATAATATTAAAAATATAGTTTTTCACTCTATTTCTTTGAATAATAATTGACTTCAAACAAATAAAACCCCTATAAGTCAAAATATTTCTATCATTGCAATTCAAAAATCAACTACAACTTTACTATCTTCTCAAATAGTTAATTTTCATAAAGAAATAGACAAAATTATAAATAAAAATGCAAAAACAAGTATTAAATACAAAAACTTATTTCTAATAATTTCTTTAAATGTGTTTAATGCGATGTTTAACATAAAATAAAAGTTAATTATTTAAATAATAGCATATCATAATATGATGAAAATTATAATTAGTATAATTGATAAAACATATTTATTTAAAACTATATCAATTATAATTGTTTCTATGAACTCTTTTAAAATTGCTAATAAAAAATCTATCATAAAATAAAATTATATTCTAAAAAATCTTTGTTTCAGTTTAGGAAATCTTTTATTGACATTTCTTTTTTTCATTCAAGTTTGACTTTATACAAAATCAAAATTCATCATTTACATAAAATTCAGATTTCTTTTTTTCATTCATTTTCAAATTCAACTACATCTCAAAGTTTAAAATCTTCATCAAAAATTATATTGTTTTCTTCAAAAAAGCAATTCGTAATATCTAATTTTTTTCATTTATAAAAACTCCAAATTCAAGGCCAAGGAAAATAAGCTCTGAATTTGTTGTAAATTTGCTCTACATTTTCATTTTCAAAATCTATTTTTCCATCTTCTTTTTCTATCTTTTTACAATAAGTTGCTTTAGAATTATCTTGAGAAATTCATTTTAATTTTCAAGATATTATTTTTTCTAAACTTTCAACTAAAATTTTAGCTCAAATTTGTTCAAATTTTGCAAAAATATCTGGAGTTTTATCTAAAATATTTATTTCAATTTCTTCAATTTTTAATATATCTCATTCATCCATTCATTTGGACATATACATAATTGTCAATCATGTCTTTTTATCTCAGTTTTTTAAACTTTCTTGAATAGGGCTTGCTCAACGATAGTTTGGTAAAATACTTCCATGAATATTTATACAACCATATTTTGGAATTTCTAAAATTTCAATTGGAATAATTTTTCAATAAGCAACAACAACTATAAAATCAAGACTTAATGATTTTAATTTATCAAATAATTCAAAATTTTCTTTTAATTTTTCTGGTTGTAAAACATTTAAATTATTATTTAGTGCAAACTCCTTAATTGGGGTTGGTAATAATTCTTGTTTTCTTCAAGTAGGTTTATCTATTTGACTCACGACTAAAGAAACTTCAATTTCTTTATAATTTTTTACTAAATCTTCTAAAATACTTTTAGAAAATTCTCAAGTTCAAAAAAATGCTATTCTCATATTTTTATTTGGTTAATTTTAAATTATATTCATTTGAAAAACTTCCAAATTTAAAAGTTAAATCTGAATTTATCAAAGCTCAAGTCATAGTTTGAAAAATTCTTTTTCATCAAATTTTATTTGAAATAATTATTCAAGTATACGAATTTAACAATTCATCTTTTATCTCTTCTAAATAAATAAGTTTTTCTTTATCTATTTTTGAAAAATATTCTAAATATATTTTATTTAAATTATTACTTCAAATATAAGAATTAATCATATAATCTGAATTATTTGAAAAATTATATTCAAAAACTCAAGTTGAAGAAAGTGAAGTATTTTGATTTTTTTTTCAATTAATATAGATATTTAAGTCAAGAGTATTTTTTGAAATATCATTTGTTGTAATTTTTCAAGTAAATCAATTAATACTTATAAACTGATTTATATTTTTATAAAGAGAATTTTCATAATAATAAAAATATCATCAAGTTCAGGTAAAAAGATATATTTTATAATCTGTAATATTTGATAAAATATCATTATCAAGTTTAGAAATTTTATTGTTTAAAAGATTTACCTCATTTCACAAAGATACTTTTTCAAAATTTTTTCAAAAACTATCTATTGATAAAGCTGAAATCATTATTAAAATTGAGACTACAATAATTATTTCAATAAATGTAAATCCATATTTATTTTTTATCATCTTTTATCATTTTAGAAATTACATTTGGAGCAAATATAACAAAAAATATAATTATTACAAATATAATTATTTTTCAAACTTTATCTAAAAATAAAGAAGTTATTCCAAATAAAAAACTAGAAATAAATACAAAAATTAAAACTTTATTTTTTGAAATTCATAAATCAATAAGTCTATGATGAAGATGTGTAAAATCTCAGGTTAGCGGATTTTTTTTGTTTTTTATTCTTCTAAATATTACATAAATTGCATCAAAACTATAAATTCAAAAAACTACCAAAACTGTTGCGATTTTTCAACCAGAAATAATAGCCAAACTTGCCAACATAAAAGCTAGAAACATAGTTCAGCTATCTCACATAAGTATCTTTTGTTTATAATCAAAATAGAAAAATGGCAACAAGATTCAAATTAATATTAAACTAATCTTCATAATAAATTTAGCATTTTCTATTCATCAAATATAATTATCTGTATAATATAATTTAAATCAAAGTAAAAAAATTATAATAAAGTTTATTATGGACAATCAAGATGTATTTCATTCAATTCAATCTGTCCAATTCAGAGAATTAAAAATAAAAACATACCAAACAATCGTGAATATAAGCGAGATTATATATATTTTAAAATTTAGTATTTCTAGAAAATATTTGTCTAGATTTATAACTCAGCCAAAAATATTACTAATATATCAAACTTTTATAGCTGTTAATCAAATAATAGCTCAAATAATTATTTGAATTAATAATCTAATTTTTGGACTGACATTTAGCATATCATCAATAAAACTGACTAATGTTATAATTAATCAAAAAAACCAGATTAAATATATTTTATAATTGTGTTCTACAAAAAAAGAACTTAAAATAAAAAAACTTAAAAAAAATATAACTCACATACTATAAGGAATTGGAGCCCTATTTTTTTTGTATTTTATTGGATTATCAAGAATCCTAAATTTATAAAATAAAAACTTAAAAATTATTATAAAAATAAAAGATAATATGATTGATAAAAAAAATGTAATAATTAAATTTATAAACATAATTAATTTTAATAAATTATTTTATTTATTTTAATTATATTTTTAGATAATCAAGTATGATTTTATTTAATTATGATAAATATGGAAATAGGAAGAGCTTTAAAAAATAATCCCATAATTTAGAGTAATAACTTGAGTAATGCCTGAATAATTTCAAAGATTATTACCAATATTTACACAAATATTGGTAATAACAGCCTTAAATCAGAAAAATAGACAAATAGTATATTGATGATGAAGAAAATGGAAATACTAAAGAAGCATCAAAAAAAACTATTTTTCATATTAGTATATCTTCCAGCTTATGACTTATTAACAAAAATTTAAGAAAATCTTTTGATAAAATATGTTGTTTGTTTATAATATTTGAAGTGTAAAATTCATTATTTAATTTAATTAAGTTTTATACTTTAAATTAAACTAATTTAATTTTTGATAATTAAATAAATGCAAAATTTATTACAAAAAGATGTGGATATAACAAACTTATCTAATTTCAAAACTAAAGCAAAAACTAAATATTATTATGAAATAAATAATATAAATGATGTTTTTAATTTAAAAGAAATTATCAATTTTTCAAAAGAAAATAATTTAAAATTGCTTTTTGTTTGAGCTTGAACAAATTTACTTTTTGCTTTTGAAGAATTTAATTGAATAGTTATAAAAAATAATTTAAAATGATTTGCCTATGATAAAAATTTAAAAATATTAGAAATTTACTCTTCAGAATCTATTTGGGAAATTTCTGAAAAATTAGAAAATGATTTTGAACAAAATTTATGGCATAGATTTATTTGACTTCCTTGAAGTATTGGATGAGCTATTTTTTGAAATGCATGATGTTTTTGACTTGAAACAGAAAATAATATTTCTGAAACAGAAGTTTATAATTTAGAAACTTGAAAAATAGAAAGATTAAATAAAGATTCTTGTAAATTCTGATATAGAAATAGCTTATTTAAACAAAGTGAAAAATATTTTATAATAAAAGCTAAATTTGATTTGTCGGTTTTAGTGGAAAAATATTTCTCAGATGTTGATAATATTAAATATAGAGAAGAAGTTCAACCAAAATGAAATAGTTGTGGAAGTTTTTTTAAGAATCATTCTAAGGAGTTTTCAGCTTGAAAGCTTATTGAAGAAGTTTGATTAAAATGATTTACTCATAATACAGCTTATTTTTCTCAAAAACATGCAAATTTTTTAATGACTAATTGTGATAATTGAAATTACAAAGATTTGATATATTTAGTTAGTTTGGCAAAAACAAAAGTTATGGAAAAATTTTGATTTGAATTACAAGAAGAAGTTAGAATTATTAAAAGTTAAATTATAAATAATAATATTAAATAATCAATAGCTGTAAACTTGAATATATAAAAAAATAATTATTATAAACCCTTACAAAATAATCTAAATTAAATGTTAGACAAAAAATTAAGAGTTTATTGAAAAATAATTGATAAAATTACTTTATGAGAAAATATAGCTTTAATTAGCCATAAAAATCCTGACTTAGACACCATCTGATCTGCAACCTCATTTTATGAAATTATTCAGGATAATCTTGCATGAAAAAATATTGATTTAATTTGCATTGATGATATTCCAGAAAAATACAAATTTTTAAAAAATACTGAAAAATATAAAAAAAGCTTTAATCCAAAAGATTACGATTTAATTATATTTTTTGATAGTTGAAGTAAAAGTCAAACTTGATTTGACCAGATTTATCCAGAACTTTTTGATTGAAAAACTTATAATACAATTTCAATAGATCATCATATTACAAACGAATTATATGCAAAACAAAATATTTTAAATGTAAAATATTCATCAACTACAATGATAGTTTTTGAAATATTTTATCTTTTAAATATCCAAATATCTTCTATTTCAGCAACAAATATTCTTGCTTGAATTTATACAGATACAGGATGATTTAAACATTCAAATGTGGATAATATAACTTATTTAATTGCTTCTGAATTATTTGAATTATGAGCTGATTATAAATTAATTGTGGACAGATTTTTTAAAAATAATAAATTGTCTACAATAAAACTTTGGTGAAAAATATTATCTGATAGTTTTATAGATGAAAATTGAGTTTTATACTCTTATGTAAATAAATCAATGTTAGACAGTTATTCTTCAGATTATGATGATATTTCTTGAGTAATAGATTATTTAAATACAGCTGAAAATATTAAATATTGTAGTTTATTAACTCAAAAATGAGAATATATAAAAGCATCTCTTAGAACTTTAAGAGATGATATAGATTTAACACAAATTGCCAAAAGATTTGATTGATGATGACATAAGAAAGCATCTTGATTTACTACAAAAGCTCAATTAGAAGAAATAAAATCATTTAATTTAAAAATTTAACCCCCACCTAACCTCCCCCTTATTAAAAAGGGGAGGAATAATAATTATGGAAAAACTAAGAATTCATAAATACTTATCTCAAGCTTGATTTTGTTCTCGTAGAAAAGCTGAAGAATACATTTCTTTAGGTTTAATTAAAGTAAACTGAAAAATTGCTAAAATTGGACAAACTATAGATTCAAATATTGATAAAGTTGAAATGTTGGATAAAGCTATAAAAGAACAAAAAGAACTTTTATATTTTAAAGTAAATAAACCAAGGTGAGTTGTAACAACTTGTGCTAATATATGAGAAAAAACCATTTTAGATGTTATAAATATAGATCAAAGAGTTTTTCCAATTTGAAGACTTGATAAAGATACAACTTGACTCATTTTAATGACAAATGATTGAAGGCTTGCAAATTTTTTGATGCATCCAAGATATAATCATGAAAAACAATATATTGTAGAAACTTTTGAAATTATCATGGACTGAGCTTTAGAAAAAATGAGAAATTGACTTATTATCCTTTGAAGTAAAACAAAACAAGCAGATATTGAAAGAATTTCTCCATACAAATTTTATATTACAATTTCGCAGTGAAAAAATAGACAAATTAGAAGAATGGTCCAGAAAGTTTGAAATGAAGTCAAAAACTTAAAAAGAATTAGAATAGAAAATATTGAACTTTGAAATTTAAAAGAATGAGAGTATAAAGAACTCTCAAAAACTGAGAAAGATGAATTATTTAAAAAGTTAAATTTAGTTTAAAACTAAAAATAATATCTAAGTTTCAAAATTATTCAAACAAAAAAAGCTAATTAATAGCTTTTTTTGTTTCTTTTAAATCATAAACTTGTATTTTTCATTTTGAATAAACAACCATACTACAAATATCTACTTTTTGAACTCTAGATTCTAAAGTTTGTTTTTTTGTATTAGAATCATCCGGAACTACAATAGCTGTATTTATAGGATTTATTCATAAACTTTCTGGTAAATCTCTATAATTATCTATTAACGAACTTAAAAAGATAACTCCAGAACTATCTGCACCAAATTGACTAATAGTATCATGTATAATTGAAGAAAATGAAGTTGCATAAAACTGAACAGCCATATTTCAAAAGACTTTTTTTAAAATTAAATCCAAAGTTTGTGAAATACCTTTTAATTTTATTTTCTTAATTTCTTCTATAAAATCATTTTTTCACCTACATATAAATAAATTATGATTATAACTGAGTCTTAATAAAAATTCTAAAGTTTGAAGATATACCAATATTTGTTGTTTCTTTAGCTTTTTTAATTCATATAATTCTTCTGAAAATTCTTTATTATTTTCTGATAAATATTTTTCAATATCTTCTATTTCTAGCCCCTTCAAGAGTCAATTGGATTTTGATATAATTCTTTGTAGTAATTCTCAATATTCACTTAATATAGGATCTCAAGTTTCTTCATCAAAAACAATATCTCAATATTCATCAACTTCAAATTTACTTAAAAGTCAGCTAGTTCTTCTATAAACTCAAACTAAATTAAATACTAAATTTATTTTTCCTTCTTCAAGTAATTCTAAGATTGTTTTATCTCATAGCTTAAAATTAAGTACATTAAAAATAGATTCAAAACTACTAATATTAACACTTATAGTATCAAGTCATTCAGGTAATTCTATAATTTTTGAATTATATCTTCTAGATTTTAACCTTTCTAATCTTCTAAATTTTTCAAAAGATTTTCTTAAAAACCATATATAACCTTCATCTCACTCTAACATTCTTGGATTGGGTAGCTTTTTTGCCATATCATTTTTTTTTCTTCTAAATTTTGTTCTATATGACTCAGGCTCTACTTCAGGAATTTCATATTGTTTAGGTTCTTGTATGTTTTTGTCAATTTTTCTTTTTAGTAAGGTAATATATGAAAATCTTAAAAATAATAAATTATAAATGTCTTGCTTTAATTTTTCTTCTTCTTGATTTAAAATTCTAGTATTTTGTTTTAATTCTGTAAGATAATAATATTCTAAACTAGTAATTCATTCAAGAGCTATAGGAGAATCTTTAGTATAATTTTCTACAAACTCTTGAAATTCAGTTTTAAGAGTTGTTTTATTTTCTTCAAATAAAACATTAAATAAATCATTTATTTGTATTTCTAATCTTTTTGATGCAATTTTAACTCTCAATTTTTCAGCCATTCTTAGCTGATTAGTTTCCTCACTATCTCCTAATTGAAATGAATTTAAACTAGTAATTCAGCAAGTTGGTTCTTTGATATGTAAAATAGGCTCAATATTCATAATTTTAATATTATATATTTTTTAAAATAAATTATCTGTTAAATCTACTTTTAAATCATGTTCTTCTTCAACAAATTCTAAATTACTTCATTCTTTTGGTTTAAGTAAAATTATTTTTTGAACATTATGATTTCAATCATCTTTATCTTGATTTTGGTTAGGGTTTTCTAATAAAAATATATTTTCATAGTCTTTAGATAACACCATTAAAACTGATAAAGTATATAAATTTCTTTCTAAATCTTTCTTAACCCAATTTCTTATTATTTCTTCTAGTTTACTTGAATACTCTTCATAATTGTTTTTAATAAAGTTTTCAGTATCTTTTAAGCTTTTTAATCCCCTTACTTTTTTTACTTGATCTAAAAATACTCAATATTCACTAAGTATAGGCAATCAAGTTTCTTCATCAATTAAGTAAAATCAATTACTATCTAATTCAAAATATTTTCATTCAAGTTCGTAATCTGTTCTAATACTTACAATATTTCAACTAAAAACTATATTTATTTTTCATTCTTCCAGCAATTCTCCCACTGTTTTTTGTCATAAAATATAAAAACTTAGTATTTTAGAAATAAAGTCTGGTCTAGCATATAAATTTGGAACTATGATAGTAGTAATTCATTCTGGTAATTTTGTAATTCAAGAATATTTACTTCTTAATAAATTTATTGTTTCTCTTATAGCTTCAATATAATGACTAGCAGGTTGTAAGTCTGGAATTAAATGATGATTATCTCAAATCAATCCTCTTATTCTTTCAAAATCAACAACTTTTCTAGCTTTTTCTTTGATTTTAAATATATGTTTTAAAGCAAATCTATAAAAAAGTAATGTTTCTATAGTTCTTTTTTCTTCTTGAGAATATGTTTTTCAATCTTCTGGTTTCATTAGATAATCTTTTTCTACTTTAGAAAATCAGTCAAGAGTTTGATTATCATTAAAATTCCTTACAAATAACTGCAATCATTTTATTAAGACTTCTCTATGTTCTTCAATTATAGCCAATCAATCAGATCATATAAATCTTTTTAGTTTTCGGATTTCATTTGTAGCAAAATTTATTATTTGTTCAGCAGATTGTATTTTATTTTGTGATAAATTCGGTGAATTTATGGAGTTAGTGGGTGAATTCATATAATATTATTTAATATTTTAAATTGAAGAAAATTTTATAGAATTTACTAAGATAAAATATTTTGTAAAGTTAATTTTTGATTTTGTAAATATACATTTTTTAATATACTTTAAAATATTAAAAAAATATATGCAAAATTTTGAAGAAATATTAAAAACTAAATTTAAACTAGATAATTTTAGGGAATGACAACTTGAAATTATAAAGAGTGTAATTGATAAAAATGACACTCTTGTTTTTATGCCAACTTGAGGTTGAAAATCACTTGTTTATCAATTTGCTTGAAGTGTTTTAGATTGACTTGTCCTAATTATTTCTCCTTTAATTTCTCTTATGAAAGATCAGGTTGATAAATTAAATGAACTTTGATTTAGAGCAGAAGTTATAAATTCTACTATATCAACTGCACAAAAGAATTTATTACTTGATGAAATTAGTTTAAATGATTCAAATCAAAATTGAAGTGTAAAGTTTCTTTATATTGCACCAGAAAGATTAAATGATGAATTATTTTTAAATACTATGCAAAATGTAAATATTGCATTAATTGCTATTGATGAGGCTCATTGTATTAGTCAATGGTGACATGATTTTAGACCAAGTTATTTAAAAATTAGAGATTTTATTGAAAATTTAAGAAATATAAAAACTTTTCCAATAGTTGCACTAACAGCAACTGCTACAAAAAAAGTAAGAACTGATATAATTGAAAGACTTTGATTAAAAGATTATAAAATATGGACCTCAGGATTTAATAGAGAAAATCTTGCTTTTATAGTTAGAGAAATCTCAAAAGAAGCTGAAAAGTTAGAAAAAGTTTTAGAAATAATCAAAAAAACTCCTCCATATTGAATAATTTATTGTTCAAGTGTAAAAGCAGTTTCAAAAGTTTATCAATATTTACTTGAAAACTGAGTAAAAGTTTGAATTTATACGGGAGAAATGAAACCTGATTTAAGAGAACAAGAACAAAATAATTTTATGAATTCAACTTATGATGTGATTGTTGCTACAAATGCTTTTGGTATGTGAATTGATAAAAAAAATATAAGATTTGTAATTCATTACAATTTACCTTGAAGTATTGAAAATTATTATCAAGAAGTCGGTAGAGCTTGAAGAGATTGAAAAAATAGTTATTGAGTGATTTTGGCTAGTTATCAAGACACAATTATTCAAGAATTTTTTATTGAAAATACTTATCCTCCAAAAACTGATATTTTGACTTTGTATAGTTATTTATATAAAGATTTTAAAATTTGAGAATGAACTAATCATCAAATATTAAAAACATATAATTCTGTTGCAATTGAATCTGGAATTTGAAGTGATATGAAGGTTTGAAGTATTATAAAGATATTTGAAAAATATTCAGTTTTAAAAAGATGATTTGATGTAAAAGCTTGAGAAACAGATTTTAGGTGAAGATGAATTACACTTATTTTGCCAAAAATAGATTTGGATAAACTGCCAATTTTATGGAATCATCAAAATTTGCTTAAAGAAGAATCATATTTTAAATTAGAACAAGTTAAAAAATTACTTTTTAAACCAGGATGTAGAAAAAGATTTATTTTAGAATATTTCGGTGATGAAGAAGATTTAAAAAATATGTGAGAAAATTGTGGAGTTTGTGATTATTGTATTGATAAGAAAAAATATGATTTGAATTGAGAAAAAGAAGTAATTCCAAAAAATGTATTTTTGCTTGTTTTAGAATTTATTAAAAGATTTGATAATAAATTTTGAAGTCAAATTTTAGCTTCTATATTAGTTTGAGAAAAGGATAAAAAAATACTAGAATGGAATTTAGACTTAGATAAAGATTTTGCAATTTTACAAATTTATGATAAAAATCTTGTTTTGGCTATTTTTGATACATTAACCCAAAATTGATTTTTGTATAAATCTGCCTGACAATATCCAAAAATATGAATAACTCAAAGCTGAATTGCTAGTATTTATAATAATTCAATACTTTTTGACGAAGAAAAAGATTTACAATCAAGTTTGTATTTTAAAGTAAAAAATTTAAAGAAATCAGTAAAGATGAAAAATTCTTCATCTTTACAAAAAATTAAAATAGAAAAAATAGATACTTATACTCAAACTTTATCTTTATTACAAGAAAAAATTTCTTTGCAAGAAATTGCTATAAAAAGAGAAATGACAATTCAAACAATTGAAGAACATATAGTTAAACTTTATAGTTTAAATAAACTTACTTTAAGCGAAATTTTAAAATTTTCTTCTTTAGAAAAATTAAAAAAAATTAAAGAAACTATAAAAAATAATTCTTTAAGTTTAGAAAAATTAAAACCTATAAAAGATTTTTGTGATGAAAATATTAGTTATTTTGACATAAAAACAGCTATTTGTATGATTGAAAAATGAGATTTATAATTTATCCTTTTTTGTATGCTAAATTTATATCTTAATAAATAAATTATATCTAAACAAACTTATGATAAAGAATAAAAAAAAGACAAATTGTCTTTTTTTTGCTTTAATTTAAAAATTGATTTTTATAAAAAATTTATATAATTAAATTATTAAATAAATAATTTTTAAAAATATGAATAATTTACCTCTAAATATACTTAAAAATGAAGATGGAACTTATACAGTTTTATCAAATATTTTTAATATTGTTACAGAATGAGATACATTGGAGGAAGCTATTAATAATTGAAAAGAAGCTTTAAGTTGTCATATCGAATGATTGGAACATTGAGATGATGAATGGGAAATTTTACAATCTTTAAAAAATTCTTTTAATACCTATGTAACAGTTTAGTATGAATCCAAATATTTATAATATAAAATCAAAAGATATCTTAAAATTTTTGTTATCTAGTTGATTTGAAGTTTCTCATCAAAAATGAAGTCATATTCAACTAAAAAATTGAACTTTAAAGGTAACAGTCCCAAATCATTCAAATAAGACACTTAATATAAAAACAATAATTAGTATATTTAGACAGTCTTGAATTGATAAAAATTTATTTCTAAATAAAAATGAATTTCAAGATAAAAAGCTAGAAAATTTAAAAGAGAATTCTTAATTTTAAATAGCTAATTGAAAAATATAATTTAATTTAAAGTAAAATATTGGTAAAAAGAGACATTTTGTCTCTTTTTTTTGCATTAATTCAAAAATTGTGATAAGATTGAAGCATGTTTATAAATTAATATAAAAATTATGGCATGAAATAATAGAGATGTTTTACCTGGAGCTGATATACAAACTGAAAGAACTCCTGAAGAATTAGCCAAAGAGTTAGAAACAAAAAGTCATGAAAATTTAGCTAAAAAAATTAGACAACTAGCTGAGGAAGCAAAAAGTAATTGAAAATGAGCAAGAGAAACATTGAGAGAATGATTAACCCCAGAAGAACAAGCAGAAATCAGAGAAGCTCTCCCTTGAGATATTTGAGTTGCTCAAGTTTTTGATAAATGAATGACTCCTAATGAAGCATGAAAAGTTGCAATAGATTGAGCTTTAAAATGAAAAACAGAGAAAAAAAATAAATGATTATCGTTTTTTGATAAAATTTCATCATTAGGTTCTAGATTTGCGAATGCTTGAGAAATTTTTGATAAGATTAAGAATGCTAAGTGATGATTTTGATGATGGGTTGCTTGAATTTGAGCTTGGTTTGCATATATGTTTACTGGAAAAATTCCAGAACTACCTGAATGAGTTAGTTTGAGTTTTTTAAAAAATACTAAGGGGAAAGTTGAAGATAAAGTAGAAGGATGAAAAGATATATTGAAAGATAAAGACTTACAATATATTTGAGGAATAAAATCTTTATTCTTGTTAAAGTGAGAAAAGAAAAATGACTTTACTATATCAATTTTAAATTTAGATGAAATAAAATCTAAAAGTTTTTCAGATCTAAAAGATGAATATAAAAAATGAGAAAAATGAATATGAGAAAGACTTAAAATTTCTAATAAATGAAGTGATAAACAAATTTATAAGTCTTTAAAACTTTTTATTGATAATGAAGATTTCTTAGATAAAACTATTTGAAAATGAAATAAAGAATGGAAGTCTTGAAAAATTGGAGAAAATTTAATTGATTTATGAAAAATGTGATCATGAATGATAAATAAAATAGTTGAAAAAGTTGAAAATACATCTTTTAGTATAAATCCAGCTGATGCTATGAAACAATTATCCTCAATAAGTATGTTTGAAATATGAACTGAAAATTGAAAAATTAATTTTTGAGACTTAGAAGAAAGAGAATGATTATTTAAAGATATAAGCTGAAAAACATTAATTACATTAATATCAATGTCTGATAAATTAAAATGAACTCCAGACGAAAAAAATAGAATGTTATCATCTGCACAAGATGATAAGGAAAAACAATTTATAGAACAATTATTTGAATTTAGATGAAAAATTATTACCTTACTATCTTGATTATTCTGAGAAGGTGATATTAAAAAAGAGTATAATAAATTTTTTAGTGAAAATGGTTTAACAATGAAACAACTATTAGAATTATATTTAATTACATGATGAAACACTGATATAAATTCTCTTAATTGACTTGAAAAATCTGCTATATATTTAAAATTATGGAAAATACTGTGAGATAATCCTTCTTTCAGATGAAAATATTTTGATAAGAAATTAATTGAATGAATTAAAGAATGAACTATTCCTGAAGATGTTAAAATGGTATTATGAAATATATTCTGAAAAATTGCAGATGCATTTATTTCATGAACGACAAAAGCATTAAAAGAACTTTATGAGGCAATTCCTTTAGAATGGAAAATTTGAGTTTGATTAGCAATATGAACTTTAATTATAGCTATGGTTTACTTTAAACCTATCGCAATAGTATGACAAGTTGCAATAGTGTCAATTCTAACTACAGCTGTTATGAAATCAAGTACTATAAATAAAGAAACTTGAAAAGTTTATACAGAAGCAGAAATAAAAAAGATTGTTAGTGAAGCTTTAGAACAATATACTAAATAAATAAATCCCTAACCACCACCCATATGGCACCAGAATCACAAATTTGTTCTCCAGAATGAACAACTACAACTCTACAAGAGTTATTAAAAGATAAAAATCCAACTCAAGAAGAGTTAGATAATTTAAAAAAAGAATTATGAGCTGATCCTATAAAAATCACTTGTGAGAGATTAAAGGCTTTAAAAGAACAAATAGCAAGTTCAGATAAAACTTGAGCTATAGATGCTGTTAGAAATAGTATTATATGAGGAAAACCAAACTCTCCAGAAAAAGCTCAAACTTGAATTGACTATAAAAATAAACTAGAAGCGGAATGATATTCTTTTATAAATCTTGATAATTTTTTATGACAAGCTAAATCAGATAAAATTCATATTATGAGAGCTGAATATGAACCACAACTTAGATGAATGCTTAATAAGTTTGATTTTCTTGATGAAACTTCAAAAAACATTATAATTGTTGCATTAGCAAAAAGATTATTATGATCTGAAATAGTTAAACAAACTAGCTGACTTATGTCATCTTTTTGAGATTTATCAAAAATGATTTCGCCAGATGTAAAAAAATTAACTAAAGCTGAAGATACTCTTAAATGATTAGAAGAAGCTTGAAAAACTGGGGAAGAAGTAGATTTTAAAAAGATAATTGAGTGATATGTTTCTTGATTCACTAAAGTTAATGATAAATTAAACTCTTTAGATCCAAAACTTACTTCTTTAGAAAAACAAAATATAGTTAATAATATTCCTTATTTTAGAGATTTAAATGCTATAGAAACTTGACCAATTAGCGAAGATATTATAAACAAAATTACATTGGATAAAAGAAACATTAAAATAAATGATAAAGAAATTCCTAAAGATCAACTAAGTAGTATATCAGCATTTCTTACCAAATTTAACACTGACATACAAACAGCAGATAAAGGAGCTATAGACTCAGAAAATCAACTCGATATGGCACTAAATATAACTGAAAAGTTTCCAGCTTTGTGAAATATACTACAAAAACTTTTGTGAAATTCATTTTTATGAAAAATTTTAGCTTTCTTTTTATGACTTGACAACAAAGATCCACTTGGAGATTTCAATTCTAGACTAGATTTAAAAAGATTTATTTGATGATTTACTTCGCTATGAGCTACTTTAGATAAATCTTGAAGTATTTCTAAAAAATGAGTTTGAATATTTGAAGAAATAGATTTATCTGAAATAAAAATATGAGCTTTAAAAGATTGATTAAAGAAAAAAGAATCATGAGAAAAATGAGAAATTGATAAATTAATAGAATTACAATGAGACTCAAAACCAGAAGATTTTTGGCAAAAAATATTTACTTCTTGAGTTGAATTTGAATGAGTTAATTTAAAATTTGATTTAATTGATAAATATAAGCAAGATAAAAAATTAACATCTCTTGAATTTATACAAATAGTTAAAAATGCATTTGATATTCATAATAAAGCAAAAGAAATAAAAACTGCTGAAGAACAAAAAAAAGCAAGAAAAGAATGAGAAGAACAAAAACTAGAAGAACAAAAACAAACTATTTCAGCTTTAGAAACAAATAGAGAAAAAGTGGTAATGTATGATAAAATACTTGCCTGAGAATATAAAAATATAACAAATTGGAATAATACAGTTTGAAAATCTATTGATGATATAGAAATTTCTAAACTTATTGCTTCTGGTGATGATTTTTCTTCTGTTATAACTAATACTATTTGAGCTGATAAATATAAGGCTATTACTGATGCTTCAAGACCACTTTTAGCTGAAACATTAGTTTTAATTAGAGATTTTTGTAAAAGTAAATCTATTACCACTTGAAATATTAAAGATATAGTTTGATGATGAATAGTTGAAAGAGCTCAAAGTAAAACTAATAGATTAATAGAATTTAATGAATTTGTAAAAGAAAAAAGAGAACCATTTGCTAAAGAAATAGAAAAAACAAATCAAAAAATAGAAGACAGCAGAAAAGAACAAGAAAAAGTAGATTTAACAAAAAGTATAGAGAATACAATAAATGGAATACAAAATCCAACTAAACTTTCTTCAAAAGTATGAAAATTATTTTTTAATCCTTGAACTCAAGAATTAGATATAAATTGAGAAAAATATAAAGTATCTATTACAACTGAATTATGAAAATTTGATTTAAATGATATTATTATAGATAAAGATAAGGTTACTTTAAATATAAGAAATTCTCCTATAAATAAAGATATTAAAAAAGTTACTGTTATAGAATGAATTTATGATTTGATAACTAAATGAAGATTTGAAAGTAAAAAAGATAAAGATTGAAATCAGATGGTGATAGAAAAAATAGGTAAACTAGTTTAATTTTTATAAAAATGAAAAAATAATCCAAAGAAGGATTATTTTTTTGCATTAAAAACATTTTACATATAATAAAATTGTATAAAAATTTACATTTATTTTCTAAGTATTTTACTATGAATTTTGATAATTTAAAAATAACTGATCCTATTTGTTATGATTTAGTCCAAAAAGAAATGAATAGACAAGAAACAACTCTTGAACTTATTCCTTCAGAATGTATTGCTTCTTTATCAACAATTGAGGCACTTTGAACACCTTTTACAAATAAATATAGTGAGTGATATGCTAGAAAAAGGTATTACGGGTGAAATGAATTTGTAGATGAAGTTGAAGAATTAGCAATAGAAAGAGCTAAAAAAGCATTTCCTTGAGTAGTTGCAGTAAATGTTCAACCATATAGTTGAAGTCCTGCAAATTTTGCTGTTTATGTTGCCACTTGTAAACCTTGAGATACAGTTGTTTGACAAAGTTTACTTGATGGATGACACCTAACACATTGATGGAAAGCTTCAGTAACTTGATCTTTTTTCAATGCCGTTCAATATCATGTTAGAGAAGATTGATATATAGATTTAGAAGAAACTGCAAAAATTATAAGAGAAAATAAACCAAAATTAGTATGGATTTGAGCTTCTGCTTATGCTAGAGAATTTCCATTTAAAGAAATAGCTAAAATAGCTGATGAAGTTGGAGCTTATATTGCAGCTGATATAGCTCATATTTCGTGACTTGTAATATCTTGAGTTCACACTAATCCTGCTCCATATGTAGATATAATAACAACAACAACTCATAAAACACTTAGATGACCAAGATGATGAATGATTATGGTAACTGAGAAATGACTTAAAAAAGATCCAGAATTAGCTTTAAAAATTGATAAAGCTGTTTTTCCTTGACTTCAATGATGACCTCATAATCACCAAACTTTAGCAATAGCAGTTGCACTTTGAGAAGCATTAAAACCTGAATTTATAGAATCAAATAAACAAATAGTTAAAAATGCTAAATATTTAGCTCTAAAATTAAAAGAATTATGATTTGAATTAGTTAGTGGTTGAACTGATAATCATTTAATGCTTGTAAATGTTTGAAGATGAAGATGAGTTTATATGCAAGAAGCTTTAGATAAAGCTTGAATTACACTAAATAAAAACACTATTCCTCGTGATCCAGCAACAGCATTTTATCCAAGTTGAATAAGACTTTGAACTCCTATAGTTACAATGAGATGAATGAAAGAAAAAGAAATGGATATAATAGCAAATTTAATTAAAAGAGTAAGTGATATAGTTGTTGATTTTTGATATATTGAAGATAAAGAACAAAGATCTAAAAATTTGGAAGAATTTTATAAATTTATTAATTCAAATAAAGATTTAGAAAAGATAAAAAAAGAAGTGGAAGAACTTTGTTTAAAGTTTCCCATATATAAATAACAAAATTATTAGCATTGTTCTAATCTTTTATATTTGAATTCTTTATTCAAAAAATATTTATATTATACTCATTTTTCTATTTAAGAACAAGTTTTCTATTATATATCTGCTATAAAATAAAAAAACAGTAGTTTTCTAGAGTCAGAAAAACTACTGTTAAAGGTTTTTTAAATTTAAAAGGTTTTACTTTGCTCTTTCCATATATTCTCAAGTTTCTGTGTTAACTATAATTTCATCTCATTGATTAATAAATCAAGGAACTTTAATATTTAGACCAGTATTAGTGATTGCATCTTTAGTAACCTTCCCATCAGCTGTATTTCACTTTACTCATGGCTCACATTCTTCAATTGTTAATTTAATATTTGTAG
This sequence comes from Candidatus Altimarinota bacterium, assembly GCA_028719245.1. Taxonomy (GTDB): domain Bacteria; phylum Patescibacteriota; class Gracilibacteria; order BD1-5; family UBA6164; genus UBA7396. Next base: position 45,522 of record JAQUKG010000001.1, on the reverse strand, counting down.
GCAATACAAGTCAAATAAATTTTCATTCATATTGTTGAATATCTACAGTATTTCATTCAACTAAAAAATATTTCATATCTCAAATTGTATCCTCATCTAATTCAATTTGTTCATAAGTTGTTTGATTCATAAAAGCATAAACTCATCAAGCTCAATATAAATATTCAAATCTTGCTCTATCTAATATAACATCATCCATTTTATCTTCTCAATTAAATGTCCTATCAGTAGAAGAATTATTCATAAGGTTTTTTAATCTCATTTTAATAGTAGTTGTTCCTCTTCAAGCTCTATGATATTCGTATTTTGATACGAAAAATAATTCTCAATCAATTTTTAAAACCGTTCCTGGTTTAGATTCAAAAGCTGTTTTCATTTTTTATAAGTTAATTTTAAATTTTAAACCAGTCTCTTTTGAAGACTGGTTTATTTGGAATTACCCTTTTTTAATTTCTTTCATTTTTAATACTTCATGTTTTCTAGTCACTTTATTATATTTTCTAAGAGTAAGTTTTTCACCTGGTCAAAAATTTTTTTTGTTTATATTAGTAATATGTACTAAATTCCCAGTTTCTTCCGAATAAAACCCTACATAAGTTCTTTTACCTTTTGCCATATAAGTATATTATAAATTATAAAATATGAAATCTTTTTTAAGTTTTCAAAAATACCAACCAATTATAGAGAATTTTTTAAAAACACAAATTTTTTTCTAAAATCAATTTCAATTAATAATTTGATTACTTTAAATCTATAAATTTTATAAACTATTTTTAATTATTTCCTCAATTTCTTTAGCTAATTCTTTATTTTCAGATAAAAATTGTTTAACATTTTCTCTTCATTGTCATAATTTAGTTTCACCAAACGAATAAAACGAACCTGATTTTTTAATAATTTCTAATTCAGTTCAAATATCAACTATTTCTCAAATCTTTGATATTCATTCATTATACATTACATCAAATTCTGCTTCTCTAAATGGAGGAGCTACCTTATTTTTTACAACTTTTACTTTTGTTCTATTTCAAGTCGCTTCTTTATCTATTCAAGTTCAAGTTTCAATTTTATCTTTTTTTCTAACATCAAGTCTTTGAGATGCATAAAATTTCAAAGCATTTCATCAAGTTGTTGTTTCAGGACTTCAAAACATAATTCAAATCTTCATTCTTATTTGGTTGATAAATATAACCGTGCATCAGGTTTTTGATATAGGTCAAGTTATTTTTCTCAAAGCTTGACTCATAAGTCTTGCTTGTAATCACATATGACTATCTCACATTTCTCATTCTATTTCTGCTTTTGGAGTTAAAGCGGCAACACTATCAACAATAACCAAATCAACAGCCCCAGATCTAACCAAAGCATCAACTATTTCTAGTGCTTGCTCTCAATAATCAGGTTGAGAAATAATTAAATTATCAATATCAACTCAAATCTTTTTTGCATATTTTGGATCAAGTGCATGTTCTGCATCCACAAAAGCAGCAGTTCATCAAGCTTTTTGAACTTCAGCAATCGCATGAAGTGCTAAAGTAGTTTTACCTGATGATTCAGGTCAATAAATTTCAACTATTCTTCATTTTGCATATCATCATCAAAGAGCAATATCAAGCGATAAAGAACCTGATGAACTAGTCTCTACATTCATACTTTCTTTTTCTCATAATTTCATAACTGCTCATTTTCAAAATTGTTTTTCTATCATTGATAGAGCTTGTGCCAATGCTTCTTTTTTATCCATACAACATAATTAAAAATTAAATTCATATAACTCAGTATATATTTAAAGTATATATATTTAAAATATATGTCAAAACTTTTTTTAAAATTATCATTTAATTCTATAATTTTCCTTTAATCAAGCTAAAGTTCAAACTGCAACATTAGTTCAGCTACATTTTTTACAAATAAAAATATATCAATTTGGATTTTTTCTTTCAGTTTGCACTATTTCCTCACAATCTTTACAATAAAAAGCTACATCTCATCTTTCAGGATTAAATGTTTCTCTTTTTTCAAAATCATCTATATTTATTAAATCATTATATGTCATAATATTTTATTATTAAAATAAACTTAATACTTGATGTTTTTTTTCATCTAATTTTACAATTCAATTTTTATATAATTCCATAAATGCTTTTAAGGTCGCCTCAACATCAACTATTGCATCATGAGCTCACAAAAAATACTCTCAAAATAATTTTTTATAAAGTTCTCAAAGTTTCGGGTATTTAAACCTATTTCAATTTCAAGGTAAAGCACAAAAATCAACTGTTTGTTTCATTGTACATATTATTTGATTTGGTTTATATTCAAACTCACGATTTAGCCTTTTTAATTCAATTTTTAACATTTCTTCATCATATTCTATATTATGTCAAATAATTACATCACTTTCATTAATTATTTTTAAAAAATCTCAAATATATTCTTCAATTGATGGAGCATCTTTTAAATCTATATCATAAATATGATGAATTTGACTAGCTCAAAATGGAATCGGAATTTTTGGTTTTATCATTTGATTAATTCTTTTAATTTCTTTGAATTCTCAAGACTTAATTTCTCAATATATTCAAGCAAATTGTATTATATGTGGTTGTGCATCTAAAGAAGTATTTTTTTTATCAATAAATCAAGTAGTTTCCGTATCAAATACAAATATTTTCATAAATTTAGACATTATTTTTAAGTGAAAACAGTTTAAAAAAAATACTAAAAAAGTAAAGTTAAATAAAAATTATAATATATTTAGTATAGTAAAAATAAAATTATTTTTCTACTTATGTAAATTATTAAGTATTAACTTGACTTAAAAATCTTTCCAAAATTAAGTAAGCTGAAATACTATCTTTTTTTTCTAAAATATCTTTTTTATTTCATCAAAGTTCAGTTAAAATATTTATTGATTCAAAAGTTGTAAATCTTTCATCAACTTCAATTATTTCAATATTTTTAAAAATTTGTTTTAATTTTAAAACAAATTTTTTAGTTTTATCTAATTGTCTTAAATCTTTTCAATACAAATCAAAAGGCATTCAAATAACTATTTCTGAAATATTTTTTTCTATAATTATTTTTTTTAATTCTCAAACTAATTTAAATCTCTCCACAAATGGTAAAGTAAAAATAATTCACATATTAGAATATGCTATTCAACATCTTTTGTCTCAAAGATCAATTGATAAATAATTCATTATTCTACAATTATTGTTATTTTAGCCATACTATCAGATGATAATTTTATAAATATATCTTTTTTTCAAATCTTTTTTATATGTCAATCTGGCATGTCTATATGCTTTTTTTCTAGTTTTATTTTAAAATCTTTAAAAATTTTATCAATAATATCATGTTCTCAAATTCAACCAAACATTTTTCAATTCTCTGCTATTTTTACTTTAAAATGAAGTTGTTTAAGATTTAAAGTTTCTATTATTTTATGTCTATTTTCAACAAGATTTCTTCTATTTTCTTCTTTTTTCTTTTCTTCTTGCTTTAATTTTTCTTCTTCTTTTTCATCTAACTTTTTTGCTAAACCTTTTGGAATTAAAAAATTTCTAGCATAACTATCACTAATTTCTTTTATATCTCAAATATGTCCAACATTTGGAACTAATTGTAAAAATACTACTTTCATAATAATAATTTAATTATAAAATTATTCAGTTTTTTCTTGAACTTCTACTAAAGAAATATTATATCAAGTAAGTTGTGAAGCAAGATTTATATTTACTCAATTTTTTCAAATAGCTTTTGCTCTTTCTTCTGATAAAATATAAACTTTTGCTGTAGAATCATCTTCTGAAACCTCAACTTTTAAAACTGTTGCTGGAGTTAATGATTTAGAAATAATATCTTTAACATTTCAATTATCTACGATTATATCAACTTTTTCTCAAGATAACTCTTCCATAACTGATTTAACTCTAATTCATTTTGATCAAATTAAACTTCAAGCTGGATCTATTTCATCATAATTTGTAGAAACTAAAACTTTTGTTTTTACTCAAGGATATCTAACAACATTGTCTATTGATATACTTGAATCAGCCACTTCTGGGACATATAAAGCAATTATAGCTGGAACTATATTTTTATCTTTTCTTGATAATATAACTCTTGGTCCAGTTTTTTCATCAATGAATGCCTCACTAACATATACATAAAATCTAGCATCTGGAACATAATTATCTCTAGAAACTTGTTCTGATTTTGGAAGAATTACTTGATTTCAATTATAATCAAGAACTACTTTTCCAGACTCAATCATAACAACTTTCATACTTATTACTTCTCAAACTTTATCTTTAAATAATTCATAAATCTTTTGTTTTTCACTATCTCATATTTTTTGAATAATTACTTGTCTAGCTGCTTGCGATGCTATTCTTCAAAATGAATCTCAAAATGAAGAACTTGAAATATTATCGCTAACATCTAATTCAATTACATCTCATTCTTCAAAATCATCTGCATCTTCTCATAATTCTTCAAAACTAATCTCAGTTGATGGATTTGTAACTTCTTTTACAACAGTTTTTTCAACTGTAATTTCTATTTTTCAGGCTTCTAAATCAAGTTTTACAATTACATTTTCATCTTTTGAACCATAATCTTTTTTATAAGCAGTTTTAATTGCTGACTCAATAATATCAATAAGATTCTCCTTTGAAATCTTTTTTTCAGCTGAAATTTGATTGATAGCTGCTTCAATTTTTTTAATATCTAACATACTTTTATAGTTAATAAATTAATATAAAACGAGAATTTGTTTCCAAACTCTCGTCTTTTCAAAAGTTATTATATGTTTTTTTTAGAAAATACAAATTAAAATAATATCAATTATTATTTTTTTAATCTTTACTTCTACCATACCTTTTTCTATCAGTTTCTGATAGATATTTTTTTCTAAGTCTAATATTTAAAGGAGTAACTTCTACATATTCATCATTTCAAATATAATCAATTGCCTCTTCTAAAGTCATTCTTTTTGGAGTTACAAGTCTTAATGCTTCATCACTTCCTGATGCTCTAACATTTGTTAATTGTTTATTTTTAGTAGCATTTACAACTAATTCTCATCATTTTAAATGTTCTCATATAATCATTCATTCATAAATTGCAACTGCTGGATCTACAAATAATGGTCATCTTTCTTGTAATTTCCACAATGAATAAGCCATAGTTGAACCAGTTTCACCTGAAACCATACTTCAAACTTCTCTTTTTTCAATAGGTCATTTATATGGAGCAAATTCTTCAAAAGAACTTGTTAAAATTCATTCTCATTTTGTAATAGTTGTAAATTCTGATTTAAAACCTAAAAGTCATCTAGTTGGAACTTTAAATTCAAGTGAAACAAGTCAATTTTCATCAACCATATTTACCATTTCTCATTTTCTTTTTCAAAGTTTTTCTATAACTGATCCCGAAAATTCACTTGGAACAGAAACAGCAACTCTTTCAATTGGTTCCATTTTAACTCAATTCTCACTATGCATAATTACTTCTGGAGCTCAAACTTGTAATTCAAATCATTCTCTTCTCATAGTTTCTATAAGAACTGATAAATGTAATTCTCATCTACCAGAAACTATAAAATTATCTCAAGAAAAATCTACTTTTAATCAAACATTTGTTTCTAACTCTTTTTCTAATCTATCTCTTATTTGTCTTGAAGTAACCATTTTTCATTCTTTTCAACAAAATGGAGAATTATTTACTAAAAATTCCATTTTTAAAGTTGGTTCATCAATTGTAATAGCAGGCATTGCTGGAACTTCAGTATTTTCAGCAATAGTTTCTCATACAAATATATCTGGTATTCAAGCTATTGTTACTATATCTCAAGCAACAGCTTCTTTTGTTTTTACCTTATTTAGTCATTCATTAGTCAAAACTTCAGCAATTTTTGCTTTTCTTTGAACTCAAGAATTACTTGTAATTATAACTTCTTGTCATACTTTTACAACTCAAGCATAAACTCTTCAAATAGCTAATCTTCATAAAAAATTATCATAAGCCAAGTTTGCAACTTGCATTCTAAAAGGTTTTGTTATATCGTTTGAAGCCTCAGTAACCTTTTCCATTATCATATCAAATAAAGGAGTTATACTATTTGATTCATCTTCTAAATTTCTTTTTGCAATTCATTCCCTTGCTATAGAATAACAAACTGGAAAATCAAGTTGTTCATCAGTTGCTCAAAGTTTTACAAATAAATCAAATAATTGGTCAACAACCCAATCTGGTCTTGCAGTTGGTTTATCAATTTTATTGATAATTACAATTGGTTTTAAACCTAATTGTAAAGATTTTTTTAGAACGAATTTTGTTTGTGGCATTGGTCATTCATAAGCATCAACTACTAGACAAACACTATCAACCATTCTTAAAACTCTTTCAACTTCGCTTCAAAAATCAGCATGTCCAGGAGTATCAACAACATTTATTTTATTTCATTTATAAAATATTGAAGTATTTTTTGCATAAATAGTAATTCACCTTTCTTTTTCTTGATCGTTAGAATCCATAACACATGTTTCAACTTTTTCATTTTCTCTAAAAGTTCAAGATTGTTTTAACATTGCATCAACTAAAGTAGTTTTTCCGTGATCTACATGGGCTATAATAGCTATATTTCTAAAAGACATAAATATAAATAATAATAAAATAAAAAATAAAAAGTATTTTTTGAAATACTTTTTTTATCTCGGCAACATTATAGAAATAAAACTAAAAAAGTAAAATTTAAATATAAAAACCTTCATAAACATAAAAATATTTTATTCACTTAGAAAATCCTTAACATTAACATTTTCATTTTTTAAAGTTTCTCTTAATTCTAAAATTTGTTTATCATTTATTTTTGCTTCAATATTTTTTGTATTAGAAAAATCTGCTTTTTTAATATTTAATCAAGATAATTTTTCTTGTAATTTTTGTTTGATTTCATTTATATTTTCTCATTTAAAATTCATTAAATTTCATAAATTTATTTGAGAAACTTCCGCTTTAACAAAAGTATGTTTTTCACAATTAGAACAAAAAATATCTAAATTTACACTACTTCAAGCAGCTCAAACTATTTCAATTAAAGAATCATTAACTGTATTAGAACAATTTGGACATTTAAAATTTGATACAAGAGAATCAAGTAAAGTTTTCAACATTTGATAATTCATATTTATATAGGTTAGAATATAATATTTTTATATGTTTTAATTCTATAACATTTTTATATTAAATTCAAAATATTTTGTATTCTTTGTATTGACTTTTGTTTTCAAAGTATGTAAATTAATTCTAAAGCTCAAGGTGAAAATTCTTCTCAAGACAATGAAACCCTAACAGGCCACAAAACTTGTCAATTTTTCATTTCAACTTTTTTAATTTCTTCAACAAAAATATTTTTAATTTCTTCAATATTTAAAAATTCATCTTTTTTAGCACTTAAAATATCTAGTGCTAAGTATAATCATTTTTTTACAATGTCAATATTTTCTATTTTCATTTTTAAATTTATAAGTAAATCAATTATATCTTGATTTACATCAAAATCATTATAAAAAAAAGTAGTCAATTTTTTATATTCTTTAAATATCGTAAGTCTTGTTTTTAATTCTGTAATAATTTTTAAATTATATTCTTTTGAAACTTTTAAAAATTTATTATTATAAAAATCGTTTTCATATTCTTGTAAATATTTAGATAATTTTTCATAAAGTTCTTCCAAAGGCATATTTTTTATAAGTGTTGCATTTACAAAAGTTAATTTTTCTAAATCAACTAAAGCTCAAGCAGAATTTATTTTTTCTAATTTAAAATCAAATTCTAAATAAGACTTGTTTAAATTTTCTTTTCTCCAATCTTCAAATCATGAATTTATAATATTTGATAAAAAATCTAAAATTGCTTCTATTAAAAATCATTTTTCAAAATAATATTCTATATCTGCTTCTGGATCTAATCTTTTTGAAATTTTTCTTCTAGAATCTCAATCAATTTTTACTAAAGGTCAATAATGAGCATAATTCGGAGCTTTCCATAACATCATTTTAAACAATTCTAAATGTAGTGGAACTGATGCAAACCATTCATCTCATCTAATTACAAGTGTTGTCCCCATAAGATAATCATCTATTAAATGAGCAAAATGATAAGTTGGAATTCAATTTGTTTTCATTAAAACTACATCTAAAAAGTTTTCTTGCATAGAAACTTTTCATTTTATTAAATCATTTATTTCAATTTTTTTTATTAATTCTCAACTAGATTTTAAACGAATAACAAACTCTTTTTTTTCATCTAATGCTTTTTTTACATCTTCTAAACTTGCATATCTCCAAGGAGAATATTCTTTATAAATTCAAGTTGGTAATTTAGAAGCTTCTTGTATTTCTCTTGTTTGAGTTATTTCTTCCTCAGTTAAAAAACAAGGATAAGCAAGTCATTTTAAAACTAAATCTTTTAAAAAAGTTTTATAAATATATTCTCTTTTTGATTGTGTATATGGTCAATAATTTCAAATATCTTCTCAATTTAATCAAATTGGTCATTCATTAAAATTAAGTCAAAATATTTTCAATAATTCAATATACTTTTTTGCCATTCATTCAACTTCTCTTTTTTGGTCTGTATCCTCTATTCTCAAAAAAAATAATCAATTATTTTTATATGCTACAATTTTATCAAGCATTGCTGAGTAAATTGCTCAAATATGTAAAAATCAAGTCGGAGATGGAGCAATTCTTGTGATAACCTTTCAATCAGGCCTTTTTGGATATTTATTAATAATATCTTGTGGAGTTTCTTTAATTTCTGGAAATAATAAATTTGCTAACATAAATTTGTTTTTAGTTTTAAATATTTTAAGTAAGTGAGTTTTATTATATAAAATTTCAAAGAAAATCAAAAAATAATATTTAATCACTCGCTAGACAAAGTCAATATATTTTTTTTACTCAATTCTGTTTTAATAACTTTGCAATCTCATTTAAGGTCGTTCAAGTTGAAACTACATCATCAACTATTATAAAAGTTTTGTGTTTATATTTTTGTAATTCTTTTTTATTAAAAATAAAAACATTTTGTAAATTTTCTAACCTTTCTATTTTGGATAAGTGAGATTGTGGTTTGGTTGATTTGATTTTTTTTATAATTTTAAAATTATATTTTATATTAAACTTATCAGCTAAACTTTTAATTAATACTTCTGATTGATTATATCATCTAAGCATTTTTTTCCAAAAAAACATTGGAATTGAAATTAAAACAATTTCATCGTTTTTTTCGTCTATACTTGATAAAAGTTTATTTCAAAGATAAATAGACAAATCTTGCAAAATATCCTTTCTGTGATAAAATTTAGCATCTTTTATAAGTTTTTTAATAATTTTATTTTTATAATGATTCAGAATTATTACTTTATCAAAATAAACAAAATCATTTTTACAATAAAAATGAACTTCAAAATTTCTAGAGCTTTGTTTACAAACAGGACAAATTGATTCAAAATATCATATTTCTTCTAAACATTCTTTACACAAAAAAAGTCATTCTTTGTGGCAAGAATAACATTTTTTTGGAGCAATTAAATCTTTGAAAAAGTCAACTATTCTCATACATATTCAAATCTAGGTTTTAAAACTCAATCAATTTCAATTTCTCAAACAAACATTTCATAAGGTCTACACCATAAGGCATTTTCTCAAAAATCTGGTGAATTATATAAAGCTTTATAAAAAACTAATTTTTCTAAAGTTTCGCTATGATGTCAAACTCAAATTACTTCATAAAGTTTTCATTTATAATGTTTGTATATTCAAAGTTTTATATTATTTTCCATAATTTAAAATCATTTTTGATAAACTATCAACTCAAAATCAAGTTGCTCATACATTATAAAGTCAATATTTTTCTTTTACAAATCATGGTCAAACCATATCTATATGAGTAAATCTCTCATTATTTAAAACAAAATTAGCTAAAAATGCTCATCACATAGAACATCAAGTGTAAACTAATTCTGTTATATTTACTAAATCACTTATTTTTCATTTAGTTTTTTCTATATAAAAATCTCAAAATGGTAATTCCCAATATTTTTCAAAAGTTTCATTATTTAAAAGGTTGTCTATAAATTGTCTATTATTTCACATAATTCAAGCATAATTGTATCATAATGCATAAATACAAGCTCAAGTTAAAGTAGCAACAGTTGTGATACTTTCCAATTTATAATTTTTTGAAATATAACTCATAGAGTCAGCTAAAACAAGTCTTCATTCTGCATCTGTATTTACTATTTCTACTGTTTTACCACAATAACTTTTTATAATATCTCAAGGTCTAAAAGCATCTCAAGAAATACTATTTTCAGCTATTGGTAAAGCACAAATTATATTGCACTTAATTTCTTTTTCATCAATTTCCTTCATAGTCCAAAGTAAAGTTGAACTTCAGGCCATATCTATTTTCATATCGTCCATATGATTTTCTGGTTTTATGTGTAATCCTCAGGTATCAAAAGTTATTCATTTTCAAACTAATCAAATAGTTGGCAATTTTTTGTCTACAATCCTTTCCAAAATCACAAGTCTTGGTTTATAATTACTTGCTCTTCAAACTGCTTCAATTAAATTTAGTCATAATCTTTTTATTTCTTCATAATCAATTACTTTTATTTTCGTATTTTTAAATTTTATATTTTTTATAATTTGAACATATTTATCTGGTGTTTTATCACAAGATGGTTTATTAACTAAATCTCTATTATCTGTAATATTTTTTAAAGTTGCTAATCTTTGAGTTAAATTTTTAATTTGTGAATCTTCACAAACAACATTTAATTCTAATTCTTTTTTTTCACTTTTATATTCTATATAATCATATTTTCATAATATTATACTATCAAGTAAAATATTATCTTTATTATAACTAAAAATGATTTTCTCTGGAATTTTATCTATATTTTCTCATAAAAAAACAAAAATATCTTTTTTTATATCAAGATAAAATAAAAAAATTATTTCTTCAAAATCGTCTTTTCAAGTATAAACTTTTAAGAAAGTATTCTTTTGCTCTTCAAAAATATTATCTATTTTTAATAAAATAGAGTTCTCTAAATTTAAAAAATTATAATTTTCTAAATCAAATTTATTTTTAATTAAAATTACTAAATTTGATTTTTTTGCATCTGTAAAAGATTTTAGAATATTTAGCATAATATAAAATTTGAATGAATTAAGAAAAGTAAATAAATAGCAAATTATTTTTTACTTTAATTGATTATAAAAAAAATAAACCAAAAGCAAGTTTATAAATATGATTTTTTGTTTCTAAAAAATTTTGATTTAAACCTTAAAAATTTTTCTATTGTTATTTACTAAAAATATTTCTTTTATACAAAAATTCGGGCTTCTAGAAGAATAATCATTTATAGCAAGTTTTGAGATTTCATTTATTTGATTTTCACTATCTGGAAGATAATTTCAGCTTAATGCTGTAATAGAAATACTTTCAAATCAATTTTGTTCACAGATTTTAAAGGCATTTTTTATACAACTTTCTATTCATAAAATAGTCAAAAGTTTAAAATCATAATCAAATGGTCTTGCAAAAATAAGATTTTTTCATCAAATTTGCAATAATCTTGCTTCTCATTTTTCAAAAAATTTTTGAGTTAATAATTCTTCTTGTATTTTTTGTCAAAATGTTTCAAGTATGAGTTTTGCTACTTCTCATTTTAAGACTCTATCTTCTCAGATTGATATAAGATAGGTGTTTGACGGAGAATTTAGAATTGAACCTGTAAAGATAGTTGTTTGCATAAAATAATTATTACATAAAAATATTTTCGGTATTGTTTTTTTAAATATGGGGTGTTTTAATATAGAGATGTTTTGCTAAAACCTCTCTACTAAAATCAAGAATTATTTTTCTCTTTTTTCTCCCAAAAGTAAATACTCCAATATAAGAAAATAAAAACAATTCAAGAAATAACTAATCAAATTTTTAGATTTAACTCTAGAGTTAAATTCATATTTTTAAAAATAAATAAAAGTATTAAAAGTGATCCAATTCTTCAAATCCATAAAACAGCTTCTCTCAACAACATTGCTGGATAAAAATCATTATTTCAAGCTTTTATACTATCCATTAAAGACAAATCATAAACATGCGAAGAAACTCTAAAAAGTGGTTTTAAAAAAATTAGTATTAGTGAAAATATTATAAAATTAATTAAACTAAAAAATATTCAAAATAATAAATAAACCAAAAATAACAAGAAACAGAAAATAAAATAGTATTTTAATCTATTATTTTCTTCTCTTTTATGAGATAAATGAATTACTAAAAATGTTGAAATAAGAGCTAATATTGCTTGAAATAATCATATATTTATTTCACTTTTTAATAAAGTTATACTTACAGCTGAAATTATAACAGTTGTAACAGCTAACTTAAATCATCAAAACAAGAAATATAAATGTCAGTACTTGTATTTCCTTAGATTAAAAAAATTAGTAAAATCTTCTTTTGAAATTTTATTTGGAATATATGAATCAATATTTTTGATAAAAATAAAAGAAATTAGGTAAATTAAAGGTAAAAATAAAAACAATATCAAATATCAATCAAAATTATAAATTTTTGCAATACCAAAAATAAATGCTGTAAATAATGGTGTAAGTATACTAATAATATTTTCTCAAGCTGAAATAGATGAAGAAAAGAAATCTCTATTTTTGTTTAAAATATTTTTTAATTCTTGAGTATGAACTCCGCACCGAAAAATTCAGTTTCATAAACCAAAAATACCAGAAAATAAATAAACTCAAAATAAAGTTCATTTAAAAACAAATAATTCTAAAAATGATAAAATAAATAAAATATAAGAAATATAATACATATTTTTTATATCTTTTTTAAAAACACTCATTAACAATCATAATCCAGAAAATCATATAAAAGTAGCAGTAAAGAATATCATGTTATATATCAAAATATTTTCAAAAGAGTTATACAACTTAAAAACATAGATATTTATAAAAATCCCTGTTATCAATTCTCACACTCAATAAATCCACATCAAATAAACCATTGATTTATTTGATAATGGTAATTTATTAAAATTAGAAAAGAATTTAGTTAACATTTTAATGTTTATTATGAGTTATAGCTTCTTTTTTAGGATTTAATTTATAATAACTTATAAAGAAATAAACAGACTCTAAAAGTAAAAGTATTCAAATATTTAAAATTTCAAACCTATTAAAAATAAAAAATAAAACAATTCAAATAATATTAAAAATATGGCTAAACAAATGAATTATATAACAATCTAGCATTCTTTTAATTTTTACAATATAAGTAAATATAATTCAGCTAAAAGATAAAATTAAAGAAAAAATCAAGAATTGAATTGATTTATAGTCAATTATATTAAAGTGAATAATTATATAATAAATCAAAAAGAAAAATAAAAATACTCCTAAGAAAAGTGAAACATAATTTGTATATTTTTTATGAATATATAAGTTATAAAAAGTCTGAATTGTTAATATAAATAAAATAATATAACTGAATTTAAAACTTAAATAAATTATTCAAAAAATTATTCAAACATAAGTTAGTATTATTCAAATATATTTTAAAACTATTTTATCATTTTTTAAAAAGTTTATTTTTGGCAAAATTTCAAACCAAATCATTCAAAATAAAGTAGAAATAAAACTTATCCAAAAAATCAGATTTTGATGAAATAAATAAAAATAAAAATAAAATAAAAAAACTACAAAAATATAAATACTAAAATTAACTAAAGTTGAATAATCAAAATAATCTTTTTTTGCTATTTTTTTATCATGATAAAGTAAAATTGGAAATATTAACAATATCAAAAATGAATTAATAAAATCAATTAAATTATAATAATTATTATCTATAATAATTATATAAATATAATTTATTATATAAAAAATAGAGAATATGATAGAGTTTATTCTTAAAAAATCCTTTGAAATACTTGAAAGCTTTGATATAAAAAAAACAGAAAATATAATTATATTAATAATTAAAATAAAAAAAGAAAAACTAAAGATTGAAAAACTTTTTGTTATTAAATACATTGATAAATAAAATAATATAAATCAAATATAATAAGAAAAAAATTTAAATATTTTTGTAAAATTTAAAAAACTATTTTTTGTAATAATTTGTTCTTTAAGTATTTTTTCTTCTTTTTTAGAACCAGAAAAATAAAAAAATAAAAATATTCATATTATAAAAAATATAATTACTTCAAAAATTAAATTTCAAAAAATTGACTGAATTATAATTGTATTAGAACCAGAAAATATGATTTTATCCAAAAACGATAAATTAACAACTGTATAATTTGATTGAATATTATTTAAAAATATGTCTTTATTTTGAGAAAAGATATAAAACAAATAAAAAATAAATGAATATAAAAATGATAAAAAAACAAATAAATATTTCATAAAATAAAAAGAGTGATTAAAAATTTACCACTCAAAATATAAACAAAAAACAAAAAATTACAATATTAAAAATCAAACTAAATATTCATCTTGTAAATTTTAATAAAACTAGTATAAAAGCTAAATATATAAAATAAAATATTCAATTAAAATTTAATTCATTATCAATTATAGAAAGACTATTTAATAAGTTTACTATCAAAAAAACACATGAATAAGTAAAAATTATTAAAGTCATTGGCATTTTAAAAAATTCTAAAAAATCCAGTAACCTTTTAATAAAATATTTATATCATTTTACTATTTTTACATAGGAAAATATTCAACCAGTTATTCTTCATTTTAGTATTACAATATTTTGATTTATTACTTTTTCTTTCAAAATAAAATATTGAACTTTTTCTGAATTAGTTTTAGTTGGGATTATATAAACATAAAAATGTTTTAATTTTTCTTTTTTTAATAATTCTAAAAGATTTTGATATTTTGTTAATAAATATTTATTTTTTAAATATCAAGTTGAGGTTGTATCTACTTTTTCTTTTTTTATCTTTTCATCTTTTTTTTGTTTAAATAAATCAAAAAAATCATTAAATAGATTTTTTAATATAAAATTTAAATCTTTATCTTTTTCTATAAATACTTTTTTTGATCAAATTTGTTTCAATAATTTATTTGTATCTGATAATAAAATTATATACTCTTCGCTTTTTTTTGTTTCAATAACTTGAAGTTCTAACTCTCATATTTTAGTTAAAGCTAATTCTCAAATTTGTTTTAATTTTTGAATGTTTGTTGAATTTTTTAATTTAATTATTTCTGAATATAAATTTTTTAATTTTTCTTTTTTTTCAAATCATAATATCTTTTCATTATCCTTTTCTATAATATTTTTTAATTTTATTAATACTTTATCTATTATTTGATAAACATAATCTAATTCTTTTTTCATTTGAAATCAATCAATAGATTCTTCTTTTTGTATTTTTTTTATTCATTGATCTTTTTCTAATTTTTCTTCAATATCTTTTTTATTTGATTCTAAGTATATTTTATAATGTATTTCTAACTCTAAAATAATTTTCTTTTTTTCATCAATTGTAGTATCTTTTTCTTTATAAAGATACATTAAATCATATTTAAGTTCATATTTTATTTTTAAATATGCTTTAAATATATCATTAGAAACTATAGTTCAAACTTTTAAAGTTCCGTCTTTTTGCAAAATTTCAAAGAAAAATTTATTTCAAGAAACTTCTAATTCTCAAATTTCTAAAACAGTTAAAACAGCAAAACCTTCATTATGAAGCTCATCTCTAAGTATTTTTTCAGATTCTGCTTTTTTTATCAGATTATATTTTTCTAATCATTTAGAAACTTCAACCTTAAAATTTTTCATTTTTTATTTGCTATATAGTAAAATTAAGCAATATTATCTAATTTTTATATGTAAATAATTTAGTATTTAACTCTTAAAAAATTCAAATATGAAGTTCAAGCTTTTGCTATACATATTCATCACCTAAAAAGATCATGAGTTAAACATGGATTTTGTTGTTTTAAATTATAAATTAAAGAATCAAAGTTGCTACAAACTCATTGTGTTTGTTTTTCATCTAATCAACAAGTAAATTCTGTACATAAATATCTATTTCAAGAAAAACTATCTAAATTTTTTAAAGCTGGTTCAATATTTTGTGGATTTCTATTTTCAAAATTCATATAAGGTAATTCATTTACTTTTATTTCTACTGATTTTATTTCTAATGACATATTTTTATAAATTATTTAATAAAAATCAAAAACTGTTTATTTCTTTTTGTTTTTCTTGAACTTCTTTTTTTCTCATTCAAGCTATTTTTGTAAAACTTTCACGGCTTATATCTTCCATTTGTTGTCTTTCTATTTCTCACATAAAACTTTCTAAAGATTTATAAAGTTTATCTAACCCTATTTCATCAAGAAATTCTAAACTATCTAAATATAAATTTTTTTGTTTTTCATTTATATTTAAATTTTGAATTATTGTAATAATAATTTTTTTTCTCTTAGACTTTTCTGAATATTTTTTAAATATATTTAATATCATATACTTTTTTATAAATTAAAGTTATTAACATTTTACTATATATTTTTATTAATTACAAATTTTTATATATAATATATTATATAGTAGTAGTAATAATTAAAAATGTTAATAACTTTAATAGCTAAATTATATTAAAAAAGTTATAAAAATAAATAATTCTTTTAAAGTTATTCTTTTAATACCTTTAAAATAGAGATTAAAAGAAATTAACATTTTTTTTACAATTAATATTTTTTTTAATTGACTTGTTTTTAAATGATAAATTATTATTATAAACTTGTTAAATATTTTTAAATTTTATTAAACATTTATGGAACAAATTAAAAATAAAAACAGAAGTTTTTTACTATTTTTTATAATCTTTTTAACATCTTTTTTACTTTGATTTTACACATCAAACAATTATGGATATTTATTTTGAGAATTTACTAAAAAAGACAATTGAATTATTCAATCAATAGTAAATACTAAAACCTCAACTTGAGATTTAGATTTAGATTTATTTTGGAAAGTTTATAATATAGTGTCTCAAAATTATTATTGAAATGATGATTTAAAACCAAAAGATTTACAATACTGAGTAATTACCTGATTTATTAATTCGCTTTGAGATAAATTTTCAGAGTTTATGACACCAGATATTACCAAACAATTTGAGGATGTTTTAAGTTGAGATTTTGAATGAATTTGAGCAGTTATTGATAAAAATGAATTATGAATATTAGTTGATAGAGTTTTAAAGTGATCTCCAGCATTAAATAGTTGAATAAGACAATGAGATATAATTATTGAGGCAAATTGAGTTTCTTTAAAAGATTTAACTTTACAAGAATGAGTAAATAATATAAAATGACCAGCTTGAACTAAAGTAGTTTTAAAAATACTTAGAGCTTGAGAAAATGATTTTATTATAAAAGAAGTTATAAGAGATAAAATAAAAATTCCTTCAGTTGATACGAAAGATATAAATAATCAAGAAATTTGATATATTTCTATAAATTTATTTTGAGAAAATACTTCTAAAGAATTTGCAGAAATTTTAAACACTTTTAATAATGAAAAGATTAAATGAATTATAATAGATTTAAGAGATAATTGAGGGGGATATTTACAAAGTGCAGTTGAAATATTATCAAATTTTATAGAAAAATGAAAATTACTTGTAACTACAAAATATAAAAATAGTTTGTTAAATAATTATTATTATAGTGAAAATTTTTGAGAAGTATTTGATAAAAAAATAGTTGTTTTAATTAATTGAAATTCAGCTTCAGCATCTGAAATTACAGCTTGAGCCTTAAAAGATTATAATAAAGCGATTTTAGTTTGAGAAAAATCTTATTGAAAATGATCAGTTCAACAACCTTTTGATTTACCAGATTGAAGTATGTTAAAATTAACAATTGCAAAATGGTATACTCCAAAAGATTACTCTATTGATCATAATTGAATTATTCCAGATATAAAAGTTGAATTTAAAAAAGAAGATTATACTCCAATTCCTTGAAAGGAAAAAGATTTTAAACCTTATGATAGGCAATTAGAAGAAGCTGTGAAAATACTTAAAAAATTTATAAAGTTTGGAAATATTAGTTTAACAATTGATGAGTATAATAAGGAAAATCTAAAAACTTGAAGTTGAGAATTGGTTTGAAGTTGAAGTAAAAAATAATCCTTTCAAGGGTTATTTTTTTAGCTTCACAAATTTTTTAATAGCTTTAATAGTATTTTTATTTTCAATTAATATTTGATATAAATAATTTAAAAAATCTAAATCTCAAGAAAATTTTTGACAACTACATTTTAAGCAAGTTATAGAATTTACGACTAATTTTACATCTTTATCTAAATCTAAAAAAGATTTTAATTCATCTATTTTTAAATTTCCTACAAAGTTTATTTCATAGCTGACTCAAGATCTTTTTATAGATTTAATTTTGTAATTAGAACAAACAATTCTAATTTCTAATAATTTAAATAAATTTTTATTTTCTTCTTTTAATTCTCAGCTAAATTCACTAAAATCACAAATTAGATTTTCAAGTTCTTCTAAATCTCAAATACTTTCAATTTCTCTATAAAAGTTTATTTTATCAAGTTCACTATCAAAAAAATTATCTCATAAATAAGCTGAAATATTTAAATCTATAGTTGTTTCAATCCTTTTATTCTCTTTATTCTTTGAAGAAGACTCTTGTAAAATATTAGTCTGCATTTTTAATTCTTCAATTTTATCTTCAAGTAATTTTAAATAAGTATTTATTCAAATTTCACTAGACATTCAAGATTGTTTTAATCCTAAAATATCTCATCATCATCTGATTTCTAAATCTCTTATAGCAAGTTCAAATCAGGCTCAAAGATGAGAATATTCTACAACTGTAGTTAATCTTTTTGCTGCATCTGGAGAAATTTTTTCTTTTTTAAAAAGTAAATAACAATATCAAACTTTATCACTTCTTCATACTCTTCATCTAAGTTGATGAATTTGGCTAATTCAAAATTTATAAGCATCATTTATAATAATAGTGTTTACATTAGCAAAATCTATTCAATTTTCTATAACAGTTGAAGAAAGTAAAATATCATATTCTTTCTTTTTAAAAGCTAAAATTCTATCTTCTAATTCATTTCAGTGAAGTTGTCAGTGAGTTATAATAATTTTTCTTTTTGGGAATAAATTTTGTAAATATTCTTGCATTGCATCTATAGAATCAACTCTATTGTGTATAAAAAATAATTGTCATCATCTTTCAAATTCTTTTTCTCAAGCTTGTTTTATAATATTATCATCAAATTTAGACACAAAAGTTTCAACTCATTTTCTAATAGAAGGAGCTTTTGATAAAATAGAAACATCTCTTACTCAATTTAAAGCCATATTTAAACTTCTTGGAATCGGAGTTGCTGACATAGACAATATGTCTATATTTCATTTCATTTCTTTAATTTTTTCTTTATCTTGAACTCAAAATTTATGTTCTTCATCAATTATTAAAAGTCATAAATCTTTATATTTAATTTTTTCTCATAATAATCTATGAGTTCAAATAATTAAATCTATTTTTCATTCTTGTAATTTTTTTAAAATAATCCTAGCTTGACTTTCGGTTTCAAATCTAGTTAAGACTTCAATATTTATTGGGAAACTTG
Organism: Candidatus Altimarinota bacterium; assembly: GCA_028719245.1. Taxonomy (GTDB): domain Bacteria; phylum Patescibacteriota; class Gracilibacteria; order BD1-5; family UBA6164; genus UBA7396. The sequence goes on along the minus strand of JAQUKG010000001.1, from coordinate 25,764 downwards.
AAAATCTTTCTATTGCTTTATTATAGTGTTCGTAAGCTAAAACTACTAAAGGAGAAATAATTATTGATTGTTTTTTATTTAAAAATGCATTATAAACAGCATTAAAAGCAATTTCTGTTTTTCAAAATCCTACATCTCAAACCAAGATTCTTTCCATTGGAGTTGATTTAGACATATCATTCATAATTTCGTCTATTGCATTAACTTGATCTGGAGTATATTCAAAATCAAAACTTCTAGCAAATTTTATCATTTCAATTTCGTCATACTTGAAAGCAAATCAATTTGAAATTTTTCTGCTAGCATAGATTTCCAAAAGCTCTTCAGCTACTTTTTGCACATCAAAGGCAACTTTCTCAAGCTTTTTAGACCATTCTTTTGTGGACAATCAAGTCAAAGTAGGATTTTCATTTCAAATATATTTACTAACTCTTCTTACTTCAGTAATTGGAACAAAAAGTTTATCATTGTTTTTGTATTCTATTTCTAAGTATTCTTTTTTTATTTTTCCTAATTCTTTATAAATAATTCATTTAAATATTCAAATTCCATGTTCAATATGAACAACAAAATCTCAAGGTTTTATTTGTAAAAGTAAATCTAAGTTTTCGCTAAGTGATTTTTTGACCCTTTTTTTAACAAATATTTTTGATAAATTATCATCACAAATTACTATTTCATTAGATGATTTAAAAGATTTTAAGATAGTTAAATCTGTTTTATAAACTAAAATATTTGAAATATTGTTGTATTCCAAAAATTTTAAAATAGTTTTTTCATTTTTTGTATAAATACTTATTTTTTTATCTGATTTTAAAAGTTTTATTAGATTTTCAATATTGTCTATAAATAAATCAGTAATATCAAGATTGATTTGATTTATATTTGAATCCTTTAGTATATCTAAAGCAAGAATATTTTCTAAATCTTCTAAATTTCAAGCTCATTCTAATATGTCAATATTGTCTAAAACAATATGTTTCTGTTTTAATAAGATTGTTAGTTCATTATTAAAATTATTATTTAAAGCAAAGTAATTTATACTATCTATTTTTCAAATTATTATATTTTCAATTTCTTTAGAATTAATTCAATTTTCTAAAAAGATATTTTCAACATTATCTCACCAAAAACTAATTATAATTGTTTCTTTTTTATTTTTTACTTTAATAGACAAAGTATCTCAAGTTTTTTTGTAATCTCATCAATCTAAATGTTCTCTAAATTTATAACCAAAATCGGTCAGGTTTTTAACAACCAAATCTATATTTAAAGGTTTATTTCTTTCAATTTTTATTAAATTTTTATTTTCTATTTCCCAATTATTTGGTAACTTTGCAAAAACTAAATCATAATTAACGATAAAGTTTCAGTTTGAATTATACACAAAATCAATAAATTGAGATAAACAAGTTATTTCAGTTAGTGGAATATTTAAATATAAAAAAATATTTAAATATTTTTTTATATTTTCTGCTTTTGTTACAATAAGAGAGTTTATTAACTCATTCTTTTTAGTCAAATGCAAGGGTGAATTAAGGTATTCTTTTATCAAAAGGCTTTTTGAAAATATATTTCAGGTGTTTAGGTAGTGCATGGGAAAAAAATTTGATTTAAGAAAACAAACTAAATTTTACTAAATCCTTGTTCTTGTAATACTTTAAAATAAGGATAAGAATCATCTGTATAATTAAAATATAAATCAACATTCTTTTGGGATTTTTGTATAATTATTTCTTTTTCAAAATCTCTAACTTGTTTAAATAATACTCAGTCTCAATATATATCAACTTTTGATTCTGGATTATTTAATTTTATTGTTATCTTTTCTTTGTTATCTATGAGCATTGGAGATTGTTTTGTTGGTTTCCATGGAGCTTTTGGAGATAATACAAAAGTTTCTAGATTATGAGGAATTATAGGTCATCATAAAGAAACATTGTATCAACTTGATCATATTGGTGAACTAATTATAAGTCAATCTCAGATTAAATCTAAACTATAATTATTTCATAAAGATATTTTCAAATTAGCCATTCTTCAAAAACAAGAACTTATGTCTATTTCATTTAAAAATACTTTTTCATCTCAAAAATATTTACAACTTAGTAATGGGTAAGAATTTTTTTTTAGATTTAGTTTATTTTTTAATATATTTAAATCATTCATTAAAAATCATTTATGTCAGAAATTTATTCATAAAAATGCCTTATTTTCTGTAAAGAATTCATGAACAGCTTCTAACATTGTTCCATCTCATCACAAAACTATTATAATATTTTTATCTAGTTTTTTTAAAAAATCTATTATAGTTGTTCAAGATAAAAAATCTCTTAATTCCTTACTTTCTTCGTATTTCATATTAGAAAATACTATTTTAAAATTATCTATTATTTTTATTTCCATATTTTACAATTAGTTAATATTTTGAAAAATAATATGTTTTTTTGTATTTTTAGCAAAAAGATTTGAGTAAAATGATTTTTAGTTATAATTATGCTAATTTATTTATTAAATTTATTTTATGGACAAATGGGCAAATCTTTATTTTGAGTGAAAATTAATAGATGAAAAAGTATTACACTATTCAAAACCTTCAAAAATACAATTGATTTATGAAATTTCAATAATTAGTATTCCAATATTATTTATAGTGGTAGTTTTTTTATTAATTTGAAATTATTTTAATTTAAACAGTTGAACTTTGGTTTTAATTTCTATTTTAATATTATCAATTTGATGATTTAATATATTTTATAAAATTTATAGAACTAGAAGAAATTATATAATTATAACTTCTAAAAGAATTTTATTTCATTGAATAAAATGATTCTTTAATGATTATATGAAAAAGATTCATTATGAGAATATAGTAAATGTTAATTATTTTACTGCAAATCTTATATGAAAATTTTTTTGATATTGAACTTTGGAAATCCAAACTTCTCATAGTTGAATGTGAGATATAGTTATGTATCATATAGAAAATGCTAAAAATATTACTCACTATATAGATAAACTTATATCTTTAAATCCAGAACAAAGAAATGATTTTGGTGAGTTTAATCCAAATTATTTTAAGGAAGGTTATGAAAATAAGTAACTCTTTATAAAAAATCACAGCTATATTAGCTTATTAAAAGTAAAATTAAAACTAAAAAACACGACTGAAATGTCGTGTTTTTTCTTCATCATATTTTAATCTTCGTCTTCTTCAAGTTTGAATCATCTTTCTTCTCTAATTTTCATAGCAAGATTTGCAGGAACTTCATCATAATGATGGAATTCCATAGCATAAGTAGCTCTTCATTGAGAGGCAGATCTTAACTCAGTTGCATAACCAAACATTTCCGATAATGGAATATAGGCTGTAATAATTTTAGCTTGACCTCTTTGCCCCATTTCTTCAATTCTTCATCTTTTTGAATTAACTTGACCTAAAACATCTCACATATATTCTTCTGGAGTATTTAATTCAACTTTCATTATTGGCTCAAGTAAAACAGGACTTGCTTTTTTACAAGCAATTCTGAAACATTTAGAAGCAGCAATTTTAAATGCAAGCTCTGAAGAGTCTACATCATGGTAAGAACCAAATGTTAAAGTAGCTTTTATATCAACTAAAGGATATCAAGCTAATATTCATCTTCCGTAAGCTTCATTTAATCATTTTTCAACTCAAGGAACATATTCTTTTGGAACAGTTCATCAAACTATTTTATTAACAAATTTATTAGTTAATTTAATTCATTCTTTATCATCAGCTTCTGCTTCTTTGTAAGGTTCAAAAGTAATAACAACATGTCCATATTGTCATCTACCTCAAGATTGTTTTGAATATTTACATTCAGCATCTACAACAGTATTTCTAATAGTTTCTCTATAAGCAACTTGTGGGGCTCAAACATTACATTCAACTTTAAATTCCCTTTTCATTCTATCAACGATTATATCAAGATGTAATTCTCACATTCAAGCAATAATTGTTTGATTTGTTTCTGGATTTGATGAAACTCTAAATGAAGGATCTTCTTCAGCTAATTTATTTAAAGCCATACCCATTTTTTCTTGATCAGCTTTTGTTTTTGGTTCAACTGAAATTGATATTACTGGTTCTGGAAAATCCATAGCTTCAACTAAAAATTTATCATTTAAATCACAAAGTGTATCTCAAGTTCTTGTATCTTTTAATCAAATTACAGCTCAAATATGTCAAGCTCTAATTTCCTCAATTTCTTGTCTTTCATTAGCATGCATTTGTAAAAGTCTTCAAATTCTTTCTTTTTCTCATGAAACTGGATTATAAACATAACTTCAAGATTTTAATATTCAAGTATAAACTCTAACGAAAGTAATTCTTCAAACAAATGGATCTGTTGCAATTTTAAATGCTATAGCTCAAAGTGAAGAATCATCGCTAACTTTTATATCTTTAGTTTTTTCTCTATCATCTGGATCCATAACTGTTAAAACTCAACCATTAACATCTAAAGGACTAGGTAAATAATCACAAGCAGCATCTATTACTAATTGAACTCATATATTTTGTAAAGCAGATCCACAAACTACTGGATATAAAGAATTAGATATTACTCATTTTCTCATTCAAGATTTTATTTCTTCAACAGATAACTCACCTTCAGCAAAATATTTTTCCATTAAAACATCATCTTGTTCAGCAACCTTTTCCATTAATTCAAGTCTCATAGCTTCAGCTTTATCTTTTAGATCAGCAGGAATATCTATTTCAATAATTTTTTCTCAAGCAGTTCATTCAAATCTAAATGCTTTTAATTGAACTAAATCAATAATTCATTTAAATTCGCTTTCAGCTCAAATAGGTAATTGAATTGGAATAACTTTATTTCAAGCTAATTTCTTTTTAATAGATTCAACAGTCATGAAAAAATCTCAACCAGTTTTATCCATTTTATTTACAAAAGCAATTCTTGGAACTCAATACTTATCTGCTTGTTTCCAAACAGTTTCTGATTGTGGTTCTACTCATTGAGATCAGTCAAATACAGCAACTCAACCATCTAAAACTCTTAGAGATCTTTCAACCTCAATTGTAAAGTCAACATGTCAAGGAGTATCAATAATATTTATTTGTAAATCTTTCCAGAAAGCTGTTGTAGCAGCAGAAGTAATTGTAATACCTCTTTCTCTTTCTTGTTCCATCCAATCCATTGTAGCAGCTCATTCATGAACTTCTCAAATTTTGTGAGTTTTTCAAGTATAAAATAATATTCTTTCAGTTGTAGTAGTTTTTCATGCATCAATATGTGCAATGATTCATATATTTCTAACCTTATCTAAAGGTTTTGGTGCTTGTGCCATATAAAACTTTTAATAATTAAATAACAAACTATTTTAAAAAATAGACTGACTGATTTTATATAATAGTTAATATAAGTCAAAATTTTTTATACATTAAAGATTTATTTCTTCAACTTTTGGAATTATTTCAACTTTTGGAGGAATTGGATCAAATTTTCTTTTCAATCAAATTCTTCATTTTTCTTTATTAACCTCTATTACTTCAAATTCAACTTGTTCTCATTCTTTTACTATATCAGTAACATTTATAACTCTAGTTGCAGCAAGTTTTGAAATATGAATCATTCAAGATTTTCAATTGAATTCAACAATTGCTCAAGTTCCATCAATTATTTTTGCTATTTTTCAAATACCTTTATAACCAACTTCTGGCTCCCAAACCATAGATTTAATTTCATCTATTGCTTTGTTTCATCAGATTTGATCTTTGGCTGTAACAGTAGTATTTCAATCTTCAGCTATTGAAATCTTTACATTGTATTCTTTTTCAATTCTTTGAACATTTTCTCATCATTTTCAAATAACTTCTCTAATTTTATCAACTGGAACAAATACATTCATTATTAAAGGTGCATATGGAGAAAGATTTGGTGCAACTTTTGGTTGAACTTTTAACATTTCTTCAAGTATATAATTTATAGATATTCTGGCTTGACTAAAAGCATTTTCAAATACTTCCATACTTAATCACTTTATTTTTACATCAAGTTGCATAGCTGTAATACCGTTTGGACTCATTGCTACTTTGAAATCCATATCTCAAAGGAAATCTTCTTGAGCTTGAATATCGCTTAATATTTTATAGTTTCAAGTTTCTTCATCATAAATCATTCACATAGCGATTCAAGCAACTGGTGCAGTTATTGGAACTCATGCTTGCATCAAAGAAAGTGTAGATCAACAAATTGAAGCCATAGAACTTGATCAATTACAAGTCATAGTTTCAGAAACTACTCTCATCATATATGGAAAATCTATTTCACTTGGTAAAACTGCTTCTAGTGCTTTTTCAGCAAGTTTTCCATGTCAAATTTCTCTTCTTCAAACTCACCTAAGCATTCTAACTTCTCAAACTGAAAATGGAGGAAAATTATAATGATGAATATATCTTCTAGTTGTTTCTTCATACATATCATCAACAATTTGAATATCTTCTGGTCCTCATAAAGTTGTAATAGAAAGTGCTTGTGTCATACCTCTTTGAAATAAAGCTGAACCATGAACTCTTGGTAAAAGTCAAGTTTCACATTTAATTGGTCTAACTTCATCTAAAGCTCTTAAATCAAGCCTTTTTTCTTTTTCTAAAATGTTTTTTCTCATTACTTTTTTAACTCTTTTATAAACTAATTCTCAAATAGAATTTATATCAATTCATAATTCTTCTGCATTTTCTTCAGTTAGTCATAAAAATTCTTTTGTTTCAATATCTAATTTATCAAGTTCTTTTTGAAAATCTTTTTTTCATAATCCATAAAGAGATTCTAATTTTTCTAGAGTTAAGAATTCTGATACCTTATCAAATAAACTTTCATCTGGTAAATTATAAAATTCTTGTATTTGAGAAATTCAAAAAAGTTTTTTATATTCAGTTATAAAATCATTTTGAGCTTTAGATAATTCTTTTACTAAATCAAAAGCAAATTTTAATCATTCCATCATTTCATCTTTAGAAACTTCTTTTCCAGCTGATTCAACCATAGTAATAGCATCAAAAGTTCAAGCAACAAGTAAATTCAATTTTGCAGTTTGTTCTTCTTCAAAAGCTGGATCAAAAATAAATTTTCATTCACAATTTTTAATAATTCTAACTCAAGAAACAGGTCATTCAAATGGAGCTCCTGTCATCATTAAAGCTAAACTTGCTCAAGTAATACCAAAAAATCATAAATCACTTTCATTTGTTGCAGAAAGAGCTGTCGCTATAATTTGAACATCATTTATAAATCCTTTTGGAAACATAGGACGAATTGGTCTATCAATAATTCTTGAAGTTAAAATAGAACTTTCTGAAGGTCTTCCCTCTCTTTTCATAAATCTATTTCAACCAATTTTTCAAGTTGCATAAAATTTTTCTTGATAATCAACAACTAAAGGGAAAAAGTCAGCCTTTTCATTTACTCAAACTTCTTTTATTCAAGCAGTAATAAATAAAACATTTCAAAAATCATCACTTACTGTAACACTTCCATTTGCTAAAAGTCATAATTTTCCAGTTTCAAAAGTAATATTTTTTCCTCAAATATTATAAGTTCTTTTAAGAGGAATTATATTAACTGCATTTTTATCAGATAATCAAATCATAAAAATATAAATTAAAATATAAAATTGATTTTTAAAGATAAACAAAAGATTAAGACAAAAAATTAACTATAAATTTTATAACCAATTTTTCATCTTTTTCTTTTTAAATACCTAAAAATCTTTTTAATTATAGTTTTTTTCTTATTTTTGCAAAAAAAAGAGATAAAAATTCTAAAATAAAACTGGACACTTTGAGTATAAAAAATACTAATGATTACTATAAACAAAGCATCCTATAATAAATAAACTTTCCTTATTTTATCATATTCCTCTAAAATATACCAAAACATTTAATTCAAAATCTTCTTTTACAAAGTTTTTTTACTTTTATCTTATTCTAAAATAGTTTGAACATATCAAGAAAAAAGCTCCTTAGCTCAAGATATCGTGTGATTAGAACTAGCCAAGTTTATAGCCATTTCAGAAACAAATAATTTATTAAAATTTCCTATAATATAATTAAGTATGAATTTTTCTTAAGTTTATCATATTTATACAAAATATACCAAAACATTAAATTGACATAGTCTTATCTTAGATTACATTAAAAAAAGAGCCTTACGAGCCTGTCCCAAAAATCCCAATGCAAATTGTATTGGGATTTTTTCTTTTAGTGAAAAATAGAACTTAAATTGAAATTTAAAAAAATTGAAAAAATTTTCCTAAGAAGTTTTGAATTTGATGATTTTCTTTAGATTATGAGCTAAACTTATCAAATTCCACTCAATTTGAACTCATTCAAATCACCTTAATAAAAACCTTTCAAATCAAAGGTTAAATTTAACATTACCAAAAACAGGTTCTACACAAGTTCATCTTTTCTTATATATTTTTTTTCATTCTTCACTATATAATCTCTCATCATTTCTCCTGTAAATCTCTTTTAAATTCTTTGCTACATATAAAAATTTATTTCATCAGCTTTCTAGTCTTGTAATGTATAGTTTTGCTTTGTAATCTTCTTCTTTTAATGTTTTAATATTTTCTTTTCTTGGTCTTCATTTTTTTCAAGTTCAATCTAATCTTCCCATAAATTGTTTAAACTTAAATATATTTCAGTCTTTATCTTCATAAGTATCATTACTTTTTTCATATATATATTCATCTAGATTTTTTCCACTATTTTCTTGATGTGGAATATATGATAATATATTACCTTTTTCTAGATATTTATAATTCTCCTCATTTCAATATCATTTATCTGCTAATATATTTTTTGGAAAAATAGTAAATTTATTTTTTAACTTTTCTAATAATGGTATTAATTCATTATTATCATCTGCTGAATTTGGAACTGTTGTTGTTAAAATAATTTGATTTTCTGTTAGTATTTGTGGATTATATCAATTTCACCAATCTTTTCTCTTCATTAGTACTAATCTTGAATCTTTATCTGTGAGATTTATTCTTTCTTGTTTTATTCAAGCCTTTTGTTTTTCATTTATTTCATTTTTTATGATTTCTTTTCTTTCTTCTGCTTTTTGTCTTTTTTCTTCAATTTCTTTTCTCTTTTTATCTCTTCATTCTTTGGTTTTTAGTTCTTCTGGAATATGATTTTCGTTTTCTTCTCAAAATTCTTTATCTTCTAGTTTATCTATTTCATCTGCTTCATCAAAAAATGACTTAATTTTTTTATCTAATCAAGCTATCTCATAATTTTTATTTTTTGATGCATTTGCATATATTTTTGTTCAGTCTAAGCTTACTGTTCAAAATTGAATGAGTCATAGTTTTTTTGCTTTCATAACTATTTGTACAAATATATCTTCTAATATATTTCATTTTTCTTTTCTAAATCTGTTTATGGTTCTAAAGTCTGGTTTATTATTTCATGTTAAATACATAAATCATAAATCTGATTTTACCTTTGATGCTAATTTTCTACTACTAAAAGTTTGATTCATATATCAGTAAAATAATATTTTTAAAAGCATTTTTGGATTATATGCTGGTCTTCCATTTCATACTAGATTTTTATTATACTGCTTTAGTAATTTTTCTAAGTTTAGTTTTTCTATTATCTCACTTAATATTATTGCTTCATGTCTTCTCATAGATATTCTCTGAAGCTTGGTGGTAACAAAAAAGCTTGTTCTTGATTATATTCTTTAAACATATTTATTTTTATTAATTTATATCTTTTCTATTTTACTCAAAAAAAATACTAAATCTATTCAATTTAGTATTTTTGGGACAGGCTCTTACGACACTTTTTCAAAATTAAATACATCAACTACTTTTCAATTAACTAAAACATTGTCATCTTCAGATACTACAATTGGTTTGTGATAATTATCCCTAGATTTAGGTATTAAATATAAATTATTTCATTCTTTTTTTGGAATTTTTAAAGTTGCTGCATTATCAACTACAAACAAAAATGCATCATTTGTATTTATAACTTTTTCTCTTTTATCAATTAAAACATAGCTTCAATTTTCTATATATTTGTCATTTACTCTAAATTCATTCATACTAGTTCATTCAACTTTTACTATAAAATAATCTTGTCATTCTCAATGAATTAAAGTTTTTGAAATAGGTAAAGTTCAATATTCATACTGATCAGCTAAAGCTAAAGGTCTTCAAGCATTTGCTATTCACAAAATTGGAATATTTAACATAGTTTGAAATCAAACTCAATTTCAAAGTCTAATACTTCTAAAACCACTTCATCTAGTAATAAATCATCTTTTTTCTAAAGCTTCTAAATATTGAACTACTCATCTTTTTGATTTTTGATGAGTTAAAGTTTGTAATTCTTCAATAGTTGGTGATTTAGCATATCTACCAATAAAATCTGTTATTATATCAAGAACATTTTGTTGTTTATCTGTAAGCATAAATTAATAGTTATATATTAAAATGTATAGTTATTATATATAAATATTTTTAAAGTCAAAAAATAAGTTGTTTTTAAAAATAGGTTTTTGAAGTAGAAGATTTGACTTATTAAAAAATATTGTAAAATAAAAACATTAGAATTTGATTTTTTATTTTATGAGACAAATGTTACCACAACCTTGACAATTAGATCTTCCATGATTATTCTTATCACCACAATTTTCTATGTCAGTTTCTAGTTGAGTTAATAGATGGAAAGCTTGAGTAGAAAGTGCTTTAGTATCAACAATACAAGAATTTACTTATGTTTCTCATATTGTTTGAAGATTATTTTTTAGATCTAGAAACATTAAAATTTTAAATTGAAAAATAGTTAGTGTTTCCTTTGAGTATTGATGAAAAGGTTACGAAATTGGCATAAATTATGATTTTTTATCTAAACCTTGAAGATTTGATTATCGTGCTTGAGTAGAAAGCGAACCGGTTCCAAATACTATAACTATAAGTTATTTAAGATTTAGGAAAATTAATTGAATAAATAATTGACATTTAAAAGCTTTTTTAGAAAAAGTTATCAAATTCTTTCAAAGTTCTTTAGCTTAAAAATAAGTATAAAATTAAACATTTAAATATTTCTATGATTAGATTAAGGAATAAGTCTATTAAGAAAAAATAATGCTATAATCTTTTTAATATAGTTTAAACTAAACAAATTATAAAAAAATCCCTTCTCTTAAGAGAAGGGATTTTAAAATTAATTTAATAATTTTTTAATTTAACTTAATCTAAAATTATTTAGTTTCAGTTAAAGGGAATTCACCCATATTGTTGTATAGACTAGCATCTATTGAACCAACATATATAGTGTTTGCTCTAATTGTCCAAGAAGGAGTATTAGCATTAGCATCAATAGTTACTCAATCAACAACAACTATATAGTTATTAGTTGAAGAAGCATCAACAGTATTATTAGCAGTAAATGGAACTGTAACATCACCTCAATTAGCAGTAGTAGAAACTGAACCAACTAAGTTTGCAGAAGATACAGTATCTTTATAAACTTTTACTAATACAGTAGAACCTGTATAACCAGATAATTGATTAGAGAATGTAGCACCAGATAAAGTAACTTGATCTTTACCAGAAGCAGTTACACTAAATCTTAATGCAGAAGTACTTATATCTTTAGAACTATTAGTAGCTTTTGCAATAACAGCTTTATTTTCATCAACTAAATGAGTATTAGATAATACATTAGCTCAAACCATAGCAATTGTAGAACCGTTAGTAGCTTTAATATTAGATGAAGCATATAATAATTCAACAACTACATTAGTAGCAATTACATTAGTATTTAAATCAGCTATTAAATAGTAAGTATCAGTATGATCCATAGTGATTGCATCTTCTGGAGTGATATTACTAAATGAAACAGTTGAAGCATTACTACTTGTAGCAGCTATTTCTTTACTAGTTGGAGTTAATATTCTAAAATTAGACATTTTATCTAAATTAACTCAAGAGAAAGATAAATCTCTTAATTTAACATTATCATTTTCAGCTTTAACTCTGAAAGCTAAAACTTTTTGATTTTTATCACCAGCAAGTAATAATGATCTTTTTGGATTATTATCAGAGCTAGATAAAGTACCTTTAGCTTGAGCAACAGTAAATGTAGCAGAGCTAGGAGTTGTACCTAAAGAAACTGTTTGAGAAGTTAAAGTATCAACTATATCTAAAGCAGTTAATTTTAAAGCAAAATCTCCATTAGAATAAGCATCTGATAAATCAACTTTAACAGTTAAATTAACAGGAGTTTTTCCAACAAGTTTAGTTAAATTATCAAATTTAACAGTAGAAGCATTAATAGTTTTAGTTGAAACAGCAGTTCAGTCAACATATAATGTAGCAAATACATTATTAGTATAAGAACCAGAAGCTGTAACAGTATATTCAGCATTAGATATAGAAACATCATTACCTTGAGTAACAGCTAAATTTACACCATATACAGTAACTGCTTTTGATCAAACAGCCATTTTTGTATTACCAAGACCATCAACTCTAGTAACACTTAAAGTTGTAGAATCAACTGAAACTTGAACAGCAGATATAGTTCAAACTGCAGAAGTTACAGTATTTTGATTAGAAACATACTCAGCTTTTGTAAATGATGATAATCTTAAATCATCAAATTTAATATTAGCAGCAGGAGCAGAATCTCTTAATTTACCATACATTTTTACATCAGCTGAACTATTAACAGTAGCTAAACCTAAAAATGAAGCAGTAGTTCCTGTACCAGCAGTCCAAGTCATTGTAGATGAACCAATTTGTAAATAAATTGTGTCAAATAATAAATTAGCACCAGTAGAAGAAGTGAAAGTTAAAGTAGGATCTTCTAATGTAATAGGAGATTTAGTAGTAATTGTACCTTGTAATAAGATTACATTACTTGTTCATTTTGCATAATTTTTAGATAATTCTACAGAAGAATTTCTTTCAAATTTAACATCAGAACCTAAAACTGTATAAATATTTAAGTCAGTATCAGCTCTAGTAACAGTAGATCTAAATCCATTAAGAACTTCTACAGCATTTAAATCAGTAGTATTTCTTAAAGAAAATTGATATTTATCACCAGAATTATTTTGAACATTAGCAACTTTAGCTTTAACATAGTAAGTAGCAGTAGAACCGTCTTTTACTGTGTCATTTAAAACAAAAGTTACATCTTTTCAAGAAACAGTCATTTCACTAGAAACTTTTACACCATTTCTTTCAACTTGTAAATCAGTTAAATCAGCTAAATCACCACTTTCATTTTGTCTTAAAGTAATTGATTGAAATTTAACATCTCTAGTTTCAGAAGAAGTATCTTTATTTTCAAGAGTAAATCTACCTAATTCAACCATATCATTAGATTGGTTGTAAGTAGTATTAGCACCTCCTTTAGCAAAAGTAACAGGAGCAACTGTATAAGTAGCAGTTCTTAAAACATTAGTAACAAATTCTCAGTTATTATTAGTAGCTGAACTAGAAGCAATTTTTCCAGAAAATTGGAAATCGTTTCAAGCATCAGTAGCTAATTCAACATATAAATCTAAAGTTTCACTTGAACCAGCTTTAACAACTAAAGCAGGAGCAAAAGAAACTACAGCTGTTCTATCAGAAGAAAAAGCAGCTTTACCAGATAATCTTTTACCATTTTTTTCAAACCATACTCTAGTTGAAGTAGGAACTTGAGCTAAACCTACTGATTTTAAATCAACAGTATTAACTGATACATCTGTATTACCAGCTGTAAAGTCAACCATTGCAAATCTAATAGTACCATTATTTGGTATTTGAGTTCCATTAGCAGTAGAAGCAGGATTTAAACTAACTTCAACATCACCACCAGAAACAGTAACTCCAGTAGAAGTAGTATCAGTAGTAGTTCCAGTAGAAGTAGTATCAGTAGTAGTTCCAGTTCCCATATCAGTTCCTGTTTCATCACCAAATAAATCTCCAAATAATCCACTTAAATCATCTGTTCCTTCAGTAGAAGTAGTATCAGTAGTATCAGCAGAAGTAGTAGTAGTAACAGCTGTATCAGCAGTAACAACTACCATTGATCTTTTAGCAGCTTTAGTAGAAACTTTAGTTCCTTCAGCTAAAATACCAGCTTTAACTGCAGCATCAGCATAAGCTTGAGCCCAATCAGTTATACCTTCTGTTTTAGCAACACCTCTAGCTTGCATTATCATTTTTAATGCTTCAGCTTCAGTAACCATATCATTAGGTCTGAAATTTTTATTAGCAGCAATGAAACCAGCTTTTAAAGCAGCTTCAGCATATTTACATCCCCAATCAGATGCTGGTAAATCTGCAAATTTTCATTCACAAGTATCACCAACTTCAACAGAAGATAAATTCATCATAACTTTAAGCATTTCTCTTCTAGTTATGTTTGATCCTAAATTATATTTAGAAGGATCTTTAGAATTGTCAACGATAACACCTAAAGCAGCTAATCTATTAGCAGCAGAAGTTGAATCATCAGCAGCTTGTACTCATACAACTGGAACAACTATTGATAAAACAATAGATAAAGCAGCAGCAGCAGCAGTAACTTTTTTAAATAAAGTATTACTCATATATAAATATAAGTTATAAAATAAAGAGTTAGAATATTAGAACATTAGAAATTAATTTCTAAATTTAACACTCAAACTTTTGAAAAAGGCTAAAACCTCCTTCGGTGCCAATTATTACTATATAAATATAGTAGACCTAATATTTTTAAGAGTATTAGATAAACTCTTTTTTAGAGAATTCCTCTAAAAGGTTAAAGCCTTAACCTGAAGTTTGCATATGCATAACTCAGGAAGAAAACATTTATCATTATTTTTCTCTCGCTCTCTAGAAAATAATAGAGATGATGAATATTTTCTTCCTGCTTTATACTTTTGCAAAAACAAGCTAAAACCAATTTTATATTTATTTTTCGAATGATTTTAAAGAACATTAATATATACTAGCAGATTATAAAGTTTTAATAAAAAAGTCAAATGTAATATGATACTTTTCACAAATTCTTCACAATAACTTTATTTAATATTTTTTTCAATATAATAAATAAAAATAACCATAAATATAATATGCAAAAAATAATTAAATTAGATAAAAATCTAATAAATCAAATTTCAGCTTGAGAAGTTGTTGAAAGACCAGCTTCAGTCGTAAAAGAATTAATTGAAAATTCTATAGATGCTAGTGCTACAAATATAAAAATTAGTATTTTAGAGTGATGAAAAAAACAAATTATTATCACAGATAATTGAGAATGAATACAAAAAAAAGATTTAGAAATATGTCTAGATAAATACACAACTTCAAAAATAAAATCTTTAGAAGATTTATATAATGTTTTAACATTCTGATTTAGAGGAGAGGCTCTTGCTTCAATTTCTAGTGTGTCTAAAATATCAATAATATCAAAAATAAGCGATAGTTTAGAAGCTTACAAACTAGATTATAATAACGAAATGTGAAAAATCTTCACAAAATCTTCACATTCAACTTGAACAACTATTATAATTGATAATTTATTTTATAATACACCTGCAAGACTTAATTATTTGAAACAAGATAGAACTGAATATTTAAAAATATTATCTTATTTAGAAAATGCTTGTTTAAGTAATCCAAATATATGATTTGAATTTGAGAGTGAATGAAAAAAAATATTTAAATATAGTGAAGACGAAACCTTAAAAACTAGAATATATAATATTTACTGAAGCGAATTATCTGAAAATTTACTTGATGTAAATTTTGAAATGTTTTGAATAAAAATTATTTGATATATTTCTAATCCAAAAATAAATTTTCAAAATAAAAATAAACAACATATTTTTGTAAATTCTAGACCTATTACTTCCATAATTATTTCAAAAGCAATAATTGATGCTTATAATAGATTTATACCTCACGGAAGTTATCCAGCTTATGTTTTAAATATATTTATAAACCCAACGATTATAGATGTAAATGTTCATCCTAGAAAACAAGAAATCAGATTTGAAAATGAACAAAATATTTTTAGAACTGTTTATCATGCTATTTTTGATAAATTAGAAAAAATTAGTTTAATAACTCCTCTTGCTTATTCTTCTTTTCTACATCAACCAAGCGAGGCTAAAGTAGAATTAAAAATACCTTCTTATTATACTTGAAGTTGAACAAATTTTAAAGAATTTTCTCCATATAAAAATACTTATTCAAATCCAAATCAATATAAAATAAACAATAGTATAAATTTTACAAAAGAAATTTTACAAAATTCTTGAGATTTGGAGAAACCAAAAAATGAAGTAAATTTGTTTGAATCGTGAGATTTACATTATACAAAATTATGAAAAATTATTGGACAAGCATTTAATAGCTATATAATCGTAGAAAATGAATGAAAAATAGTCATTTTAGACCAACATGCTTTAGCTGAGAGAATAATTTATGAAAAACTTTTAAAATTAGACACAAAAAAATTTTCTCAAAAATTATTATTTCCAGAAAATATAAAATTGGCGACAAATGAATTAGAAATTATAATTGACAATAAAGACATTTTTGAAAATATGTGATTTGAAATAGAAATTTTATGAAACTCTATTATTTCAATTTATACTATCCCAGATTTTGTTAAAAAAGAAGATTTAAACAATTTAATTTTATGAATTATTTGAGATATAGCTTATTGAAATATTTTAAAATCAAAAAGTTTAGAAGAAATAAAAAACAAAATATTTGCATACACAGCTTGTAGAAGTGCTATCAAATTTTGAAATAAACTAAATTTATTTGAAATGAATAAGTTACTGAAGGATTCTACAGAAAGTTATAGTTCAACTTGTCCTCATTGAAGACCAGTAATATATGAAATATGACTTGAAGATTTAAAAAATAAATATGAAAGGTAAAAATTATTTATAAACCCAAGGAGCAATTATATTCAATATTAATCAACTAAGAAGTAATAAGATAATTCATGCTATAGTTTTTACAATTTTCTTTTTAATTTCATCTTTTCATTCTCATCAAATTGAAAGAAACATTCAATTTAAAACTATAAATCAAACTCAAGCTAAAGCTGCAATTGCTGTAAACCATTTAATAATTTGTCAAATCATTAAAGTAATAGAAGTAAATCAAGGTTGGACTTTACAGGTGTATTCCAAACATCATCCATCGTTTCATTTTTTTGAACATTCTCAACATTCAGCTCAAGGTATTTTTTCAGTAACCTTTACTGTTATATTATCTGAGCTTCATCAAGAAGTGGTGCTTGAAGAACTTGCATTTGAGGTATTTGATGAAGTTCATCAAAGAGTGGCTGTATTTGCTGTATTTGAGGTTCAATTTCAAAGAGTGGCTGTATTTGTTGCATTTGAAACTCAAGAAGTAATCACTGAATTTGTTGGATTTGGATTTCATCAAGAGTTTCATCAAAGAGTGGCTGTATTTGTTGCTCAATTATCGGCAAAAGATAATTGAAAAAATAATAAAGATATTATAATTAATAATTTTTTCATAAAATTAAATTAGAAAGTTAAAGTTTTTAGATCAAGTAGGAAAGTATACATTCATAAAAGAAGTAAAGTTGCGAGTAGTGTATTAAAAACTATACTTTTTGCTTTTTTGATTTTATCATCTTCTCAACCAGATGTGATATAATAATATCAAGCCATACTTAAGAAAAATATAGCAATTGGTCCAGCAAAGAATAATGCTAAATTTACTAATTTTGAAAACATGTCTTGTCCAGTTCATTTGAAATCTCAAATAAAAACCATATTTCTCCAAACTTCCATTATTCATATAAATATAAGTCATGCAAGAGACCATAATATTTTATTTCTAGCTTCTCAAACTCTCTTTTCATCTAATGATGACATAAGTCTTATTCATTGTAAAATAAACATAAATACAGCTAGTATAACTATTGCTATTTCTAGAAAAGTAATTAAAGATCAAAAAGTTGTTTTAAAATTATCACTATTCATTAATATATTTCTATTATAAATAGTTGTAATATCTCAGAGACTTGAGGTTACATCATCAGATGTTTTTTTGTCTGAGAAAGCCAGATATAAAGTTCAAGGTATATTTATAAATAAAAGTGCGACAATTGCATGCCAAATACTTCTTTTAGCAGTTGAAACTTGTTTTTCATCATCTCACATAAGAGCCATTGAAGCTCAAGCATAAACCATATAAACAACTAAAAGTCATCATATAACTATTTTTATTGTTTTAAAAACATTATAAGTAGTGTTTGAAATTTGAGTTTCAATAGTTCAACTTTTTTCAGATATAGAAACCGTTTTAATTTTTGAGGTTGCAGGTGATGCATCCGAAAAATTTATATTTCAAGCTAATCAAATATTTATAGTAAACAAAGAAAATATTAGAAATATTTTTAAAAGATTTTTTTTCATAAGCAATATATTAAATTTTACTTTCTGGAATTATAAAAAATGTTAAAATTAAATAACTAGCAAATAATATTAATAATCAAATTGCTGAATTGAAAATAATTTTTTTTGCTTTTTTTGTTTTTTCATCATCTCATCATCAAGTAATTACTAAAAATCAAGCATAAATTATCATCAAAACTACAATTATTCAAACAAATGTATTAAACCAATTTATTAATGTAATTACTATTTTTGAATTATCTTTAACATTTTCACAAATATTTGTTCCCCAATAAGATATTAAACTTCATCAATTACAATCAGGATTAAAAGTATTTGTTACAATTAAATTAGAAAATTTTATGATTATAAATCAAATAATAGCATGGTAAATAGCTGTTTTTCATTTTTTAATTTTATCTTCTTCTCATCAAGCTGTAATTATTCTATAAAATGCATATATAGCCATTACAATAAATGCAAATGATGCCAATAGCATAAGTAATTCAGCAAAAGGTTCTATAAGTTTTTTTCATGTGTTTTTAGCTAAAGCAGCATTTACATCTTTATCAAACATAACATTGTAAAATACAAAAGAAATTTGCATAATCATTATTCATATACTTGCCCAAAGTATTCATTTTCTTAATTTCTTTTGTTGTTCTTCATCGGTGCTTTCAGAAAATAATAATTTTAAAACCATTACTATAATCATCAAAAAAATTACAGCAAAAACCATAACTCTCATATCTCTTGCAATATTTAATAAGAGGTATTTAGCTCATTTTTCTCAAGTAGTTGAAACAGAAAAAAAATTTCATTTTGATGACAATTGATCTAAATAAGTATTATTTTTATTATTTCAAGTATCTTCAGTTACAATTTTTATATTATCTATGTTTGTCGCAAATGTAAATAAAGGTATAAATAATAAAGTTATTGAAAATAATATTTTTATAATTAGTTTTTTCATATAAAATAATTAATTTTTAAGTTATTCAAAGTCTAGCTTCAATTTCCATATCTACATATTTTTTCTTTCTTCAATATTTTTTTCTAGAATATTCTTTAATAATTTTTGCTGCCTCAATATTTTTATAATTATTATCCCAAAGAGTTTTCATATCAAAAGGACGAGTTGTAGCATTATTTATATTCAATTTAACATAAGTTGTAAAATTTGCAATTCAAATTATATCTTGTTGAGACAATAAAGGTGCATATTCTTTTTCTAAATATTCAGCATCTTCGGCTCAAACTTTAAATGACATAATTGTTCAAGCATTTCAAAATACAGCATCTTTAATAGATGGCTTATCTCATTTTTTAGATCAATTTCATCCAATTTGTGCTATAAATTGATGAGCCATTATCAAGGCTAAACGATACTTTCTAGCTTCTGATAATATTTCTCAAAAAGTTTCGGTAGCAAAGTTTTGAAATTCATCAACATACATGAAAAAATCTTTTCTTTCATTTTCCGGCATATCAGCTCTACTCATTGCTGCCATATTTACTTTTGAAACAAATATAAGTCAAAGCAACTGTGCATTTAAAGCTCCTATTTTTCATTTTGAAAGATTTACTAAAAGTGCTTTTCTAGTATCCATTATTTCTCTTATATTAAAGGCTGATTTTGGTTGACCAATAATATTTCTTATAGTTGTATTTGTAATAAATGGCCCAAATTTTGAAGAGAAATAAGGAATCATTTCTTGTTTTTCTCTATCTCAAGTGTTTGCATATTCATGTTCCCAGAAAGATTTTACAACAGGATTTGTAATTTTTGAAGTTTTATATTTCATAAAAGCATCATCAACAAAAAGTCTAGGAACATCTATTAGAGTTCATCAATCTTCTAAATCCTCCATCAATGTTAAACAACCATTTCTAAAATAATGTTGTATACGAGGACCAAATATCTCATCTCAAAATATTTTTATAAATATTTCTGTAGCATCCATAGCAGCTCTGTCCATTTCTCTTTTTCTGGCATCTTTATCTTCGCTTATTACTTCAAGCATATTTAATCACATTGGATATTCATCATCTGCTGGGTCAAAAACAACTGTATCACGAGCTCTTTCTTTCGGAGTAAATGCTAAAATATCTTCAACTAAGTCTCAATGTGGGTCAATTACACAAAGTCCATCTCAATTCCGCATATCTTGACGAGCTAAATATCAAATAAAAACTGATTTTCACCCTCAAGATTTTCATATAATATAATGATGTCTACCTCTATCTTTCTTATCAAAATAAATAGGAATTCTTTTATTTCTATATTCATTAAATCACATTAAAACTCAATCCTTAAAAACTGGAAATCATCAAAGTTGTCTATGAACTTGTTTTATTTCAAAAATATCTTCTTGTTTCTTTTCTCAAGTTATTTCATCAATTATTTCTTTAGTTCAAATTTTAATCTTTTCTTCTAAGATACAAGGATCATGAGGAAATTTTAAATTATGTGGGGGAGCTAATTTTTTATATTCTAGCCAATTTATAATAGGTGATTTATTATAATTTATATCTGGAAAATGAAACAAAGTTGATAATTCATCTGTTGAAAATATAGAAACATTTTGAAAAAATCAAATTAATTTATGTTGAAAGGCAAAATATCTTATAGGGGTAAATATAAAATATAAAAAATCTTCATAAAATTGAGGATTATCTAAAGCATTATTATACTCATCAGTAAATATTGAAGAAGCTGCTATTACTGCATGTGCTCATTCTTCCGCTTTTTTTGGTATTTTTGAAGCAACAAGTATTCTAATTGAAGTTCTAAAAGCCGGTTGTCATGCTGCCTCTCACATAATTTTTTGGCTTTCTGTTTCAGCCTGATTGAATATTTTGTAACTATCTCAAGATGAAGCTCAAGGAGCAGTTTCATCTTTAACCATACTATCCGTTCATTGAACTAAAGCAACAAGAGGATTCCAAAAGAAATCCAAAAAAGGAATGTTATTTTTCTTTTTATATTGTCATTTAGCTACCAATCAAGATGCTTTTTTTGCTTTTTTATTCCACCTTGATCAAATAGGTTTAATTATAATTTGATAAACAGCTTTATCTTCTTTATCAAGAGATGAAAATACATTTGTAAAATTATTTAATGGGTCATCTTCAAGATATTTAAAACATCTAATTGGGAAAACATCATCTTTATCTTTTCAAAGAGATGATGCTCTAAGTGTATATCATTCGGGCTTTATTTTTATATATTCTTTTTCTTTATCTATTATTCTAACTTCAGCATCGTTATATATTGATGTAATATGTTGAGTAACAACATTTACATATCATTCGTAAGTAACTATATAAAAACTTAATTCTCAATGTTCATAAGCTAATTCTAATGATACTTTTGAGTGATCAAAAACAGCATCTGTCATAGTATCTTTTAGTCAGGCATCACTTAGTTTATGAATAGCTTTATAATACATACTCATCATTCAAGTTTTTTCTTTAAAATCCTTTTTAGTTTCTTTTTCTTTATCTAATTTTGAATCAGCTTTTGGAAGTGTAACTTTCATATAAACAAGTTTCTTTGTCATTCAAACTTCAAAAAGTAATCTTACCAATTTAATTAATAAGATTACCAAAGCAAAAAGTATAAGTCCCCATAATGTTATATATAAGGCATTCCAAAGAGAATCAAGAAAAGATCAAGATGATGTTGTTGCCTCTACAGTTTCTTTTGGATTATTAGTTGTTAATCATAGTTTTTTCTTTGTATCTAATAGGCTTGCAAAAACATTATTTAAGCAAAGAAAGTAAAATACAATAATGTAAAATATTTTTTTCATAATTTTTATTTAATTTTAATTTCTTTCATTATATTATATTTTATGGAAAAATACAAACTTTTAAAACTAACTATTACTAATGGTGTCAGCAAGATTCATAATAGGTTGCATAATAGCTATTGCTATAAATCAAACAATAACTGCCATAAAAACAATAATTATTGGTTCTAAAAGTTTATTAATTACTAATATTGTATTATCAACTTCTTCATCATAAAAATCAGCTACTTTTAAAATAATTTCATCAATTTTAGCAGTTTGCTCTCATATTTGAATCATAGAAACCATCATTTCTGGAAATAAAGGATCATCTTCTAAAGATTCATATATTCTTAATCATTTTTTTACATCATCTCTTAAAAAAAGTATCCTTTGTCTATAAACTTCATTTCATACTGCATCAGAAACTATTCTAAGAGATTCAACTATTGAAACTCATGATTTTAACATTCAAGAAAGTATTCTGGAAAATTTTGATAAAATAATTTTTTGAGTTATCATTCAAAAAATTGGAAGTTTTAATATAATTCTATCAAAATGATATTTTCATTTAGGAGTTTTCTTCCAAAATAAAACAAAAATTATAAATCATAATATAAATGTAATTATTAACCACCAATATACAACGAAGAAATCTGAGATTGTAATTAATAATCTAGTAGTTGCTGGTAAGTTTTGAGATCATGAGAATATTTCAAGTAATTTTGGAACAACCATTGTCATCATAACAACTACAACTCAAATAACTACTACTATTATCATTGCTGGATACATAAGTGCTGATTTTAATTTTCAATTTATGGATGCTATCTTTTCAATTTGATTAGCCAAATCTCTTAATGTTGTATTTAATTTTCAAGTTTTTTCTCAAGATTCAATTATACCAATTTCTGCAGGAGAAAAAGATGCATTAAACATACTCATACACTCAGAAAATCATTTTCATTGTTTTAAATATTTCAAAAAGTGTATTAAAATATTTTTTAATACAGTTCATTCCTTTTCTTGTTTTTCTAGTATTGAAATTCATTTTGTTAATGTAATTCATGCATTAATCATTGTTGACAATAACCTAAAAAATACAACTTTTTGTTTTATTTTTAAAGCTTGTTTTGATAATATAAATATATTAAATTTATCAATTATTGATAAACCTATATTATTTTCATTATAATCATTATTATTTGATATATTTTCTTTTTTTTCACTATCTAGAATATATAAATCTGACATAATTTAAAAATTATAAGTTATAAATATTATGCATTTTGAGTTTTTGCAACACTATAAACTTCTTCAAGTGAAGTTAATCCATTTAGAGCTTTAATAATTCAATCTTGTTCTAAAGAAATCATTCAATCTTTTATAGCTTGTTTATTTATATTAAATGCACTATCTCAAGATAGAATCATTTCTTTAACTCATGAAGTTATTTCTAATACTTCATATAATCATACTCTTCATTTATATCAAGTATTATCACATTGTTCACATCAAATAGGCTTATAAAATTTTGGGGATTTTAATATCTCTGCTCAAACTCTTGATAAAAGTTCTTCTTTTTCAGTTAGATTTATTGCATTTTGAATATCCTTTAAAGTTTCTTTATCTAACTCATTTAATCAAATTTGTTTTTTGCAATGTGGACAAAGTCTTCTAATAAGTCTTTGTGCTATTACAGAATTAAAAGATGCTGGTATTAAAAAAGGTTGGATTCACATTTGAAGAACTCTTGTTAAAGTTTCTGAGGCAGAATTAGTATGTATTGTAGACAAAACAAGATGTCAAGTAAGAGAAGCTTCAATAGCAATTTCAATAGTTTCATGATCTCTTATTTCTCAAACCATTATTATATCTGGATCTTGTCTAAGAGCTGTCCTAAGTCAATTAGCAAATGTATATCAAATATTTGGTTTAACTTGACTTTGATTAATTCAATCAACTTGATTTTCAACAGGATCTTCTAAAGTCATTATATTAACATTTTCCTTATTTAAAACACTTAATGCTGCATATAATGTAGTAGATTTACCTGATCAAGTTGGTCAAGATGTTAAAATAATTCAGTTCGGTAGAGATATTGATTTCTTTACTAATTTTAAATTTTTTCCCTCTATTCATAATTCTTCTAACTTTGGAACTTTTTTTGATTTATCAACTATTCTCATAACAATCTTTTCTCATTGAACTGTTGGAAGAGTTGATACTCTTAAATCAAGAGGTTTTTCTTCAATAGTTTTACTAATTCTTCAATCTTGTGGAACTCTAGATTCGTCTATTTTAAGATCAGAAAGTATTTTAAATCTAGCAACAATTCATTGATGTAAAAAAGATTGATATTCTAATATTTCTTTTAATTCTCAATCTATTCTATATCTAAGTCTAACAAATGAAGCTAAAGGTTCAATATGAATATCTGATGCACCTGATAAAACGGCTCATAGAATTATATAATCACATATTTGTTGAACATTTTCTCAAGAGTAAATTAGATTTTTTAAATTTTCAATAATTTCTTTATAATTCATACTTTTAATATTAATTTTTAATTTTTTTAATATTGCTGTCTAATACAGTAGAAATATTATCTATATCATACTTAACTTTTAAAGCCTTAGAATACAAATCATCATAATTATTTTTACCTTTTAATCAATTTTGTAATATTTTTATAGTTGGTTCTAAATCATTTAGATATGTATTTATAGAATTTAAAGATGAAATAATTGTTAGTACTTCATTAGATGTATTAGATGATTTTTTTGACTCTAAATTTTTTAAATTTGAAGTTATTAGTTTTAATTTCTTATTGTATAATGAAATTGTTTCTGCAATATAAGATTCTATTTTATAAGTTGGTAATCATTTAACATAAAATCTTAGAGATATATTTATTTTATATGTTTCATCTTTTTCTACTCAATTTTTAATGTATGACATAAGTGATAAAGCATCTTTTTGAGTTGCAGGATTACTAGAAGTATCTATATAATCATAAAACTCTATAGACTCTATATCAACTATTTTATTTTCATAAATATTAGTTTGATTTCATAATAAATTATTATTTAATACATTGTCGGAATAAAAAGTTATATTATCATCTTGAACTGATTCAATTCTTCAAACTTTTTGTAAAAAATATAAAAAATCAACAATGTTTGATTTTGTTCACTCTAATTCTAATTTTAAAGGAATATAAAATATTTGGGATGAAATAGTATCTCTATTATTCTTATTTTTATCTTCAACTAAAACTAATTCAGATATTCAAACTGAAGAATGAGAGTTTAATTTAAAACTTTTTAAAAGATTTTCTATATAATTTACAAATTCTAAATCTGTCATACTTCAATCAACTAAAATTCATTGCTGATATGATGGTAAAACTTTTGATATTTTCTCACCTCTTAATTTTATTTTATACGAATTTTTTAAAATATTTATAACTTTTTCTTTTTCTGATAAAAAATTTAAATATGATTTTTTAGTTTCATTTAGAT